>DITO01000268.1:0-148 GCA_002422065.1 Erysipelotrichaceae bacterium UBA6182 | reverse complement strand
CTTCAATGAATGGGCCATCTGCTTCATCACTGATGGCTAACAACAATTTTGATTTGAAGCTATCTGGTGCCTGATTAATAGCAAGCAATAAACTCTGTTCTTTGGTGTTTGTTTTAAGATGATTTAAGAACTGATCCATCATTTCAAA
>DITO01000090.1 GCA_002422065.1 Erysipelotrichaceae bacterium UBA6182 | reverse complement strand
GAGCCGTATGCCCCCTCTTACCAAAATCATTATCATATATATACCAGAACAACCAATCTTCATCATCTCCAATAAGTCCTGCAACTACTCTAATATAATTGTCAAGAATCATATTGACTTTATCATGATATTTGCACCCCTCAGAAAACAAACCGAACAACTTACCACCTTTATAACTAATCTTTTGCCATTTTTTAATATCTTTAATCAATACTTCAATTATCTCTTTCCTTCCATCTTGTTCAATATCAGTCTCCTGTGTTTGCTTTACCATACATGTTGCCATTTTATTCTCCTTTTAATGAATCTTGTTTAACAGTTTCTTGAATTGTTGATTTCACCATATCTTCGTAGAAAAACCAATATGAACCATTCTTAGTAACCCAATATGAACCATATATAAATGCACAAAAAACTATAATTGCTACGGCACTACCTATAAATTTTGCCATTTTATTCTCCTCTTTTAGGTAAAAGTTCTGGATGAAGTCTTGAATATCTTGCCATTTCATCACCTTCTCCATTATATGAATTGACAATATACATTCCACAAGGTTTGGGTTCAGAGCATGTCCCACCTCTGTAAATACAATTTGGAACCATATAATGAGCTAGGTCAGGATCAACTTTTCTAATTTCCTCTTTAATCATCAGCATAGTACTTCTTGTTTCTTTTGATGCTTGAAAACACAATCTCCTTCTTGCCATGTCAATCAAATGTTGAGCATTTAGGATCATAGTATGTTTTACTGGTGATAATCTATTTACTTCAGTATTACCTTCACCACCACGGTCTTCACGATTGCTCATCACATAGTGTTGTTGTCCGACCGCTGCATGACGAACAAAATGAACAGAAACGAATGATGGAACATCAATCATTTTAATCTTAAACATCTGTATCCTTATCGGGGAATGTTCCCACTTGTATGCATTTCTGAGAGAACACTTTACTCTTGTATCACCACGAACAGTAGATTCAAATGCTTCATGCATATCATCTATCGTGGTCATTTTTTTAACGATAACTTCCATCAATTCACTCCCTCTTTATAGAATTTATGACTTCCAAAACTAGCAACATATATCTTCTCTTTCGTCCAGTATGGCTTCTTTGTTCCCCTCTTATAATAGAAGGTTGATCCATCTGTAAAATCATGACCGTTAATTGCTATTATAGCATATTCAACACTTTTTGCAAATGATTTAATATCGTCAGGCCAATGATTTTCTTTCTGATAAACCCAACTAAATTGATAGGGCTTATACACAACTTCTTTTGCAGAAGTTCCAGATTGTTTGATTCTGTTTATTGTTACATGCGCTACTGCAATTTGAGCAAAAGGTGGGTCTGAACGGGCTTCATGATAGATGTTTAAAGCAATGTACAGTATTAGCTCGATTGGATTTAGCATGTTATCTCCTTAACAACACCTTTATTAACAACGAATTTCTTGTGCCCTGAAATCTCATTCTGATCAGATATAATGATGAACTGAATCTTCAAATATTCAGAAACACGCATCAACATTTCATTCGTTCTAGCCTGTGCATTTTCATCATGCAAGAACTTAGTAGGTTCATCTAATAGCAAGCATCTGAATTTGTTTTTGCTGAGTTTTATAAACGCTATTCTCAGTGCGATAGATATAATATCAGCAAGTCCACCTCCGTCAGCATCAAGCAAATCATCAATGCGCTTACCATCTTTAACAATGAAGAAACAAGCCTCGGTTCGCCCTCTTTTCTGACTAATCTCAACATCAAACACAATGTCATCATCCGGGAATACAACATTAGTACACAGTGTTACTAATGATGATATTGTTGCTTTCAATTGGCTCTGCGTTTCATCAGCGCATTGTTGGATGATGATACGTGCTGTTAGTGAGTCTTCCTCTTCTTGCTTTAAAGATTGAAGAACGACATTCTCTCTCTTTAATGCACTTACAGCATAATCCCTTTCTGATTTTAATTCCTTGAATCTATCTCTTATTAATGGATAGTCATGCATACCATCACCACAAATATTCTGATTTAAGTTTGGTATATACGGTATTTATTTTAACCTTTAAATCATCTACATTCTTTTTCAAAATTTCAATCTCTTTCTGTCCTTGTTCAACTGTATCAATGTCATAAGTGTTTTTTAAAGTTTCTTTCGCTTGGATGATTCTACCTTCAAGTTGATTCTTCTCTTTCTCAGCAGTCTCAATTTCCTTGTCCAACAGTTCCAAGTCTTGTTTTATTTTGTCAATTTCGTTCATCAAACACATTCTCCTATAATTTCTTTAACCCTATCATTAACCTCAATTAACTTTAGTTTCTTCTTAATATTATCTACAAAATTAAAATCACTTTCAACCTCCTCTGTTAATGCGTTTTTATATAAGATCAATCTTTGATTCAATTCTTTTGATTCTTCATGCTCATTTATAAGTAGAACTTCATGTGCTGGCAAACATGGAATCAACACTTGTTCCAATGTTTTATCATCTGTATCGTAAACGAAGAACGAGGGTGAATGATCTTTCTGAGCAACGGTTGACCTCATCAAACTACCTGAATTAACTAACCTTCTACCTTTATATAACTCTGTGAATGTTTGATGATTATCACCTGATACAATCAAATCAAAAGGATTATTCTTCAACAATGAACCAGCAGTTATATAATCTTCTTGCTGCTCATAAACCTTCTTATCCTTGATTGTCATAATGTGAATGGCAAGAATGGTTACTGCATTTTTGTCAATAATCTTAGGAATAGGTTGTTCCCATCCAGCACCATAAAAATGAATGTTACCATCCATCAACGGTTCATCACCGAGCATAGTAATTACACCAGCATTTTTCAATAATCCTAATGGCGTGTTGTTTAAGTTGGGGTTGTGAAAAAAAAGATCATGTTGGCCAGGCACTACTAAAATCTTAACATTATAACGATTACTTACTTTGATAACATTTGACACGAATCCAAGGCTCATTCTTGGATGATTGAAAATATCACCTCCTCCAACCAAATATTTAATACCATTATCATCACAGTGTTTTAAAACAAATTCATACTTTCTAAATACCGATTCCTCGTAATTATCTATCCTTTTTTCCGGTGCAGTGTTGGTTAGATGCCAATCGGAAAGACAAGCTATTTTCATCCTACATCCCCCTCTGGCATAATGGA
>DITO01000180.1 GCA_002422065.1 Erysipelotrichaceae bacterium UBA6182 | reverse complement strand
TGACATTGATTGCTTTAATGTTTGCATCCGGTACTGCTTTAGACAGTCTTATTACGATGGGGATGTATGTATGGATGCTAAAGAGAAAAAACATCAATGTACTAGATTTATCACTGTCATAATTATTCAAAAAGGAGGAAACCTATATGTCAAAAGGTGGACACAGTTCAAATGATCAACGCTCTAATTCAATGAATCCTAATAATTCAGCCTTCAGAGATTCAGCAAACAATCATTCTAACCAAAATAACCCGAATAACTCGAGTCATAAAGCTGGCGTAGATAATAGAGCAAATCAATTGAATCCAAACAATTCCAATACTAAGAGTAAATAGTTACTAGAGATTTAATTTATCAGAAAGACACCTCAATTATATTTTTAGGGTGTTTTTTTATTATATAGTAAGTATCTTTATTGTTATTAGAATTATCTACCATCCTAGTTTCTCGATTCATGCTTAAGAAGAGTATTTTTGATAATATAAGAATTAAATAGGTTGTGACTAAGATAGATGCGAAATCTATCTTTTTCTTTTATACTATAACTAGGAGTTGATTAAACATGCCTTTTGAAATATTACGTAATGATATCCTTAAAATGGAAGTGGACGCGATTGTAAATTCCACCAGTCAAGAACCCTTTGTTTTTGGTGGATTAGATGCGAAAATTCATGAAAAAGCAGGACCTGAACTATTAAGAGACCGTGCAAGATTCGGTTCTTTAAGACTGGCTCAACCCATTATTACCAGTGGTTATAATCTATTATCGAAATATGTTATTCATGTGGTAGGACCAATTTACAAGAATGGCAAACTCAATGAAAAACAACAACTCAAAGATACCTATACCAATGTCTTAAAACTCGCGATGGAAATGAAGTTAGAAAGTATTGCGTTTCCACTCATTTCTTCTGGTACCTTTAAATACCCACGAAAAGAAGCACTTGAGGTTGCGTTAGGTGTGATCAAAGGATTTTCTGATTTATCGGATATGATGATCTATTTAGTCGTTTATGATGAAGAATCTTATCAAGCTTCAAAACCCTTCCTCAATGAACTAAAATATAACGAAACCATCATGGCCAATGTCATGGTGGATCGTGCAACCACACCAAAGTTGATTCGAACCAAGCCAAGATCATTAGAAGAACTCATCGATGAAATCGACTATACCTTCCAAGAAATGCTCTTTAAATTCATTAATCAAAAAGCCTTAGAAGATGTTGAAGTTTATAAGAAAGCCAATATCGACCGTAAGCTATTTTCTAAGATAAGATCAAACCGTCTCTATCAACCCAGTAAATCCACTGCGTTAGCTTTCGCAGTCGCCTTGGAACTCAATTACGATGAAACTCTAGACTTCTTAAAGAAAGCAGGGTACACCCTATCCGATGCTTTACCTCAAGATATCATTGTGGGTTATTATATTGCTAAAGGCAATTATGATATTTTTGAAATCAATATAGCGCTTTTCGATAATGGTGTAAACTCGATTGGGTCTATGAATTAATACCCTTTTATTTGTCGCTTTTGAAACGACCAATTCCAACTTTGTATTGTGTAAAATGAACTCAGAAAGGGTGAAACACATGAAAAAGGATTTAGTGGAATTGGTCTTTATTTTAGATAGGTCAGGCTCCATGTCAGGTTTAGAAAAAGAAACGATTGCGGGATTCAATCATCTCATCCAAGAACAAAAAAAAGTTAGTGGTGAAGCGATTGTCTCCACCGTATTATTTGATAATGGGTTTGAGGTATTACATAACAGAGTTAACCTTAAACAAATTGAACCAATGACTGAAAAACAGTATTATGTCAGAGGTTCAACTGCGTTATTGGATGCGATTGGAAGAAGTATTATCAAAATAAGACGTGTTCATAAGCAATTGAATGAATCAGATATCCCTGAAAAGACATTATTCTTTATAACAACAGATGGAATGGAAAATGCTTCAACCGAATTTGATTATGAGAAAGTATCAGAATACATATCCTTACAAAAAGAAAAATACAACTGGGAATTCATCTTTATTGGCGCGAACATTGACGCGATTAAAACCGCTAAAAAATTTGGTGTTGATGCTAACCGTGCTGTCAACTATAAAGCCGATGAAAGAGGTACGAATTTAGGTTATAAGGTTATGAATGAAACAATTAGAGAGCTTAGAATGAATAAATCGATTAACGATAACTGGAAAGACGATATCGATAAAGACTATCAACATAGAAAGTAAAAAAAAGAAAAGTTGAAAGAGGATATCCATAAATTTACATTAAATCTTATAACCTTTCAGTTATAAATATATTGTAACTACTAAAAGAAGACCAAATCAAAGTCTTCTTTTAGTTTATTAATAAATTATATAGTGTGAATTTTAAAAAATATCAGTTATAATTAAACTATAAAAAGAAAGTCCGAGGTAAATTAAAAATGAAACGTTTCCCCTTCTTCTTATTCATGTTTCTCATCTTATCGCTTTATGGATGTGATAAAAAACCTGAAGTAACGAGTATCTCTTTAGATGAACTCAATCTTGCTGGTTCAAATGTCACCTTTAATGAAACAACTTTACGCTATGAAGTATCAGGTAACGTATTGCTACCTACTCTTTATCAAAACTATATAGTGACTTGGACTTCTAGTCAACCAACCTATTTTAATTCGAAGGGTGAAGTAGTTCAAAGTGAGATTGAAAATATCCTCCTCACACTGACAGCACAGGTTGCGGATCAAACCAAGGTTTTTGACATAATAATCCTTAAAAAAACGAATGTATATGGTCATGATGGTACCTATCAACTATTTCAACAAGGACAGTCTAAAAATAACGGATACATGATTAAGGATAAACTACCAACCTATTTCAAGTACGAATTTATCATTGTTGGGTTAGATGTGACCGAAAATATCATCTACTACACCAATACTAAAGAAACCATAACAACCCAATTCACTTTAATAGAACTCAGTGAAAATCGGTACAAACATCCGAATAACGCGATGATTTATATCTATGTTCCCCATTTAGAAGCCTTTGAAGTCTCTTTAATTGAAGGTGATGCCTATGAAGGCGTTCTTTTAAGCAAAAACAAAACCAAAGAACGCTTTGGTGAAGAAGTGCTCTACCAAATCGATCAAAGTCAAAAAACATTGGATTCTGACGTTGAAATCAGTGAGTATTGGTATACCTATCAAATCAGTTTTTATGAGAATGGGTATTTCAGTTTGTATTATACCCTTGGATTAGAATATCTACTTGAAATCAATGAATATGTGATTACCCCAAATTTCGTCTTTATTTATGGAACGTTTCAAGATATCTATTTAAGGGAAAATGATCGTCTTATTTACTATGCTGACTATCAGCTCTTACCCTTGAGTGGTCTTTATGAAGAAGTCAACATACGTTATGAACTAGTCGATCATCAATTACCTTGGGTTGATTCAACGGTATTTACGAAGGATACTATATTAGAATCAGAAGCCCTTGAAATATTAAATAGTACAGATGGGTCTTATCAAGTATTCTCTGGGGATTTGTATAATGCTGCCTATAACCTATTTTTTGTTGGGCAAGAAGGTGTTTTAGATTATAACGATCACCAGAATTATTACTATCATAAAACGGATACTGCCTTAGGGTATGTACGGTATGATTTAACAGAAGATTTATCAAATTCTATTAATGCTAACGAATTCGAAACTCCAAAAGTACCTTATGATGATTTCATTTTAGACCTTGAAGGTACTTACACTAAACAGGATGAGATTATTTATTTAAGTACAACCGTCGAGCAGTTTCAACGAGTGTATCCATTCTTTGATGGGCACTTATACTTTGAAACGCTCATCCTTGGTATTCAAATGAAAGATGGATTCCCTACAATCGAAGTATTCTTAAATGGCAGTTACTACTTGGGTAGTATCATCTACATCGATGAATATTTCGATGAATTTACCATCAATGATTTTACATTCAGTGCCGCTTCAACCACCGTTGATGGTGTTAAACCAATCGGATTAAATAGGGATTATATCTCAACAGATACCCGTACGAGTCACTATTACCGAGTTAAACTCGATCCAGGATATTATGTATTCGATAGTGATCAAGTGATTACTATACCCACAGAATATTCGGACATTCAATCTTCGATGGTATACAATTACAGCGAACACATGGCTTACCTAGAAGTGACCGAACCGTTAGATTTTTATGTGTTTCTCTATAAATCGTGGAATGAGGACCAAGTACGGTTGAAAATAACTCCAGTGAGCAAGCGAATTATCCAAGAATACACCATTACTACGAGTGAAGCCATTCCTATAAGCATGAATCAACCGTTTGATCAATCTGTCATCACCGATACAATGGATCAAAATACCGTGTACAAGATGGTTTTTACAGGCACGAATCAACGGGTCAACTTAACCATAAACGGTAAGATTAAAGGCACATCCCTGATTCAGTTGGATGACTCTATCATTATGTACTTTGCATTCCATGCTCAAGATGAAGTTAGACTCGATATATTTGGTGAAGGTGTCATCACGTTTTATGAAGTAGAAGACGACACTTATGGCGTAAACTTTGACATTGATGACACCTATGTTTCACCACGTTTTACTACTTCACCACTGTTTGAAAAAGAGACCTTCACCTACACCCATACCGAAGGTGAAATGACCTTTCAATTATTGTTATATCAAGATATGGCACCATCAGCACCGCAATCAGGTGAACTTAGCAATTATCGACGCGTATCCTTTGGTTTAGAAGTGAAAGATGCCGCCGGACGAACTGTTGAAGGACCGATTAAAACACCAGGTGTTTATACGATTCATTTCGTCAATAACGGTGATGTCTACTATTACTACCTTACCTTTATTCACCACAAAAACAAAATCCAATCCATTGAACTCCCGTTTAGTATAGAAACAGAATATCATCCAGATTATGAAATGACTTATCGATTTACATTGAATCAAACATCGTATATTCGTTTTAAAATGGATATTCAAGAACTATTCTACTTGATCGAGGACTCAACCAACCGTGTCTTATGGAACGTATATGAGGATTATATTCTCACCCTCACAGCTGGAACGTATCGCATTGAAAAAAAGGACTATAAATGGAAAATCAATTATCAATTGTCTATCGAAAATTTAGGTCCATCCACAGCGAATCCATTTAATGATTCGAAAATATATACTTATCCATCCACATTGACAGTAACCTCTACTTATCCAAATGAGCTACACAGGTTTGAATTCACCTATCAGAGTTATCTAAAATATCAAGGTAGTAACTTTACTGTGTATGGTACGTTCCATCCATATATGAGTACCTCATTACTGAATGCGAATAGTTGGCACCTCTTTAATTCGCCTTATTATTTAAATGAGACGAATATCTATTACGTAAAAGCCAACACCCCAGGCAGTTATTCGATAACATTCCCACTAAAGAATTTTTAAAACATGAAATTAGGAAGATCATATTGATTTTCCTTTTTTCTTACAAAAACTTGATTTAGGTCAAGGTTTTTAATTGGAATACCCTCTATACTGGAATCATCCAGAGGAGGAATGAAACATGGAAAAGACCGTATTACAATTAGAAACACTCACTTGTCCGTCTTGTGTAAGACGCATTGAAGGTAGTTTATCGAAAGCCAAAGGTGTAGAATCAGCCGTTGTGAAATTCAACGCATCCAAAGTGGAAGTAGAACATGA
>DITO01000213.1 GCA_002422065.1 Erysipelotrichaceae bacterium UBA6182 | reverse complement strand
GCTAATGAATACACATCTTCTTTTAAATATTGCTTACTAACTTTTGCCATAAATCCAAAATGATGGAGATTGATTGAACCAATTGTACCCACAGCATTGGTGTAGCGCGGTGTCGTGCTGAGAAGATATGCGACACGATCATTATTCAAAACAAGATCTACATTGACATACAGGTTCTCTCCAGAACCAGTTATGTAGTTATTAAACGCATAACGATTCTGTATGTCGAATGCATATCCAACAATTTCTAGATACTCACCTTGATCGTAGATTGCCTCGATTTTGTATACGAGTGAATCATTTTGAGGATATTGGTCAAGATCAATCATTTGAATACTTTTGTTAGAATTCGACAAATAAGTGGCAATTCCAAATAGAAAAACAACAAAAAACAGCAACTGTAAAAACGGATTAAGCAATAGTTTTCGCACGCTTGAACCTCCTGATCACTTTTGCTCCAGTCATCGAAAAGACTAAGATCAAAAAAGCAATTGATCCTGCAATTGATACATTTTTGCCATCGATGAACCCTTTAGGTGTGAATTTGAACTCTAATTGATGGACACCTGCATCCATTGCGATACCAATGAATCCACCTTGAACTTCGAAGAAATCAACAGAGTCACCCTTCTGATTCGTAACATTCCAACCCTCATCGTAAGGAATACTAAAGAAAACCAATCGATTTTCACTTAAGTCGATGTCGAAAGCCATCCAGTTCTGACTATAGGCTTTCGGGTTGAAATATAATCTTTCCATCTCTAATGGAGATTCATAATTGATAAATTTATCCATCTGAACACGATCTTCCACATAGAGTGTTTGGTTCAGTAGATCTCCCATCTCATAAAGGAAATATTGTTCATTGTTTTTAATATAGTCTTTAATTGTTTGATAGCGATCAAACTGGTTGTAAGTAAACGCCATTTCAGTCTCCGCTTTGAATTTGAGTATCCGATAATTCCCAAAGCGTTGGATCTCTTCGGCGTACCATTCGTCGGACATGTAGTTTTCACCAATGCTTTCATCAATAATTGCATAACGGACATTCATGATTTGATTGAATGCGGGTTCATTGAATCTGAACTCCCAATTTGTATACGGATAGAGTCGAGCCCAATCTAGAAAGTTACTCATGCTGTACTGAAAGACACTGTCGTAGGTAGAAATGGATTTGTAATCGTAGAGTAGATTGATGTTGGATAAATATCCGTTATTCTGATAAACGCGGTAGAATCCTGAATCAATGGATTTAAGATATTCAACTGAATTATCATAATCAACACTCATGACGTAAGGGGGTTGGTATTGATCTTGTAGTGTGTCCTGTGACTTCAATGCTGCTTGACCTTGTGTGAATATTTCAAAGATTCCCACGAAGATGATTAAACCAAATATGATTTGATTCCAAAATGGAGATGTAATCTTCTTATGTTTGTAGATTAACAAGAGCGTTGTATATGCTATGGTGCATAGGACAACCGTTTTAAGAAGTTCAAGCTCCAGCAAATTCGTTGGCAAACCTTCTGGATATAAACTAGGCAACAAAGTATTTGTCAAAATATAGAAACCACCGAGAATCAAAAGCTCAGTAATAATCAGCGTAATCCTGTGAATACGATCCAGTTGATCGAGCAATTGCGTCACTACGATTAGTCCCATGAAGGTGATGATGAACGTGTAGCGTAAACTGTATGTGAAGTGAAATATAAAACCTAGCTTAGGTGAAAGCATGAGTGCATAGAGTAAAATCACCAAGATCAAGTTGATTATCTTTTCTTTCTTAGTTTTGAAAATGAATACAATCTGTGGGATGAGTAGAATTGAAAAGGAACCGTAATAAAGACCCATCTGATTGAAGTAATACCACGCATCTTTTAGAAACCCATCCAAGTACTTCAAGACTGGAATGAACGAGAATACGAAGAAACTAGCTATATTCAATTGTCCCCAACTTGAATACTCATTTAGGAAATTGCCAAGACGTGATGAAGACATGAGATGAATCAAACCTGGTAGCCACACGATTGCAGAGATACTTAAACTTAGTAAGGTCAATGCCAGCATTTGCATTGATTTGATAAAGAATTTACCAAATTTGAACTCATAAAGAATCAGATATCGGTAAATCCAATAGATCAATAACAACAATGCGGCTGGCCAAAAGAAGTAAAAATTGGATAGTATTAACAGCGCAGTAAAAAAGACATAAATAAAAATGGATTTCTTCGCTAAGAACAATTCCACACCATAAAACATGAATGGCAATAACATATAAAAAGATGTGAAATAGGTCTGTTCGATAAATGTCGTACTCCACCCACTGAACACATAAGTCAATGCCATCAATAAGCGTATCAATGGTTTTTGCGTGAATGATTTCGAAAGCAAATAAAAACCCGTATATCCCACGATGAATTTGAATACCATGATATAGGTCATGGACATCGTGAGATGATCAAGTCGTTGATTCAAGAAATATGTCATCCAAGCGAAGATATCGCCTACGATGCTTAAACTCTTCGAACCCCAAAAATTAGCACCTAAAAAGAAGTTCCAAGACCATAAGGGTAAACCATTATCCACAAGTCGAAAGAACTCCTCATGATATGGTATATGCAACCAAAAATAGTCGTATTTAACGATGAAACCAAAGTATTGATTGATGAATGGTGTAAAGATCGAAATGATAAGTAAAATCCCAGAAATATAAAGTAGATTTTCAACGATCCAGTTCTTAATCTTAGTTTTCATGACGATAAAAGTCGTGTACTTTAGAGACAATGGTGTCGACTTGATCCAATGTGAGTTCATAGAAGAGTGGTAGTCTTAATAGTCTTTCACTTTCGCTTGTCGTAAACTTGTTTTCACCGTGGAAACGCCCAAACTTCAATCCAGCTTCTGCTGAGTGTAAAGGAATGTAGTGAAAGACAGCCATGATGTCGTTGTCTTTTAAGTATTGAATTAAACTTGTACGTTCATCCAAATCTTTGCATTTGATGTAAAACATATGACCGTTATGCGTACAGTTCTCAGGTATCGTTGGTAAATCGATATATTCATGTTCAAGATCTTTCAATCCCATATAATAACGATTCCAGATGGCTAAACGTTTTTCATTGATCATATCCGCTGCTTCAAGTTGAGCATAGAGATATGCCGCATTGATTTCGCTTGGCAAATAGGAACTTCCCATGTCAACCCAAGTATATTTATCGACTTGTCCACGGAAGAAACGAGATCGGTTGGTCCCCTTCTCACGAATGATTTCTGCTCTTTCAACGTTCTTAGCATCACGGATTAAGAGCGCTCCACCTTCACCACAAGAGTAGTTCTTTGTTTCATGGAAACTATATGTTCCATAGTCACCAATCGTTCCCAGATACTGATTCTTGTATGTAGACATGACCCCTTGAGCCGCATCTTCCACAACATAAAGTTGATGTTTATCCGCTATTGACATGATTGTATCCATTTCGCATGAAACACCTGCGTAATGAACCACAACAATCGCTTTCGTCTTGTCGGTTATTGCTTCCTCGATCAGCTTCTCATCCATATTCATCGTATCAGGACGAATATCGACGAATACAATCTTAGCCCCTCTGAGAACGAATGCGTTGACCGTAGAGACGAATGTAAAGGATGGTGCTATGACTTCATCTCCAGGTTGAATATCGCAAAGAATGGCACTCATTTCAAGCGCTGATGTACAGGATGTCGTCAACAATGCTTTCGTAGTTCCAAACTTCTTCTCCAACCATTGGCTACTCAACTTTGTAAAGGGTCCGTCCCCCGATAACTTACGATGTTCAAGTACAGCCTGTTTAATGTACTCAAGTTCTTTGCCAACAAATGGCGGAATGTTAAATGAAATCATGTTACTCTCCCCTTGATAAGTCCATTTTATAATACCAGAATTCTTCCAAGCTTACCTTAAACCCCTGCTTAATATATGCTTTCAGTGCGTTTCTATTGGAACCTTGCGTACTCACTGAAATGGAATCGAGTTGCATATGATTAGCCATGTAGTTAACATGCTCTAAAAGTATTTTAGCAATCCCTTTCCCTTGATAAGGAATCAATACCCCAAACAAACCGATCACCAATATGTTATTTTTAACTCGGTAACTCACAAATCCAGCCAACTGATTATCAATGAAATATCCATCGATATAAGGATCCATCGTCCCTATACAGCTGTTCGCAAGCCAACGATAGTAGAAGTCCTTTACCTTGTGTACATCAAACATTCGATACCTGGAATTCTCGACAAATATTAAACCGATTTCATCTTTAAGGTTCTCGACCTCACTCAACTTTATTGGGCGTATATCCACACAAGTATTATGTTCATTTTCAACTTGCTTCAGGAGTGTGATTTTTTGTTCAACACATTGATATCCATTCACTTCTAATCTTTGACGTTCATCAATATTCGTTTTCTCCAACTTTGATTGGATGAGATATGGTTTTTGGATTTCATCATATTTGAGTTCCGGACTACCCACAAGATCATAGAAATTCACACCCCAGAATTCGCTGTCCCATGGTAGTTGTTTAAGATTAATGTTTTCAACCATATGCAACAATCACCCCCAATATGATAAAAAACATACCCAAAATAAATCGCTTGGAATGTTTTTCCTTAAATATTATTGAACTCAATATCGCTACAAATACGATTCCAAGTGTTTCTATTATTGGACCAAGTGCCAAAGGTACTGTACGATATGCTAAAGAAGTCAACACCATTGATATGGATAAAAGACCATATGCGCTAACGACCAACACATTCAAGTAAGATTTTATAAACGATTCATGTTTTTCATTCGCACTCTTTTTAAGCAACAATTGTGAGATTGAGGCAATGGCAACAGAGGCAAGATATAATGTCGTTCCCACTATTTTTCACCAATCAACCATAAACCAAACATAATCAAAACAGCCGCAAGGATCATTCTCAAATCAATCACTTCATCAAAAATGAGCCAACCCCAAATAAAACCCCAGATCACCAGTATAGAACGATGTGCGTAAGCGCTGGATATCGTCATCTCCTTAAGGATCAACTGCCAAAAAATGGCATAGAGTCCGAAAATGACTAACACAATGAACATGTTAATCAAATACTGACTCGATAAAAAAGGATGTTTCGAAGCAAGCTTTGAGAATATTCCAGATACAGAAAAAACAAGCAATAAAGCATGTAGTTTTAGTGTTAGATGTTTACTTGCCATCACTTGAGATAACTTTCTTGATAACGTATTGTGGAGAATTATTCATGCTGATGTACATACGACCAATATATTCCCCTACCAAACCCAGCATGATCATATTCATCCCACCAATAAATACAGTGACTGATATTAAAGATGCATAACCAATTGGCATATCTGGATTGAGTAACCGAGCAACAATTGTATAAATTCCGTAAAAGATACCAAACATGGAAACCAAGCCACCTAACAAACTAGCCAAACGTAATGGCTTAACAGAAAATGCGGTGAAACCATTAAGCCATAAGCCTAAAAGTGATTTGAAGGTATAACCTGACGTGCCATTGAATCGATCACGATGATTGACCATGACTTTGCCAATATTGTTGGTAGATCTTAACACCAAACCACCGACATACGGATACGCATTCGTATACTTGATGACTTCATCAACGATGACGCGATTCATACAGAAGTAACTTGTCATCATGATATCCTTTGGCTTTGATATCAATAACTCAGCCATTAAATTATTTACAACTGTACCAAAGTTCCTGAAGAATGTCTTTTTGAGTTGAGGATAATTTGCATACACCACATCAAAGCCTTCATTCATCGTATCAACTAAATCAAAAACTTGGTCTGCAGGTGTCTGACCATCATCATCTAAGCAAACAACTATATCCCCATCTGCCTGTCTTAGCCCACACATCAAAGCAGCGTGTTGGCCAAAGTTCTTTGTAAACTCGACAACATCTACATTTTGAAATTTTCCAATCAATTCGCCTAGTTTTTTCGACAAATTATCAGGGGATGAATCATTGACCAAAACAACCTGATACGAATATTCAGGTCTTTTAGACATTGTCGCTTCTATTTCTTGAAGGACAGTTTCAATTGTGTTCTCAGAACGATAACAAGGTATGACTAACGATATTTTCATGATTCACCCAACTTCATTTCTCTTGGTAATTATACACTATGATATATTTGAAGTTAA
>DITO01000231.1 GCA_002422065.1 Erysipelotrichaceae bacterium UBA6182 | reverse complement strand
TGTTTATTCGTTACAGCCCCTTTAGTTTACTTAAGTTGTCGTGCAGGGACTCCCCCTACAACACTGTGTGGTGGTAGCGACTTAGTAACAACTGCATTTGCTCCAACCATTGAATCATCACCAATCAATATATTGCCCATTATTTTGCATCCTGCACCAAGGACAACATTGTTTCCAATGGTAGGATGACGTTTGATACTTTCCAAGCTTTTTCCACCTAAAGTGACACCATGATACATCGTAACATCATCACCAATAATGCTCGTTTCTCCAATAACAACCCCAAATCCATGATCAATGAATAATCGCTTTCCAATCGTTGCACCTGGATGAATCTCAATCCCTGTTAAAAAACGGAATAGTTGTGAGATGAAACGTGCTAAAAAGTAGAAATGAATGTTATAAAACACACGTGCAATACGATACCCAATTAAGGCATGAACCCCAGGATAAAGTAGTAAAACTTCGATCAGTGATTTTGCTGCGGGATCGCGTTTTTTGATTGATTGAATCGTATCCAATAATGCCATTATTATTCCTCTTTCAGTAAGTATGGAGATGACAAATAGCGTTCTCCAGTATCTGGAAGTAAGACTAAGACATGTTTGTCTTTATTCTCTTCCATCATTGCATAATCATACGCTATTTTGAAGGCAGCACCTGATGATATGCCCACAAATAATCCTGCTTTTGATGCAAGTTGACGAGCAAAGTCTCCTGCTTCTTCATCTTCCACAGTCTTAACAACATCAAATGCATTTAAATCCAATGTACCAGGAATAAATCCTGCTCCAATACCATAAATATGATGTTTCCCTGGAGTTCCTTTAGAAATAACAGGAGAATTAGCAGGTTCAACCGCGACAATAAGAACATCCTCAAACGTTTCTTTTAGTACTTGACCAACCCCTGAGATTGTCCCTCCTGTACCAACTCCTGACACATAAATATCTACTTTTTCTAAATCACTAAGTATTTCTTTGACTGTTGTCTCACGATGAGTCCGTGGATTAACAATGTTCTCAAACTGAGAAGGCATGAATGTATTTTCTTCTTGAGCAAGCATCTCATGAGCAATGGCTAGTGATCCTTTCATACCCTTAGTTCCATCAGAAAGCACAAGATTGCCACCATAGGCTTTAATAAGTTTACGACGTTCAATCGTCATAGTTTCTGGCATAACAATCGTTAGTTTAAGATTAAGAGCAGCACAGACCATTGCTAGTCCCACTCCAGTGTTTCCACTGGATGCTTCAATAATATGGGTTTGAGGGTTAATTAGTCCCCTGTTTAATCCTTCTTGAATCATAGCATAGGCAATACGATCCTTGACACTTCCCCCTGGATTAAAGAATTCTACTTTGACATAGAGGTTTGCTTTTGTTTTAAAATTCTCGGTTACATCGACGATTGGAGTTTGTCCAATTAAATCTAATACACTTTTAACTAACATAAAGTTCTCGCTTTCATTGAATAAAAAAACTAAGGTTTCCCTTAGTTTTTAACGTTTTCCACTGTAAAAAAGGTGGGAGTTTCCACTAAAGGTTGACAACATCGATACCAGATCTTACAACACATTGAAACCACCTCATCTTTCTAAAAGTAAGTATACATCATGAAGAAATAAACCTCAAGTTATATCATTCAACCTCAAGTTCAACTTGTTCCACAATACTTTCCAACGCTTCATCAAGTAGGTCTAAATCTAAGGAATCAAACTCGCCTCCATCAGCTGCAAGTCGTAGTGAAGCATCAATAGGAAGTCGTGCTAGAATCTTTAGATTATGTTTAAGGGCATACTCTTCAAGTTTGCTTTCTCCAAAAGGATAAAACACTTGACCTGTAGCTTCATCTTTCATGTATGACATATTCTCGATAATACCAAGAATAGGCACATTCATTTTATTCGCCATATCAATCGCTTTTGCGACAATCATACTCACAAGATCTTGTGGTGTAGTCACAAGTACAATGCCTGCTACTGGAAGTGATTGATATACCGTGAGCGGAACATCACCTGTTCCTGGAGGCATATCCACAAAAAGTAGATCTAAATCAGACCATAATACTTTTGCATAGAAATCTTTAATGGCATTATTAATCATAATTCCACGCCACATAACTGCTTTTTCTTCATCTTCTAAAAGCATATTAGAAGTCATAATCTTAAGCTGTTTTGGTGTTACTGCAGGATAGATCAATCCTTCTTCATTCGAATAAGCTCCTTGTTTGATTCCAAACATCCGTCCAATGGAAGGACCAGTCACATCCGCATCTAATAGTCCTGTAAAATAGCCATGATTCACGGCAGTATTCGCAAGTAATCCACTTACTAGTGATTTACCAACACCACCTTTACCACTTACAACTGCAATCACTTTTTTAATGTGACTCTCTTTATTAAGACGAACCCCAAATGGATTAAATGAAGGATTCAGTTTTTTACTTTCACTCATAATTACTCCTTATCGTAACACTCATGATATAGTTCAAGCTCATTCTTGTCAAGGACTAGCATGTTCTAAAAAGAGATAAAGAAAAGATTTCACTTGCGTGAAATCTCATCCAAATCGTCCAGTGACGTAATCTTCTGTTTGTTTAAGTTTTGGTGATACAAACAATGTCTTTGTAACATCAAATTCTAAGAGTTCTCCCATATAGAAGAAAGCAGTATAGTCAGAAATACGAGCTGCTTGTTGCATTGAGTGAGTCACGATCACAATAGTGTAATCTTTCTTAAGTTCTTCAATAAGATTCTCAATTTTTTGAGTTGCAATTGGATCAAGTGCTGAGGTTGGTTCATCCATAAGAATCACTTCAGGTTCCATGGCTATCGCACGTGCGATACATAGGCGTTGTTGTTGACCACCTGAAAGTGATAATGCACTTTGATTAAGACGGTCACTCACTTCATCCCAAAGTGCTGCTTGTTTAAGAGCACGTTCGACAATTTCTTGTAGTTTTGCTTTATCTTTAAGACCTTGTTGACGAGGTCCAAAGGCAATGTTATCAAAAATTGACATTGGAAATGGATTAGGCTTTTGGAAGACCATGCCTACTTTTTTACGAAGTTCAATGACATCATAACCACTTCCATAGGTTTCTTCATGGTTAAACTGGATTGATCCTGTCACTTTACATGAAGGAATTAAATCATTCATACGATTAAGAACACGTATAAATGTTGATTTTCCACAACCAGAAGGTCCAATAAGTGCAGTTACTTTATGACGATATATCGGGAGTGATACATCCTTTAATGCTTGGAAATCTCCATAATGTAAATCGCAATGTTCAACGCTAATGACTTTTTCCATACTATTTTCCTCGTCTTTCTAATAGGAATACACTAAGTTTAATTGAAATATTTAATACTAATACAACCGCAAGGATAAGAAGCGCTATTGTACTGGATAATGCAATATTGGCTGGTTCATCCGTCATCATTGACCAAATATGAACTGCAAGTGAAGTCGATTGTTCAAAGATTGAGACACGATCTCGAACTATGGCTCCTAACACGAAGATAAGTGCTGCGGATTCACCAATGATGCGCCCTATCGCTAAGAAGGTGGATGTTAAGATCCCTTGCGTTGCTTGAGGTAACACAACTTTAAATGTCGTTTGTGTCTTATTCGCACCTAAGGCGAGTGATGCTGCGCGATGATCCGCAGGAACTACCTTTAGTGATTCCTCTGTTGTTCTGATGATGATAGGAAGAATAATAACAGCTAATGTCATTGACCCTGCAATTAGATTTGTATTTACAGCGGGTGTTAATGCTACAGTCAATGGTACAAACACTGAAATACCAAGTAGTCCATAAATGATAGAAGG
>DITO01000167.1 GCA_002422065.1 Erysipelotrichaceae bacterium UBA6182 | reverse complement strand
AATTTGCACCACTATTTGAAATGATGTCTTGAATCTGTTCAAGATTTAAATTAAGATTGATTTGGGTCATAGAATTTGTCCTTATGTGGTGTCGTTACTAACATAATAGCAGACTTCTATGGCCTTTTTACTTTTACACAATTATACGGACTCTATCAAAATATTCTATTCTGCGTTATCACTTAAACATTAATACTATTATCATTGTTTAATTAAACTGTGAGGAATGATTATGTCAATCATCTTAAAGATGTACCAACTTAACCCCTTATGGCTCTTTGAAGCTACTCCACCACTTCTTGGATTTTCATTAAATCCTTCCTTTGGATTGTTGTTTATTGTTGGAATATTTAGTATTTTTGTGTTTGTTTTTGCTTTTTATCAACTTTGGAATCGTCGATTTCGTGAAGGTGATCAACGTTTTAGAATACTATTCAATGCATTAAATAATGGCCTAATGATTCATAATAATGGTACTATTGTTGATTGTAACCAAGCATTATGTGAAATCACAGGTTACTCTAGAGAAGAACTCATTAACAGTAATGGCTTCTTACTAATCACACCCGAATGCCAAGAAGAAGCAAGAAATAAAGTGTTGAATAATGAAGAAGGATCTTATCGTGTAACAGGCATTCGCAAGAATAATGAACATTATCCTTTGAGTTTAATTGTAAAATCAATTCCTTATCATGGTAAAAAGGTTCGAATGGTTGAGTTTAGTGATTTAAGTGAAATCAAAAAACAAAAAGAAATAGCTGAACTTCAAAAGACTCGTTACCAAATGTTAGTGAAGGAAATGCCTTTAGGATTGGCATATCATGAGATTATACTTGATGGTGAGGGAAACCCTCAAGACTATCGTTTCTTAAGTGTTAACACTCGCTTTGAAGACCTAACCGGATTAAAAAATGATGAAATAATCGGTAAAACCGTTTTAGAAGTGCTTCCTAATACTGAGCAATCGTGGATCGA
Source organism: Erysipelotrichaceae bacterium UBA6182 (assembly GCA_002422065.1). Lineage (GTDB taxonomy): Bacteria > Bacillota_I > Bacilli_A > Erysipelotrichales > Erysipelotrichaceae > UBA6182. The sequence continues at coordinate 6,009 of DITO01000167.1, read as the reverse complement.
AAAATATGGTAACGTTGCTTTAGGAGGGAAATCAATTCGATTTGAAGAGTATGCAGATGCTCTTAAGAAGACTTTCGAAGTGACATCATTTTCTCCAGAACCAATGCATTTTGCTGTCATCGTGGATGATATAACAGATAAGAAAAGTAAAGAAAATGAGATTACTCATGTAAGTAAGCATGATTTCCTAACTAACTTGCCTAATCGTCGTTATTGTGACGAAATGCTTCGCTCAATGGATCGTCAAGAAAACTATCCATTACTTGTTTCACTCATTGATATGGATGGTTTAAAACTAGTCAATGATGCTTATGGGCATCCTGTGGGGGATGTTGCAATTCAAACAGTAGCTAAGGCTATTCAATCTCATTTACGTCCTCAAGACTTTGCTGCACGCATTGGTGGTGATGAGTTTCTTATCTTATGTCCACAATCTTCTGAAAAAGAATATTGGGAAATTCGTAACCAAATTAATCAAACGTTAAGATCATCTCAGTCTCATGATATTCCAATCTCGCTTTCATTTGGATTTGATATTAAATCACAACAAGACCAAATGATGGATAAAATACTCATTCATGCAGAAAATGATATGTATGCTCAGAAAGTGCTTCATGGACAAAGCTCACGTAATGAAGCGATTATGACCTTGTTTAATTCTTTGGTAGAGAAGTATGAGGATGAGCGTAAGCATTCAGATCAAGTGCGATATTATTGTCAACGTCTTGGTAAACAGTTGAATTTATCATTAGATGAAATTCAAGAACTGGAAATGGCGGGTATGATGCATGATGTTGGAAAGATTACGATACCTGATAGTATTCTTCATAAACCTAATATACTGACCTCACAAGAATGGGATATTATGAAACGGCATACTGTAAATGGCTATCAAATACTACGTTCTGCAGATAAGTATTCTCGACTTGCAGAGTATGCACTTACTCATCATGAACGATGGGATGGTAAAGGGTATCCTAATGGCCTTAAAGAGGAAGAAATTCCATTATTCTCTCGTATTATTGCAGTGTGTGATTCTTTTGAGGCGATGACTTCAAATCGTGTATATCGAACTGCTATAAGTTATGATGAAGCACGTGAAGAATTAATACGTTGTGCTGGAACTCAGTTTGATCCACGGATTGTTCATACATTTGTGAGCGATGTATTAGAACATCTTTAATAAAAAGATAAGACCTATGAATCATTCAAAGGTCTTATTTACGTTGTTGATTTAGTTTTACTTCTTAAAGAAACCACCTAATGTTTTTCCTAAGTCATCCATGATATCGCCATCTCCATCAGCATCAAGGAACTTGGTTGCTAGTCCCATGATGTCTTTTGAACCATTTTTTCCCAATAGACTTCCAATGCCTGCAACTAAATTGCCTTCATTAATATTGCCTTGTTTCTTTTGTTTACCAAGTTGCGCTAATAATAGTGGAGCAAACTGTGTTAATAGTGTATCGACTTGCGATTTATTTAAGCCTGAGCTTGCGGCAAGTTTATTCTCTACATTAGCTGTTTTGTCTCCTAAGATATGATTAAGGATTTTTCCGCCTTCTTTTAAATCCACACCTTTTAAGAAACCTAAGACATCATCTGCATTATCATCTTGGTGTTGGGTTAATGCCTTATTGAGTGATGCTGCTCCTTTTTCTGAGCTTGCATTCTTAGACAGTGCAGCAAGGAGGGTTGGTAAACCTTCTTCAGCAAGTTTTTTAACTTGATCAGGCTTTGCTCCTACTGTTTTTGAAAGTTGTTTTAAGGCATCTTGATTTTCGACTTGATCTAAGAGTAGTTTTAAGATATCCATAATTTCTCCTATTAGTGTGTTCGTTTTGTAAGACTAGTATTCAACCCCTCGTGGTAGTTCTTTTGCTTGTTCAATCCATCCTTCTACCATTTCAAGTGTAGGTAGTACGCGCACTAGTTTCTTTTGAGAATTTACTTCCATCATTTTCATAGTTAGATTATCTGCTCTTCTTCCAGCAAGTTCTACCACAGTATCTACACCTGATGCTTCAAGAAGATCTGCATATTCTGCTCCCACTCCCTTAATTCGATACAAATCAATCATGTTAGTCCATTCAAGAATTAGTTTTTCACTAATGTTTGCTCTTTCAGCCAACTCCTTACGTCCTTTTTTGGTGGCTGCCAATTCAAAGAACTTTTGCGTTGATTTAATTCCAATCTTATTCAGTTTCTCTTCATAAACTGGTCCAATACCTTCTACAAAACTTAACTTTGGCATAAGCTTAGCCTCCTTTGATTTAAATATACTCCTATTGAAGCAATATTCAAATGCATTTACTTGAAGAGATTGTGAAAAATAGTTTTTTAAATGCTTGGTTTAAGGTGAGTTAATGAGTAAAGAACGTTATATTTACTGTTTTCCAGAATAGAGTTATATTCTTGGACTATTAGTTAACTTGTATGAATTTCATATCTTTGACTATAAAAATCAATGGTTTCTAGGATAAGTTTTTCAAGTACTTCTTGATTGATATCTGATAACTTATTGATATAAAGACAGGCTTTCCCACGTTTAAATTTGCCTAAATCATCTAACAAGTATTCATGTTCTGGGCTACCAGAAAACACATAGAGTGATATTGCAGCTTTACGAGGTGAAAAACCAATTAATAACCAATCCCCTTCTTGAGTACTTCGATCTGATTTGTAGTGATAGCTACCAAACCCTATCATTGAAGTCCCCCACATCTTAGGTGGAAACCCAGAAAGTTTCTCCATGATTTCAATGAGTTTTAAACTATCTTCTTGTTTTTGCTCTGTGTTTGCAAAGCTTTTTATAAACGACAATACATCACCGTCGTGTTGCTTTGTTTTTAGTTCTGCCATAAGTTCTTTCTCCTTGTGAAGTGTTGGTTTTAACAGTAAATTAGATTCTTTGATTACACTATTTTGATTGCTCGTAGGCTTCCTTAATCCAAGAGATTAGCTCACTATCTACATCATTTAAATCTTTAAGTTTCACAATATACTGACACATACTTCCTTTAGGTTGTTCTTCTAGTCTTTCATGGGTAACTAAATCTTTAGCATTGATTCCTACTTCCACTCTACAGTTTGTCTTAGGTCCAATCATTGCGAACTGCTTCTTCCTCTTTAAACTTATATATCCCTTTTTAGGTAATACTTCAAAATCACCAAAAGTTTCAATCACATTAATTAACTGATTATGAATGGTTCTAAGCTTAGCTTTTTCTCCACTATAGATTTCATCAAGTAATTGATCTTGTGTTTTACCCTCGCGATACTTGTTCCATCGGACTTCATGATGTAGTGGGTTAATGTGTTAGCAAACCCATAGCTTAATCCAAGTTGATCAATGAACAGTTTTCTAACATCACTGTGTTTTTTTAGTTTGCTTTCTAAATAGATTTTGTTGATTTCTATTTCTGTTTTTCCTGTCAATTCTTTCATCTTCTCAAAAAAACTTGTTTTCTCATCCATTGCACTTTCCTCCTAGCGAGATTGGGAAATGAACTAAATATTATGGTTTGGTCTTGTCTTAATTAAGGTAATTGTATCTTAAGGGGAATATAAAAACAAAGCATAAGATTGTTCTTATGCTTGATGAGTCAATTTAGATTAGCTGTTCAAATGGATTAAGAAGATTCATTTAGTAGTTATTCTACCAATACCTCTTTAGTGCTTAGGTAATAAAGCAATTGGCATATAGAGTGGATTAAAACGTTCATTAATAGTTCCATCTTCATTGAATATGATTTGCTTGTGTAAGCGTGATGGTTCACTTTTAAGTAATTGAGCATAATCAATAAATTCCAAATCAACTTGGTAAGATAATCTTAATTGAATCATGTCTTCTAGAAATTGGAGAGATTCTTGTTTTGCCTTTAGTTTTGAAGTTTCATTTAGATTTGGATATGTTTTCATAGTTACCACCTTACACTATAGTGTAATTGAAAAATATCAAAACGGACATTATTGGCAAGAATTGATAGATTTCTTTTGCTATCAATTGATCTTATAATTTCTTACTTTTGATTACTAAAAAGTGTATTTTAGTGGATCCATACTTTAACCCGTTGAGAACTAGCAAAATGTGAGGTTTTCACAATATTTCTAAGTGAAAACTATTGTGATGTGATTATTAAATATCAATCATTTTGAGACGATGGAATCTATGAATAAACACTCATCTTTTGTAAGAGGTTTAAGTTTAGTAATTGCTAAATGATACAGTAACTGATGCTTAGGGATAGAAGTAAATCCTGAATAATCAGAATCATGAATTGAATATGTATTTTGATCAACACTAATAAATCCTTCACTCTGTAAAAGGTTAAGCAATTGATCTACATTCCACTCAAGATTTAAGTTATAGAGAACTCCTTTATATGTTCCCCAACCATAGTTTCTAGATTCTATGAAATAGGTTAGTATTACCTGCTTATAGATATAAGGTGGTTGTGTAATGTGGAAACTGCGAGCAATGCAGCGATGTTGATTTTCTTTGTGGTTGAAATTTAGTTTTTCCATACATTCTCCTTTATAATGTATACACTATCTCTTTCCATGTAGTTGAAGTCGAAGCTTCTTCTCCTTTCAAAATAAAATGCACCTAAAATAGGTGCATCTGTGTTCGACCTATCCTTCAAGGTTTAGCACCTCCCTATTTTTAGGGGTTGCTGTGGAGTCATAAAGCTTGTCTCTCGTCCACTCTTGATAGTTTTATAATTAAAGTTCAATACATTTATTATGAACATACTTTCTTGTTTCTAGACGGTAAATTGTTATAGATAGACGCTGCAAATCGGTGTATTTATTCTGAATGCTAATTAGTATAGATTTAAATTCTCTCTCTACTAATTAGCCATTAAATAAATCTTTTCTCTATCAAAACATATCTGCGAAGTATGGTTATATATCTTAACCAAATCCTGCATTTTTTCAACAAGCATGCTTGTACCTGGGTTGCTTATTGCCGCAAATGTGCCAACAGATATCTTTTCTTTATTAACAGCATTGCTTATTAAGTGATCACTTTTTTCTTGAATGAAATCATCAACTGGCCCTTCCTTAACAAATGGAATATTGCCGATGAACTTTCCTACAGCTTTACCTGCTGTAGCAAATCCTTTTATAACATTTGTTTCCAAAGTGGAGTTAGCTATCTTTTCAAGATGAACTGAACATTCTCCAAATAAATCCCTGTAGGTTTGTGACATTTTTCTTATCTCATCTTTTATGCCTGAGATGTATCCTTCTCTAAAATTGCCACTTAGCATTATTTCCAAAAGCGATGCCAAAGAGAACGTATAAAGCGATAATCTATAGTATTTGAACTTTTTTTCTAGGTCAGACAGTGTTGAATCTACTTTATTCTGATTAACAATGAACTGTTTCGTTTTAAGAATTTCATTAACATTCTTTTGATATGTGTTCATATTCTTTCTGGCAGTTCTTTGGATATCCAATACCATTTTATAATTACTGGCAACGAAATGCTCATTATCCCAGTTGAGCTTATACTTCGTGACAATATTCAACAGTGTTTCCACATCAGCCTCGATTTCTGATACCTTTTCAACTTCCAGGAATGATATAATCTGCCTTCCCATTTCCGCAATATTACCGAGTTCTTTTTCGATTGAAAAAAGTGCTACTGCCATCATCATTGTGGCTGGATCAATAGCAGAGACAGTTGTAATTGTAGCAGACAATGGGTCTGCTGCTTTTAGCTGTGCAAATTTTGATGCTCCATCAGCAGTTTTGAATGCTCCCCAGAAATTTCCATTCTTCGCGATCTTTAGAACATCACCAACACCTGCATTAGCTAATTGATATAAGCCCTCTGTAGCTAATGTGGTTGTCTGAGTGACTGTATTTAATGCTGGTATAAGTGAAGACACACCAGCTCCTAAAGTAGATAATTCTGCAATTGGTACGCTTAGTGACTTCTTGCTATTCATTGCAGCACGCGCATCCCACAATATCCCCTCTGTAAGTTCTATTAAATCA
>DITO01000033.1 GCA_002422065.1 Erysipelotrichaceae bacterium UBA6182 | reverse complement strand
GAAATCGTATTTCAAGAATCTATTACATTGGAAAGTTTTTTGATTATCCTATCAGTATGAAAATGCAGACAATTATGAATTTAGGGTTCATTCGTACCTTAATCGCCGGTTTCAGTTATCTTTATTCAACAATCTTTAAGAAGCCTGATTCCAACTTGGAGAATTTCTATATCAATCGTTTTGGTAAGAAATTGTACCAACTGTTCTTTGAAGGGTATACCGAGAAAGTTTGGGGTCGTCACCCGCGTGAAATCTCTGCAGATTGGGGAGCACAACGTGTTAAAGGGTTATCCATCGTCGCTATCATTAAGGACATCTTCTCGAAATTGATTCCACAGAAAAATCGTAAAGTTGAGACTTCACTCATTGAGGAATTCTATTATCCTAAGTATGGTCCTGGTCATCTTTGGGAAACGGTTGCGAATGATTTTAAAGCAATGGGCGGACAGATCATAATGAATGAATCCGTCACAAAAGTCCTTCATCAAGATGGCAGAGTCGTAGCTGTAGAGACTTCGAATCAGCGCTATGATGGCCATGAGTTCATCTCTTCAATGCCAATCAAGGATTTATTCAACAGTTTAGATCCAAAACCCAACGCTTCGCTTCTTTCAATCTCTAATCGACTCCCCTATCGCGACTTTGTGACCATTGGCATCTTGGTGAATAAAATGGCACTCAAGAATGAGACAAACATTCGTACCCTTCATGACATTGTCCCAGATTGTTGGATCTATATCCAGGATACCAATGTCAAATTAGGTCGTATCCAAATCTTTAATAACTGGTCTCCTTATATGGTTAAAGATATCCAAAACACAGTATGGATTGGGCTAGAATATTTCTGTAATGAAGGCGATGATTTCTGGAATCTAAGCGATGAAAAGGCAATTGAACTTGCAACGTCAGAGTTGATTCTCATCGGTGTCATCGATGCGAATGAAACCATCTTGGATGCTCATCGTGAGAAGGTCAAGAAAGCGTATCCTGCATACTTTGATAGTTATGATCGAATGGATGACTTAATAGAACATCTCAATACCTATGACAATCTCTATTGTGTAGGACGCAATGGCCAACATCGTTATAACAACATGGATCATTCCATGGCCACATCCTTTGAAACTGTAAATAACATCCTAAATGGAACCAAAGATAAAACCAATATCTGGAATGTGAATACTGAGAAGAAATATCATGAATCAAAAGAGACCGTCAATTCAAATTGACGATCTCTTTTCTTTTTGGCCATACGGTGATCATAAATCCAAACCAAGCGATGTAACTAACAATTCTTGAAGTATCTTGAACCCAAGTCCCAACATAGCGTATCGTGACTGTTCCGCTTTCGACATTGGGTAAGCTGACTTGAACCAAGCCATTGGAACTTTCGACCATTGGAAGTATCCAAGTTTGTTCACCAGACATGAGTTTGACCTCATAGCCAATGTAATAAAGCACTGGGATTTCCAAGTTGGTATCATCATATATATTTCCTGAATACCAAATATCGTATTCCGCTAGATTACGTTCATATTTGATTTGAATGGAATTGTTGGTTCCAATGTATTTTTCAAAGGAACGGTTCATCAGTGCACGCATATCGAGTTTTGCTGGCAAGAATTCAGCAGCGGCATACATGAAGGCATAATGTGGTAATTCATCATAGATTTCTGACTTTGAATAGTATTCTTTTGTGAATTGAACGTGTCCCTGAACTAACAGTGTCAAAATTACGATTGCAATCAAGCTTGCTTGTTTGATGTTCATTTTGTCCACAACATAAACGAATAAAATGGTTAAGAAATAAGTCACAAAGATGAATAAGCGCCACGGGAATTGAAGAAATGATATGGTTGATAGTATCTCTTTAGGCACGAGTGGTGTCGTCATCAATGTGGTCACAATCAATCCAAGCAAGAAAATGAAAATCTCAGGTTTCATATTCTGCTTACGATATTTGAACAAACCTAGAATTACAAAAACAAAAGTTAATGCATGGATACCATAAGGAAACAGAGCTGGAAGTCCTTCAAGATAGAATACTTCATTCCATGCCGTTAATTGATTAAGCTCGCTGGACGTCCACGGTACTTGGAATTGATATTGGTCCCGCGTCAACATCTGTATCATCGGTAACAAGTAGCCCGTACTTAAAAGCAATGTCATCATTGCTGCTTTGACCAAAGACAACAATCGTTTTGGTTCTTTGAACAGTTGTCTAGATGCAAAGATCACAATGATGACAAAATACACGATCGTAGCCATGATACTGAGGGTATGAGTATAGGCGAGTCCTACCATCGCAATCGTCAACAGCGGCCATTTATGGGCTTTATAATAGAGGATTTCAAACAAAGCATAAAAGGCTAAGGGAATAAACGCAAATGCAATGAACTCACCTAAAGCCTGACGTGTATAGAAATCTGTAAACATGCGATATGGCGCTAAACAATAGATGAAACTTGCAATTAAGCGAATGATCTTATGATTTGTCATTCGATGCGTCGTTAAATAGAAAATGCTTGCCGTAATCCAATGGATCATAAAAATAAACACAGCATACGCTAAACCCAATTGAACACCCATTCGAACAAGAGTGATCACCACATATAATAATCCAGTTGGATAAAACAAAGGAACCGGATAGCCATAGTCATAGTAGAACCCTGGTAACATCACTGCACGTCTTCCCTGCTCCATGAGTTCAACACTGCCCATGATCCGTGACCAATGATAGATTAAATCATGACCATCAGGGATGCCATTTAAAAAGTTAGGGATTGATAAAAAAACGGCGATTCCAAACAAACCAAAAACGATCCCCCAATGAATGGATGTGAATAAGTTGCGTTTCATAAATCCCCCTATACACCCTATTTCTTTAATAAACGTTTCATTATTTTTAACAATAAATTAGCGACTTCTAAAAATTCTGTCCGTGTTAGAAAGTAGGCACTGATGGCATAAACCAACGCGCCAACACTAACTTGAAGCAACAATTGCACAAACATGGATGTATCCATAAGCATTGGTACTGCTGTAACACAGAGCCCCATAATCAAAGAAGTGATCAAAATCATCCCAACATCTTTGATTTGTTTGAAATAACCATAATCAACCAATAGTGCTGTGTAATGAACGTTGAAAATGTATCCCAACAATGCATTCACAAACAAGATCCATAAGAGTTGTTCGAGCGAGACACTGAAATAGAGCCCCAATGCAATCGTAATGAAAGCCACGACTTTCTTGATGATTTCTAAGCGTAGGTATAAGTCCGTACGTCCAACGACTGTCAATAAGTTCAAATTGACCTTGTGCAAAGGAATCAACAAGCCATTGAAAGCAAGAATCTGGAGCACGGGAATCATACCCAACCATTGTTCATTAAAGACCACATTAACGATTGCTTCGGAGGTGGCTGCTAAGCCAATCAGAATTGGGAAGATGACAAAGATGGATAATTTTAAGATTCTACGGTTGGTATCAACAAGTTGTTGCATGTCATCTTGAAGCTTGCTGAGTACTGGAAAGGACACCTTTTGAATCGCATCGGTCAAAGTCTGTGCCGCCCCATCTCGTATCTTCAAGGCATTGCTATAATAGCCTAAAACCGTTGTGGAGTATAAGCCGCCCATGATGAGATTGAAGATATTCTCATAGATGGTGTGTATCAAGCCACTGAGCATGAGCTTCCATGAATAAACAATCGCGTCTTTAAGAAAGACTTGATTGAGTCTGCCCTTTAAATCAATGGGTATCATTCGTATGATCAGGATTGTCTGAATAAGCTGGAAAATAACATTATAGATAACCAAACTCCAAACACCAAATCCAAGGAAACTCAACACGATTGCAATAAACCCTGATAATAGAGCGGAAATCAACAATACAATCGTTTGCCCACGAAACGCCAAATCACGCGTTAGAAGTGCTTTATGGACCGATCCAAGGGCATTGAACACAATAGCACTGGAACTGACCATCAATAATGCACGTACCTGCGTCTCACCCAATGCATCCGCGATGACATTCGACATGACAACCAGCAAACTCATCATTCCAAAAGCAAACACCACATTTGCCACAAACAAGGTATAAGCATCATCTTGTTCAAGTTCTTGTTTACGTATCAAAAACAAGGTCATACCATTCTCAATGAGATAATTGGCAACACTGACAAAAGCCATAACCAAGGCAACCAAGCCAAAAGCTTCTGGCCATAATAAACGTGCCAGAACGATTTGGGTCAATATACGTACGACTTGGAATGCAAAGGATCCGCCAGAACTCCAAAGCATTCCTTTTAGAGCTTGATTACGGATTGTATGGGTTGTTTCATTCATCTCTATTAGCTTAGCGATTTTTCAACTAAATGTCTATGTAATTAAGTACATAATAAACGGAATCAAATACTGTTTTAAACAATCTAAGATTTAACATCTTAATTATGCTTTAGTTTCCGTAGAATCAAAACAAAAATAATAGAACTTATAATACTAGTCATCACACCTATGAATAATCCTTCAGGAACAAACTTGAATGCGATTGAATGATTTCCTTCTTCAATTGCCAACGCCATGAACCCTCCTTGAACGATTAAAGGTTCTACTTTCTTACCATCAACTTGAATCGACCAGCCTTTGTCAAATGGTATACTAAAGAAAATAAATTGATTGTGCATCAGTTTCAAATCAAACTTTACCCAGTTTTGGTTATATTCAGTTGGTTCAAAGAACTGTTGCTCAAAATCAACATGGTCAACAAACATACTTAGAACATTAGGATCTATTTTATCATTTATGTAAAGTACTTGATTCAGTTTTTCTCCAATTTCATATAATGGGTAATCTTCATTTTCCCTAATATACTCAAGAATTGATTGATAAGTATCTACTCTGTTGTATGTAAATGCAAGACTTGTTTGTTCTTGGTAACGTATGACTCTATAGTTACCAAATACTTTAAGTTCTTGGGAGTACCAATCACTAGCCATGAAATTGTCATTTATTCGATCATCTATGATTGCATAACGAACTCCCATGAGCTTATTGAAAGAGGGTTCCTTGAATCTAAATTGCCAGTTTGTGTGGGGGTATTGACGAGACCAATCTAAGTAATCTGTCAATGTGTACTGAAAAACACTATCATATGTTGAGATTGACTTATAATCATGTAAAAGATTTATATTAGAAAGATATTCGTTGTTTTGATAAACTCGAAAAAACCCAGAATCAATCGAATTAATATATTCCGCAGCAGATTCATAGGAATCATCTAATACAAACGCTGGTGTGTTTTGATTAAAAAGTGCATCTTGCGATTTTAAAACAATATTGCTCTGTATAAATATCTCTGAAAAAGCTAGAAATATTAATACAGTATATAGTCCGTTTTTTATAAATAGTACATTCGATTTCACATGCAATATCAAGACTACAACAACAGTGTAAAAGATAGTGAGTTGAATAATGCTCTTCAATAAATCCAGTTCAGCTATATTGCTCGGTAACCCATTCGGATAAAGGAACTGAAGGCCGAATTTATTCAAAGTAAAATATGAAACTAAAATTACTAGTTCGGTTGCGATCAATGCTTTGAGATTAAAATATTCGAGCCTGTTCAAGATTTGTGTCACGATTATAATGCCCATAAACGTGATTAAGAATGTGTATCTTAAGCTATATGTGAAATGGAATAAAAGTCCAATCTTTGGTGATACAAGTAATCCATACAACATTATCAATGTAATTAGATTAATCAATCGCTTTCGCTTTGATTTAAATACAAAATTGACTTGTGGTAGAACTAATATAGAAAATGAACCATAATATAATCCTATTTGATTGAAATAGTACCAGCTGTCTTTAAATACACCATCAAGATACTTTAATCCAGGAATCATCGAGAATACTAAAAAACTAGCAATATTTATTGAATCCCATTGATCATACGTTATCAATGAGTTGCCAATTCGTGACGAAGATGAAAGATGAATCAATCCTGGCAACCATATCATTGCCGAAATACCTAGACTCACCAGAGTTAAACCTAACATCTTTACCGAAGAATTAAAGAATTCATGAAACACAAAACGTTCATGATCATTCATATAACGATATATCCAATAAATCAATAGTAGGAGAGATGCTGGCCAAAAAAAATAGAAGTCAGACATAATCAATAGAGCTGCAAAGATAATATAAACCCAAATATCCTTTTTTGATAAGTAGAGTTCGACACCCCAAAACATGTACGGCAGAAGCATGTAGAACGAGGTGAAATAAGTTTGTTCTATAAAAGTAGTACTCCATCCACTAAAAACATATAACAATGAGACAATAAGCCTTATCACCTTCTTTGATGTAAATGTCTTTGATAACAAGAAAAAACCTGTGTAGCCGACAATTAACTTCAAAAAAAGTACATAAGTC
>DITO01000150.1 GCA_002422065.1 Erysipelotrichaceae bacterium UBA6182 | reverse complement strand
ACCAAGACCAGCGGTGGAGTTCAAAAAAGTGCACAGAATACGCACATAACCCTCCTACCAAGAAAGGAACACAGATGAAGCAAGACTTAACAAAAGAAAAACGGATACAAGCCGAAAAGGTGAGATTAAATAAAATATACAAAGAGATACCAAAAGATAAGAAGTCATTAATTGATGGTTTGATACATCGTGCATCATTTATGCGTATTACTCTTGAAAATATGGAAATTGATTTAGATGAGAATGGTTTTGTTGAAGATTTTACACAATCGGAAAAAACTCAACCATATGAAAGAGAAAGACCAGTCGCAAGGCTTTATAATACCATGAATAAAAATTATCAAAGTATTATCAAACAATTATCAGACTTATTACCTAAAGATGTAAAGGTAGAAGTTAGTGATGGTTTTGATGATTTTGCCAATTTAAGAGATGATTAAACAGACAGTAGATAATAACCATATTTTAAGATATCATGCAGAAATTGAAGCAGGAAATATTATTACAGGTAAAAAGATTTGGAAAGTATATAACCACTTAGCGAATAAGGTTAAAGCTACCGATTTGGAATATTATTATAGTTCCAAGCGAGGTGATCATATTATTCAATTCTTTGAAAAATACCTTAGACATTCAAAAGGTAAGTTCGGAGGTCAAAAAGTAACATTAGAGTTATGGCAAAAGGCAATGTTGTCAGCTCAATATGGCTTTATAGATATAGATGGTCTTAGACAGTATCAAAGAAAAATATTAATTATAGGCAAGAAAAACGGAAAGTCTTTCATCAGTTCTGGTGAGGGGCTTTATTTATTAACAGCAGATAATGAAGCTGGTCCTGAAATATATGCAGTAGCAACCAAGAAAGAACAAGCCAATATCATTTGGAAAGAAGCAAGGCGAATGAGAAATAAATCACCAGCCTTAAAGAAACGGATTAAAGCTACTATAAATGAGCTTAGGTATGATGAGCAAGATGGTGAGTTTAAAGCACTTGCATCAGACAGTAATACAATGGACGGCCTTAATGTTCATGCAGCTTTAATGGACGAGTTCCACCAATGGAGAAATGGCAGACCACTATATGACATCATTGCAGATGGTATATCAGCGAGAAGCCAACCAATGATACTAATGACTTCAACAGCTGGAACAGTAAGAGAAGATATATATGATGAAATCTATAACGAATGTGAACAGATAATAAATGGATATGGTGATACTAATGGATACAAAGATGAAAGAACATTGCCACTAATTTATGAACTAGATGATAGAAAAGAATTTGACAAAGAGGAGATGTGGATTAAAGCTAATCCTAATCTTGGAGTAAGTAAATCATATACATACCTTAAAGAAAAGGTTGATAGAGCTAAACAGAATAGTGACTTTGTAAAGAACGTATTAACTAAAGAATTCAACATAAGGGAAACATCTTCTGAAAGCTGGTTAACATATGAAGAATTAAACAATACAGAAACCTTTGATATTGCAGAGTTAAAACCAAGATATGGAATAGGTGGCTTGGACTTATCTAATACTACTGACTTAACTTGTGCAACTGTTATTTTTAAGGTTCAAGGTGATGAAAAGTTGTATGTTAAACAAATGTATTGGTTACCTGAAGATTTACTAGAAAAACGAATTAGAGAAGATAAAATACCATATGATAAATGGCTAAGTCAAGGTTGGTTAAAGACAACACCAGGCAACAAGATTGACTATAAAGAGGTGGTTCAATGGTTTGAAGAAGTTCAAAACAAACTAGATATATATATATTCAAGATAGGTTATGACAATTGGAATGCTACTTATGTAGTTGATGAAATGCAAAGTAAGTTTGGCAAGTCAATTACAGAAGCGATCATACAAGGTCCAAAAACCTTTTCAAGTCCAATGAAGAACTTTAAGGCAGATATAGCAGCTGGAAGAATAGTTTATAACAACAACAGCATTCTAAAGTGGTGTCTTTCTAATGCTGCTATTAAAACTGATACGAACGACAATATTGCACTTGTAAAAACAAGCAATGCTAAAAGAAGGATTGATGGTGTTGCTAGTTTACTTGATGCGTATATATGCTTAGAGAACCACTACGATGAATACAATAGTTTAATTTAAAGGAGGTGAAAAATTGGGAATAATAAACAGACTTTTTCAAAAGAATGTTACGGTTAGTAGTTTTAAGATGATGACCGATGAGGGTAATGGATACTATTCATACAATGGAAACTTATACCAAAGCGATATTGTTAGGAGTGCAATACGACCTAAGGCAAGAGCAATTGGAAAAGCCATAGCAAAACACATCAGAAAGACAAGCGAGGGTTTAAAGGTCAATCCTGATGCTTACATGAGGTTTTTACTTGAAGAACCTAATCCATATATGAGTGGTCAGATGTTGCAAGAGAAACTTATCACACACTTAGAACTTAATAACAATGCTTTTGCTTATATTCAAAGAGATAGTAATGGTTATCCGATAGGAATATATCCTATTAATCCAACATCAAGCGAAGCAGTTGAAGATGTAAGTGGCGAATTGTTTTTAAGGTTTATTTTAAGACAAGGACAAGTTGTAACATTCAGATATTCAGATGTTATTCATTTAAGAAAAGACTTTAACAGTAATAAGATATTTGGAGATAGTCCAGCAAGTGCATTGACTCCTTTAATGGAGATAGTGACAACAACAGACCAAGGAATTGTAAAGGCTATTAAGAACTCAAATGTTATTAAATGGTTGTTGAAATTCAATGGTTCATTAAGACCAGAGGACATGAAGAAACAGGTTGATGAATTCATTAATAACTACATGAATACTGAAAGCACAACTATTGGTGCTGCTGGTGTTGATAGTAAGGCTGAAGCAATTCAACTAACACCAAATGACTATGTTCCAAACGCAGTTCAGATGGATAAAACAGTTCAGAGGATATTATCATTCTTTAGTACTAATTTAAAAATCATACAAGGTAGTTATTCAGAAAATGAATGGATTGCTTATTATGAGTCAGGTTGCGAACCTGACATTATTCAATTATCTAATGAGTACACAAGAAAATTATTCACTAGAAAAGAGCGAGGTTTTGGCAATAAGATAATCTTTGAAAGTTCTAATATGTCATATGCAAGTATGCAGACTAAGTTAAGTCTTGTACAGTTAGTTGATCGTGGCATTATCTCACCAAATGAACATAGGGAAATATTAAATTATGCACCTAGAGAGGGTGGAGATACTTTCCTACTAAGAAAAGATACTGGAACAGTAAAAGAGTAAGGAGGTGAGAAATGAAAAAGATTGATATTAAAGGGGCAATAGTAAGTAATAACGATGCAGATGTTTACGATTACTTTGGACTAGAAAGCACATCACCAAATAAGGTTGAGAAAGCAATTCTAGAAGCAAACTTTGATGATTTGGAAGTTGTGATAAATAGTGGTGGTGGAGATGTATTTTCAGCATCGGTTATCTACACAGCATTGAAGTCTTACAAAGGCAATGTAACAGTCAAAATTGTAGGTTTAGCAGCATCCGCTGCATCGGTTATAGCAATGGCTGGTAAAAAGGTTTTAATGAGTCCTACGGCTCAATTGATGATACACAATGTCAGCACTTATGCTGGTGGTGATTATCGAGATATGGAACACGCAGCCGAAGTGTTAAAGAATGCTAACGAAACAATAGCCAATGCTTATCGGTTAAAGACTGGTAAGACCCAAGATGAATTACTTGGACTAATGGACAAAGAAAGTTGGTTCACAGCCGACAAGGCAAAAGAATTAGGCTTTATTGATGAAGTGATGTTCGAGCAGACTCAATTGGTAGCATCCAAATATTCTGGAATGTTACCACCAGAAGTAATTCAAACAATTAAAAATCAACGACTAATGACACAAGAAACCAATGAGGTTAATGTGTCTTTTTTAATGTCAAAACTCAAACTCTTAAAAATGAAAGGAGCAGTTAATGAATAAGCAAGAATACCTAGACCAAAGAAATTCACTTATGGCAGAAGCTGAAACTTTAGTAAATGAAACTAAGGTGGAAGAAGCAGAAGCCAAGATGAGTGAGATTGAAAGCCTTGATGCTAAATGGGAGGAAATTACAAAATCACAAGCCAACCTTGAAGCATTAAAAGACCATAAAGAAATTGTAAATATTGAAGAAAAATCTATTGAATTAAAAGGAGAAACAAAAGTGGAAGTAATTAAAAATTTAGAACAAATGGATCAAGTAGAAGTAGCAGGAACAAAGGAATACAGAAACGCATTCCTAAAGAAATTGCAAGGTAAAGAATTATCACAACAAGAAAATGCTTTAGTGGTAACTACTGCTGTCATTCCAACTCAAACAATGGATAAGATTATTGAAAAAATGGAATATGTATCACCAATCTTAGCTAAGATTAATTTATCATTTATTCCAAGTCTATTATCTATCCCTATGGAAGATGCAACCGCAGATGCTGCTTGGGTAGCAATGGGAACTGCTGCTACTGATAGTTCAGATAGCACACAAGCAATCACTTTGGCTGCTTACAAACTGATTAAGACAATTGAAATTGGTGTTGATGCATCCGTTATGGCGGTTGACTCATTTGAAACATATTTAGTTCAGAAACTAGCTAAGAAAATGGCTAAGGCTTTTGAAAATGCTGTAATTAACGGTACAGGTTCAGGACAACCAACAGGAATATTGAAATCTGGTCTAATCACTAATACTGGAACATTCACAAAGGCTGCAATGGCTTTTGCAGACATCTTGGCTATAATAGCTGATTTACCAGACCATGAATACAGAGACGGTGCTTGTCTAATTATGCCATCTAAATTATTTTACAGTGATGTGTTAACTGCACTCCGTAATGAGGGTATAGGTATGGATATTCAAGCCGCTGTTAATAAGAATGTATTAGGACAAGATGTAATTCTATGTGATAGAGTTCCTGCTGATACTGTTATCTTTGGAAACCTTGAAAACTATGTAATGAATGTATCGCAAGGTGTTGAAATCAGTTCTGATAAATCGGCTGGCTTTAGAGCAGGTTCTACAGTTTATAGAGCATTGGCACTTGCTGATGGTAAAGTTGCCAATATTGATGCGTTCAATGTTTACACAAGAGCATTGTCTTAATAATAGGGAGGTTAATCCTCCCTTATTCCCTTTTAGGTGGTGAAGAATGAAATATTTAGTTAAGAATAACTTTTTTGGTTTAGGCAAACTATTTAAGGCTGGAACTATTGTGGAACTTGAAGAAAAGGAAGCAAAGCAGTTCAGCCAACTTGAAGCCGCCGAAGAAGTTAAAAGAAAGAGGGTGAAATAGTGGCACTAATTGATGATATTAAAAAAGTGTTAAGAATTTCATCTAATGCTTTTGATACCGAAGTAACAGACCTGATAGAAGCAGCTAAGATTGATTTAAGGATAAGTGGTGTAGATGTTATAGATGAAACAGATGCCTTAATTAAAAGGGCTATTTCAATCTATTGTAAAGCCAATTTTGGTTATGACAATGCAGATGCAGACAGACTTATTGAGTCTTATCAATCATTAAAGCAACACCTTGCTATTTCATCTGATTATGAGGTGGAATAATGTTATGGCGAGATGTAGTAGAGCTTGGCAATGCTACCGAAACTGAAACACTTGGAGAAATAACAAGCACTTATACATGGCGAACAGTATTTGCTAATAAAAAAGGTGTTAGACAAAGTGAATTTTACCAAGCATCAGCAACAGGATTAAAACCTGAATTAGTATTTGTTGTTAGGTCGGAAGAATACAGTAATGATGAAAGGCTAAAGCACAATAATAAGGAGTATGCCATTGTTAGAACTTATGACAAAGGGGAAACAACTGAAATAACAGTGCAGACCTATGTTGGGAGTGATGTTTAGTGGCTAAACAACCTTTTACACTAGAAAAACACTTTGATAAGGCAATTACTAAAATTCAAGAAAAACCTTTTAAGGTGATGAATATAATAGGACAAAATCTTGTTAAAGAAATCAAGGCAACAACATTAAAAAGCCAATACAATACAAGATATAAAATACTTGCTAAAACATTAGGGTATTGGGCAAGGAAGAACGAGAAAGATTTACAGATTGGTTTTAAAATGTCTATTGAAAGAAATCAGGTTGGTGTCGGTCCTGGTATTGTTGGTGGAATAATGAGTGGTGCTGAAAGCGATCCATTAAAACCAGTGGTCTTGAAGAATGTAGAAGCAATTAAAGAATTAATTGGTATAGCACTAAAGGAGATTGATAAGTGATGAATGTTAATGCAGTAGCAGATGAAACATACACATACTTAAAAACTAAATATTCAAGAGTCTATCGCAATAACACACCTCAATCACCTACATTCCCTTATGTGGTATTTAGGGTTGAGTCAGTAACCAATTCTTATCCAAGCGAAGATTTATATGTCAATGTTGATATATATGAAAAAGCTGGTATATCAGTAAGGGTTATAGAAGACTTGGCAGACACGATAGATATAGGATTGAATAGAAAAATAATTAATACATCAGTTCTTAATGCACACTATGAAAGAGAAGTAAGACAGTATGTGCCGACACAAGACCTTGTTGATGCACACATGATTAATCTTAGATATGCAGTAAGAACATATTTTAAATAGGAGGTAGAAAATGGCAGGAGAAAAGATACTTTTAGGCTATGGAGTAGTAACAGTTGGAACAACACCAATAGGTTTAACTCGTGGTGGCTCATCTTTCACAGTTGAAAGAGAATTAAGAGAAATAGAAGCCGATGGAGATAGAGGGCCAGTTAAAGGAAGAATAGTTATTGATCGTGAAGTTGCAAAACTAACAGTTAATGCTTTAGAACTATTTAACGCAGCAGAAATGGACTCATATTATCCAGGACTAAGCATAACACCTGATAGTGAAACAACACCAACAAAGAATACAGTAACAGGAACATTGTCAATTGCATCTGGTGATTACAATGATGTTAAATGGATTGGTGCTACTAAAGATGGTAAGGCAGTAACAATTTTAATCGATGATGCTTTAAATATGAGTAATATTGAGTGGGGCTTGGAAGATAAAAACGAAGTTGTTCCTAGTCTTGAATTTACAGCAACATATGATGAAAGCACAAGGAATACTCCTCCATACCGAGTGGAGTTTGCAGTCTAATTAAGGGGAGGTTGAAAGACCTCTCTTTTTTTGTATGAAAGGATAAACAATGAAAGATTTTGACTTACAAGATGTATTTTTATTAAGCAAAATAATTGACAAAATGGAATTAAAGATTGAAACAGATGCTTTAACTAAATCTGTTAAAACAGACAAGTTAGAAAATAAAGCAGATGCAAGTAAATTAGGTAAAGAAGTATTCTTGTCAATTGGTGTTGATGTGATAACTAAAATCATATCCAACTTACATAAAGCAGATAAAGAAGTAGTACAGTTTATTGCTAATATGACAGAAAAAAATATTGAAGCAGTTAAAAAAATGAGAATTAAGGAGATTAAAAACTTCTTTGTTGAATTATTTAATCATGAAGATTTTAAAGATTTTTTCAAACAAGCAGAGATATCCGAGTAATAGAAATTAAGGATACTCTGCTAAAGAGATATAGCAATATTGAGTATGTTATGAAACTACCTTTAAGGGAAGCAGTTGACTTAATCGGTTATGCAATTACAGAGGAACAAAAAGAAAAGATATACCAAATTTGGTTAGTAAGATATCCGAATTATGACAAGAGTAACTTTGAAACCTTTGAGCAGTTTTATGAGAAGTGCAGACCTCAAAAGGTTAATTATGATATGCGTAGCAAAGATGAAATTATGAATGAAATATTGAATAGAAAGGAGGGGTAAATTTTGGAATTATTTAAACTCTTTGGCTCAATAATGATAGATGATAAAGATGCTTTAAAGAAACTAAAAAGCATGGATACACAGACAGGAAAAGCACAAAAGACATTAGCTAATTTTGGCAAGGTTGCAATAGCAGCAGGTGCTGCAGTAGTAACTGGTTTTGGTGTAGCCTTAGGTATGGGTATGCGTGATGCTATGGAAGCAGAAGAAAAAATAGCACAGCTTGAAGCAGTTTTAAAATCAACTGGTGGGGTAGCAGGACAGTCAAAAGAAAGTTTATTAGCATTTGCAGAGGGTATAGAGAATACAACTAAATTTAGTGCAGAAGCAGTTATTGAGGGGCAAAGTTTATTATTGACATTTACTAATATAGCTGGCGATGTATTCCCTAGAGCAACGCAAGCTGCTACTGATATGGCAACTGCATTAGGTACTGATATAGCAGGGCAATCAATTGCATTAGGTAAAGCATTGAATGATCCAATTAAAGGTATTACAGCATTAACAAGAGTTGGTGTTAGTTTTACAGAAGAACAAAAGAATACTATTAAAACCTTGCAGGAGTCAGGCGATTTAATGGGTGCTCAAACTATTATTCTAGCAGAATTAGAAAGACAGTTCGGTGGTTCAGCAGCAGCAGCTGGTGATACTTTTGCAGGTAAAATGGAAATATTAAAGAATAAGTTCGGTGCAATTACAGAAGAATTAGCATTAAAATTTATGCCATATTTAGTACAATTTGCTGATTGGGTAACTGTTAATATGCCAACTATTCAGGCAACAATGACAAGTGTTTTTGATGGTATATCAGCTACAATTACATTCTTAGGCGATAATGCTAATTGGCTAATACCAATATTGGCAGGAATGCTGGCAGGCTTTATGGCATTTAAAGTTATGGGAATTGTAAGTGCTTTGATGGCAGTATATACAGCGGTAACAGGAACAGCAGCAGTTGCAACAACAGGATTAGTCGTGGCATCTTCACCAATTACAGGTATATTTTGGCTTATTGTAGGAGTAATTGCAGTCTTAATTGCTATTGGTGTTGCCTTGTATATGAACTGGGATAAAATCAAAGCTGGTGCTATTGCCTTATGGGAAAAAACAAAAGAAGTATTCAATGGTATTAAAGAAGCAATATCAGGCGCAGTAGATAACATTAAAACTAAAGTATCAAATGTATTCAGTACAATAGGTGCAATATTAACAGCACCATTTAACTTTGCTATGGGAGTAATTAAAGGAGTAGTTGATAAGATTAAAGCATTCTTTAATTTCCAAGTATCATTACCAAAAATTAAACTACCTCACTTTAGCATTAAGCCAAAAGGTTGGGAACTAGGCGACTTAATGAAAGGTAAAATACCATCACTTGGTATTGATTGGTATGCAAAAGGTGGAGTGTTTGACAGTCCGACAATATTTCCAACAGCATCAGGATTTAAAGGAGTTGGAGAAGCTGGACCAGAAGCAGTCGCACCAATATCAGTATTACAAGACTACGTAAGACAGGCAGTCAAAGAGGGTAATGGTAATAGTCAATTAACTGAATTAATGCAATCATTTATGGAAAGAATGATGAACTTGCAAGTAGTTATGAGTACAGGTGAGGTTGTAGGTGCTTTAGCAAGTCCAATGGATATGGAGTTAAGAAGATTAATGGCGAAAGGTGGTAGGTAAATGGCTAACGGA
>DITO01000028.1 GCA_002422065.1 Erysipelotrichaceae bacterium UBA6182 | reverse complement strand
TTGTTGAAGTAATTGTAAAAGAAAAAGTAATTGTTCAAAGAGAAAAAATTCAAGTTATATCTATAACAAGTCCAATTAGTGCAGGTTCGAATGCAACCATCAAAATAAAGGGTACGCCTAACACGAATTATTCTATTACAGTTCATTATAAGTCTGGCCCGAGCACTGCTGATGGCCTTAATAACAAGAGTTCTGATAGTGAAGGTTACGTAGAATGGACCTGGAAAGTCGGATCAAGGACGAGCTCAGGAAGTTGGAGGATCGTAATATCTTCAAGTGTTGATTCAATTACTGAGTATTTTACAGTTTATTAAATTCAATGTTATCACTATTTATTCAATGTATTAAAAAGGAAACACTATGGAAAACTATCAAATCAATCTCATTGCAAACCAGCAATCGAGTAATATGTACAATGAATTATATTCATCAATCAAAAGCTGTAATAGCTTTATATTTAGTGTAGCCTTTATTAACTATAGTGGTCTTCAATTGCTTATTAAAGCACTCGATGAAATAAGAAATACAGGTGTGAAAGGTAAAGTCCTTACATCAGATTACCTTAATTTCACTGAACCAAAAGCACTAAGAAAACTATTAGAATTCGAAAACATTCAAACAAAGATCTTTTTGCAGGAACGCTATGGTGGATTTCACACTAAAGCCTACATTTTTGAATATGATGAGGAAATTAAACTCTTTATTGGATCCTCAAATATCACAGAAAACGCACTATTACGTAATGTGGAGTGGAACGTAAAAGTAATTTCTAAGAGAGATCACCCTATGGTTGTTGATATCTATGATCATTTCATAAAACTATGGGAAAAGAGTGAACAAGTAAATGAAGATTTCTTGGAAGGATTTGAGACATTTATTGAAGAGCTACAGACGGTTAGAAAAAGTGAAAAGTTCTACTTTCATCATGAAGATACAGTAAGACCAAATTCAATGCAGATCAAAGCCATAAAGCAACTTCATCAACTACGCACTCGTGCTGAAGACCGTGGATTAGTCATTGCCGCGACCGCAACAGGTAAGACCTACATGTCGGCATTTGATGTTCAGCAATTCGAACCTAATCGAATGTTGTTTATTGCTCATCGTGAAGACATTTTAATTAAAGCTGAACAGTCATACAAAGTGGTTTTAGGAGCCAAGTTGAATACTGGTATCCTGAGTGGGAATCGAAAAGACTTTGATGCAAAATATCTATTTGCCACAGTAACAAGTTTAGGCAATTATCTTAGTCGTTTTAATTCAAATACTTTTGATTATATTATTATCGATGAAGCACATCATGCTGTAGCAGATTCTTATCAACGTATTCTTAACTACTTTAAGCCTAAGTTTTTATTAGGAATGACCGCAACACCGGAAAGAACGGATGGTTATCAACTCTTCTCTCTCTTCAATAACAACATAGCTTTAGAGATCCGTTTACATGATGCAATAGAGAGTGAATTGGTTGTCCCTTTTCATTACTTTGGGATTACAGAAGCTGAAGGTATTGACCTTTCAACGATTGACGAAAGTGACTTAAACGCGCTAACAAAGCGTTTGTCTGTTCACCATCGCGTCACCTATATTATTGAGAAACTAAGATTATACGGGCATGAAGGTAAGAAACTTAAGGCACTTGGGTTTTGTGCGAGTATTGAACACGCAAAATACATGACACGCGAATTCAACGCACTCGGTATTAAGAGTCATATTATAAGTGGTGAAAATAATGTATCTGATCGCGAATCTGCGATTAAATTACTAGAGTCAGATGAACCAAATACAACAGAAGTTATCTTCTCTGTAGATGTGTTCAATGAAGGGATTGATATTCCCAGTATTAATACAGTACTGATGTTACGTCCTACAAGTTCGCCTATTATTTTTGTTCAACAACTTGGTCGTGGTTTAAGAAAATCAGAGAATAAGTCATTTGTTACCGTCCTCGATTTTATCGGAAATTATAAGAAGTCGTTTTTGATAGCGATCGCTTTAAAGGGTAGCCAATACATTGATAAAGATTCACTTAGGGTTTCCGTTAAGAATAACTTTTCTGATCTTCCTGGTACAGCTTTTGTACAAATGGACGAGATTACCAAGGAGCAGATACTAAGACAATTAGAGAATGAGAACTTCAATAGTCTAAAGTATCTTAAGGATGAGTACTACTCATTTAGAAGTCAGAACAATAATAGTATCCCTTTCTTTCTAATGCAGTATGAATACTTTGAGGCAAGTCCTGATCCGATACGTTTTGTTAGTAAAGAAGGAACTTATCAGAACTTTCTATTGAAGGTTGAAGACACTCAAATGTTGTCTTCCATGATTATCACCAAGCAACAAATGGCGATTCTCAAACAGTTATCATTTGAGTTGCCATTGCGTCGACCTTTCGAGTATATTTTACTATCTGGTTTGATCGATCATGAATCACTAACCCTAACCGAGATTAAAAATTTGTTTAGCAGCTATATAAGCAGTTTTACCGATTCAGCAATAAACCACACATTAAACCGTCTACTCGGTGAATATCTTGATAGAAATCAGAATCGAAATTTCTTACAGCTAATAAACTACGATTCAGATAATAAGAAAGTTTGTCGATCAAATATCTGGAATCATATTCTCAGACATGATTTTCTTCCTTATTTTAAAGATTTACTTAACTATGGATTAACTCGTTACTCTCGTGAGTTCCAAGGTGTTGAGTATTTCTGCCCATTTTTTATTATTGGGAAGACATACTCTATGAAGAATGCTGCTATGTTAGCAGAGACCGATAGAAATGAAGGTGCCTTTTTTGGTTCGGGACTTATTACTTATAAGAAACATTATTTTATCTATGTAAATCTGACAAAAGATGAAGATATCAAAGAAGAACTTAAATTCAAAGATCATCTTAAAGATCTTTATACAATGCAATGGGAGTCACCAAACTCAATGAGCGAGAACTCTCCTGCTGGACAAAACCTGATTATGAGCGAAGACAAAGGTATACAGTTACATATGTTTGTTCGGAAACTAAAAAAGATAGATGGTCTATTTCAACCGTTTATCTATCTTGGTAGAGTTACTCATGTAAGTCATCAATCTAATAATCCAATTCGCTTTATTTTCAAATTCGAAACACCTTTAACTAAGGTTCTGTTTGATGAACTTACGATTAATGTTGATTTAAACTAATTAAATACTCAACAACAGCCACATCAGCAGGCAACCAGTTAAGCTCTATTGGATTCTTCGGATCAAACCACATGATTTCGCTATGATCATTAAGAATAAAGTCATTTGTTAATAATCTGCAATCGTAACAATACATTTCGAGATAGAAATCAGGATACTGGTGTTCTATCTTTTTTAGCATTCCGAGAACATCGATTTCAACATTAAACTCTTCTTTTATTTCTCTTCTCACCGCAGCTATGTGGTCTTCATTTTGTTCAACTTTTCCACCAGGAAATTCCCAAAGATTGGTAAATTTTCCGGTTGAACGCAACCCTATGAGGTACTTGTGATTATATTTGATTAATGCCGCTACTACATTAATATTCATATTTCATATCCTTTCGCAAATTTGTTTGAATTTAGAATTTCAATGAAAACTTCTAATAATTAACAACTACCAAAGATATTATTTCTTCCACATCTCTACTAGGTTTATTGTTTCGCTTTTTACGGGTAATATCGGCATTTTGATACTTACAATATTAGGCTTAGAAAATGCTGTTCCTGTAAAAATTGCTTGGCCTGGTGTCATAATCGGTATCATTTTCGCACTCATTGCATCAAGAAACGGAACAGTGTTATTAATAATACTTATGTCACTTGGATTTACAAGCTTATGTATTACATAATTATGAGATTGCGAAAGTAGAGTTGGTGTTATCTCCGAAGGTCTTTGTGTTGCCATTGTTAAGAATGTATTAAACTTCCTTCCTTCCTTCACTATTCTTTCGAAAGTCTCAATACAACTCTCAGCTATTGAATTTTCATTGTCAATTAGCTTTCTCGTTAAATAGTTGTGAGCCTCATCAATAATTATATGATATGAAAATGATTCATTACTTTCTCGCAATTTTATTGCATTATCAAATAATTTCGATGCTAATAATGACACCACAGATCTTGCTAAGTCCTTGCTTGAAGTAGAAAAATCACATATCGCTATTGGTTTTTTATTAAAAACAAGATATTCAAGATCAGTAAAATTATATGTTGAGTTTACTAAATAAGGACTAAACAGTTGCATAAATATGGGTATGCTACTTGATAACCTTGAAATTAATGGGCTTGTATTGCTCTGCAATGTACCATACTTGAAAACTCTATAGTGATGTTCGAAATTGACTAATAATTCAAATTCTAGAACACTATATTTAAGTAACTTACCCTCTATATAACTTGAATTTCTAACCTCATCAATCATCTCCGGCAATACATCAGAATATACTTTTCCCTCTCTTACCAATCGATTTGAGTTTACCGAAATCTGTGACAAGTAATCAGAAAAATTATTGGTGAGTGATTTACTATTGCTTCGGTTAATATAGTCAACTATAATGTCATTCACATTCATTAATCCTGACATTTTACTACTAACGTTCTCCTTAGACTCCAATATTGCTACTAAAACGTCATTTAGTTTGAAGTTTATTAAAGTTAGTATTCTCTTATCACTTATCTTTTCATTAAAAATATACTTAAAAACTGAGTTTATGACTTTTCTAATAATCGGAAACTGAGTCTTTTCCGTTGCATCAAGTAGTACTTTCCAGTCTAGTTCATTAAGACTGTTTATCGGGATTTTTAAAGCATCATCAGCGGTTTTACTACCAAGCTTTTTTCTGTTTACTAGTTTCTTGTTATTTGTAAAAGCTGAACCATACTCACCGTTGGAATCAATGATTAGAAATTTGTTATTACCGTTTTCTATTTCTTTACCAAACTTTTCAAATAACTTCTCATAAAGCATTGCAACCGTATTAGATTTACCGCTTCCTGTATTGCCAACAATAAGAACATGACTAGCAAAAAATTTGTTGATGTCAACTTTAAACTCTATTTTCTTATTTAACAAGAAAGCGCCTAATACAATTGCTCCTTCACTACTTCTTATATTTGTATATATAATTTCTTCAACTTTATCATCAATATGATATACTTTCTGATAAATGTCAGGGGTCTCTCCATTAGAACCTTCATGAAAACCTTTTTTATCAACGAATCCTATTAAGCTACAAGATAACTTCCTACTCAAAGACATTTTATTAAGTAGTTGATTGTTAGTGTTAATATCGGTTATTTTCTCAATATTGATTTGATATACCAATGAGCCTACTTTTAGGAATTTTCCTACACCTGCGATTCTTATTGCTTCGCCATTCAAAACAAAATATGAAGACTCAAAGTTCTCAAGTACTTCCACGATTATATCTGAATTCGTTATCTCTATTACTCGCCCTATCTCAATCACTTTCATTTCTTCCCTTCAATATGCGATTAACAAATCCACTTAAACTCGCATCACTTCCATTAATTATGATAGTGTTCGATCTTTCTCCGACACTTTCCTTCATTCTTTTTACATCTTCATTACTATAAAGCAACGCAATAAGGGTAAATGTTTCAATCGAGAGAGCACTCTCGATTATTCTATTAATATGTTCATCGCTGAAACTATACCCTATAACAACAAGTGTGGATTGCTTCGAAGTTAGACTGTTATTGAACTCTCTCATTAAAGTAGAGTAATATGATATAAGGCTAGTCTGGTTGAATTTTGTATGCGAAGGATAGATGATAACAGGTTCACCATTATCTTTTTCATGTAATGATATCTCTACTAGTTTATTGTTATTCATTCTCCAAGAAAGAGATCCATGCAATTTATATAAGTTTATATGGTCGGACTTAACAATATAATTATGTGTTTTTAAATTCATATTATCTGAATATGTAAAATTATAATGAGATGGTTCAAATGATCTACTTTCTATTCCAAAAAAGCCTGAATAGTAATGAATCCTTTGTGACTCTAACGCAATCTCATTGATCATGTCATAGTTAGTTGTAAAAATATTTATACGTTTAAATGACTCTTCTTTCTCTCTAGTAAGATCAATAATCTCTTTATAGAAAACCTTGAATAAATCAATAACTTCTAATTTATCTGATCTCATAATCCTACTAAGAATTATCTCTTTCACCATTTTCGTCGTGTAAATTGCGACATCTACAAACTCTAGTTCACTTGGATAGTTTACTAAGCCTTCAATACTCGATAAGAAGTCTTCAACGTTTCCCTTTTTAACAAGAAACTCATTATGACATGACTTGATAACGTCAATATTACAAGATGAAATGTAGTCAATATATTCCTGATTTCTTAAAATCTCTTCAACTAGATCTTTCATCAATGGAAATGATAATCCATTATTATTTGGAACATATGATGCACCAGCACCAAATAGAAAGTTAACTCTGGTCTTTTCGAGAATTTTCAATATATTCTTCTTAAGTTGTGAATTATTAGTTGACATTATGTCTCCTTTGTACTGCTTTTAGAAAATCAATAATCAATTTTAACAGAAGTAAAGTTTTGGTGTGAGTGTGTCCTCATATTCTCAATTGATAATAAAACTTATCAATAAACCCCTGCTCATTCGCCTCTAGCAACT
>DITO01000253.1 GCA_002422065.1 Erysipelotrichaceae bacterium UBA6182 | reverse complement strand
ATTTACCTGAGTGCAAATCAACAAGTGTAGCACTGAATAGTATAGTTGAGTTATCTTCTAGAAATACATACTCGCGATGAAACTCAATATTTTGATTCATGATGCTTGGTAGAGAAGTACGTTTTTCTTTGAGGATTAAATCATAATTCACAACTTGAATTATAAATTGACCATCCTTTTTAAGACAATCTTGGGTATCATGTAGAAGTTTTTTTACACTCTCATGATTTACATGAACAAGTGTATTACCTAAACAAGTAATTACATCAAAAGTTTGACTCTTGAACTCTAAAGCAATCGCAGTCATATCCATCACTTTAAACTCAATCTCTTTTTTAGGGTTTAGTTCCTTAGCAACACTAATCATGGTTTCACTCAAATCAATGCCAATCATTGAGGGAATAGTGCGTTGTAGAACATGGGTTAAAATACCTGTTGCACACCCAATATCTAGCCCTATCATGGCATCTTTATTAATTACTGAATCAAATAACGAGATGTGATTCTCACTAAGTGGGAATATATTCGAGTAATACTTTGCTAGCATATTATAAAAAGACATAATGTACCATCCTTATCTTCAGTATATAACTACTGTCAAGTGTACCAAAATAGTGATAATCAATGGGATTGAATTGTATTGGTTGCGCTTTCATAAAAACATAGGTACAATAAAATCAAAGTTAATATTTGGGTAGAGAGTTAGAGAGAACCCTTCTGAGTACATTTTTTCGTTGGAAGGAGGAATCATTATGATCGATATTATCGTGATCGGTGCTGGAATCATTGGCAGTACTGTCTTTTATGAGTTAACAAAACAGGTGAAAAACGTCCATCTTTTTGAGAAGAATAAAGAATCAGGACTTGAAGTTACTGGTCATAATAGTGCCATTGTTCATAGTGGGATTGACCCTCATTCAAATACACTTAAAGCAAAATATAATCTTATGGGTCAAGCCATGTATGAAGAATATGCCAAGGAATTAGAGACACCATTTAAAAGAGTGGGGGCTTTAGTTGTTGCAAAAGACTTTGAAGAATGTAAGCATTTGGATATGTTGGAAGAGCGTGCTAAAGAGCGGCATGTTCATGTCGTTCGTTACTCAAATCAAGAAGCATTATCAATTGAACCAAATCTTAATCCCAATATAGTTAGTGTACTTGATATGCCAACTACCGCAATCGTTGATCCTACTCATCTATCATCACAAGCAATTAAAAAAGGAATAATCAATGGAGGAGAAGCTCATTTTGAAGAAACGATTGTTTCTATTGAACCTACACTCCAATATTTCGAGGTGCAAACAAATAAAGGGGTATATCAAGCGAGAATAGTTGTTAACTGTGCAGGACTTTATGCTGATAAAATGGAAGCATTGGTTGGAGAAGCAACATTTAATTTAAGATATCGCAAAGGTGAGTATATTGTATTATCTCCACAAGCACCACCCGTTGCAGATCGCATTATTTACCCAGTGCCTTCACCACTTGGCAAAGGAGTCTTATACGTCCCAACTATTAGTGGAAAAGCACTTGTTGGACCAAATGCTGTCGATGTCAATGATTTTATAGAACGACCAATTCTTGATGACAGTGTTAATGACATGAAGGATAAAATGAATCAACTATTATCCAACATTCCATATGAACTTGAAATTGATCGTTTTGTGGGATTTAGACCACGAGTGGATAATGATGATTTTGTTATCCATGAACATCCAAGTGTTCCTTATTTCTTTACTTTGGCAGGCATTGAATCTCCTGGGATTGCGAGTGCGCCAGCCATTGCTAGGGATATTACCAACACTATGATTTTACCCGGGCTAAAATCTCGTCTACTAGAACATAAATAATGGTGTATAATAATGAAAGAATGAAAGAACTACACCCTATGATTGATATAATAAAAAATCAAATCTGCGTTCCAGTTGTTCCGAATATGAAACGAATGGAAAGATTTATTGATTCCAACCTTAAAGTATGTGTCTTACAAGATATTCACATATCGCTTTTAGAGCACATGATTAAAACACTACATGATAATAATAAATTGGCTTTAGTTCATATTGATATGGTTCATGGTATTTCTAGTGATGAACATGGTGCTGAGTTTTTATGCCAGCGTTTACGTGCAGATGGAATTATTTCAAGTAAGACACGTATCATTGAAACAACTAAAAAGAATAGAAAAATCGCTATTCAACGAATGTTTTTGATTGATAGTAAATCAATTGAGCGAGGAATAGAAACAATCCAAAAGTCTCAACCAGACATCGTAGAAGTCATGCCAGCCATTGCTTTCAATATCATTCCATATATTAA
Source organism: Erysipelotrichaceae bacterium UBA6182 (assembly GCA_002422065.1). Classification (GTDB taxonomy): domain Bacteria; phylum Bacillota_I; class Bacilli_A; order Erysipelotrichales; family Erysipelotrichaceae; genus UBA6182. The sequence goes on along the minus strand of DITO01000253.1, from coordinate 269 downwards.
TAACCAAATTGATATCCCAATAATTGGTGGTGGTCTTTTAAAAAGCAAAGAAGACATTATTGAAGGTCTAAAAGCAGGATGTATTGCCTTTACAGTGAGTGATTTATGTTTATGTCAGTCAATGCATGAATAGTTGAATATATGTGAATACTTTCGTTTTTCATTCACATTTGTTACGATGTAACCGCTTTAGATAGTTTTAAAAAAGCATTGCATGAACAAATGTCATGCGTTATAATGTAGTTACAAGTTAATAACCACACAAGAGA
>DITO01000005.1 GCA_002422065.1 Erysipelotrichaceae bacterium UBA6182 | reverse complement strand
CGTCCTTTGATTTAGCTTGGGTCTTCACAAAAGGACAACCTCCAGTATCACTACCACTCTCACTCAATGCTTACCTTGTGATTGCTCAAACACAACAACAAGGCTCAACAAAGGAAGCTGTTCAAATAGTAGCAAATAAGGTCGTTCAAGAAGGATTAATGACAATTAATGAACTAGGAAACCTAACCCATCAGGCTTTAGTTTATATCAAAGATAATCAACTTGAATTATTAGGACAAACCCTAACACAAGCCCATGAACATTTAAGGCATTTAGGAATAAGTACCCCAACCTTAGATCAATGTGTAGAACTCTCGTTAGAACATCATGCTTTAGGAGCGAAACTTACCGGTGGTGGTTTAGGGGGGTGTATGATAGCATTAGTAAAAGATAAAGAAACAGTGAATATTATTGTGAGTAAATTAAAGGAAATAACTCCTCATGTTTGGAGTATGTCATTACTATGAAACAAATTGTTACCGCAAGAGCACCAGTTAATATTGCCCTAATTAAATATTGGGGAAAAGAAGATGAAGCAAAAGTAATCCCTTTTACAGGATCACTTTCTTTAAGTGTGACTGAACTATACACCACAACAACGATTAAACGTAGTGACCATGGATTTTCTTTTACTTTAAATGGAAAGAAAGCAACGAAGTCAGATGCTTTAAAGATTAAAGCTTTCTTATCTCATTTTGCTCAAGAACATGAACTTGACGACATTTGTATTATCTCTGAAAATACAGGGCCAACAGCTAGTGGAGCAGCCTCGAGTGCTAGTGGTTTCGCCGCTCTAGCAAAAGCAGCTAACTCCTTTTTTGAAACAAACTTAAGTAATGAAGTACTTGCCAACATAACAAGACTTGGTAGTGGATCAGCATGTCGTAGTTTATTTGGGGGTCTTGTAGTTTGGGAAAAGACAGGAGAGGTGTATACTATACGTGAAGATGGTTTTGATTTCATTATGGTCTTTGTCTTATTAACAACACAAAAGAAATCCATTTCTTCAAAACAAGCCATGAAGAACACAGTGACAACATCTCCTTATTACGAAACATGGGTAAGTAAGACCACAAAAGATTTAATTGCAATGAAACATGCCATTCATGTGGAAGACTTAAAAACTATAGGTGAACTCGCTCAATCTTCAGCATTAGCCATGCATGCAAGTATGTTGAGTGCTATTCCTCCAACACTATTTTTAACCCAACAATCGATAGATATAATTCATACGATTATTGATTTACAAAGCGAAGGAGAATTCGCTTATCCAACCATGGATGCAGGGATGCACGTTAAGATATTAACGAATGCACAATCACTTCCAAAAGTATTAGAAGCTTTAGATGTATTTAAAGTGAAAGATGTTATAGTAACACGTCCTGAGAAAGGGGCACATATCCTTTATGAAGAATAATGAATGGAATGCATTTGCTCCAGGTAAAGTTTATTTTGGAGGTGAATATGCTGTTGTGAGTGGCCAAAGTAGTGCCATTATTTTTAATACTACGGTTGGAGTGAAAGCAACCTTTACCCAAGAAGATACATGGAGTGTTACCTCATCTCAGCAAACCACTGGATATGAAGTCACTTCACATCAAGGACTAGTTGTGATACCAAGTAACATCCTTGTTCAAGATTCTATTAATATTATTCAACGATACGCACAACAACTTGAGTTTGATTGTCTTAAGGGACATCTTCATATTGAGAGTTTACTTGATTACAGTGCTACCACTAAATATGGACTTGGATCAAGTGGCGCAGTGTGTGTCAGCATTATCAAAGTGTTATCCCAAGCATATGGTCTTGAGTTACTTCCAATAGAAGTCTATAAACTTGCTGTGCTTGCTCAATTGGAACATTATTCTTATTCATCTCATGGTGATGTTGCAGTTAGTGCATACAACACTTGGATTATATATAAGAAATATGATGATACATGGTTATATCAACATGTCCATAAAGATATAGAATGGCTTATACACCATGTATGGCCTAATCTTCGTATCGAAAGTATTAAAGCACATCATTTTCCTATAAGTCTTGTATTTACAGGAACATCTGCTGATTCTCAAGATCTTGTGAGAATGATGAAACCCCATTTAACTAAACCTTATTATTCACTGTTCATTGAATCCACTAAACAAAGCATTGATCCTTTATTTCATGCAATGGATCAAGACTGCATGAATAATGTACTTAAGCATACTAAGTCACTGACACGTGCCATGGATATGTTACAACGTAATACTAAGATAGAAATTAAAACGCCTGTAATGCAACGTATTGCTGCATTGATTGAGCCTTTTAATGGTTTATTAAAGGTATCAGGAGCTGGGGGTGGTGACTGTGTCTGGTGTTTATATCCAGATGTCTTAGCTCAACAAATGGGAAATGACGTTCTTATTCAAGAAGGATTTGTGATCTTGGATGAGTTAGTCTATATGCCAACTAAGGAGCAATCATGAGCCAAAGAAAAGATGATCATATTAACTATGCTTTAGCACAATCGGTTAAACATAATGATTTTGATCGTTTTCGCTTTGTGCATAATTCAATTCCAAACACTTCTTTAGAAGCTATTGATATAAGTACAACCTTAGGACCATTTACACTTAAAGTTCCATTCTTTATTAATGCTATGACAGGTGGAAGTGAACAAAGTCTAGAAATCAATGAAAAGCTAGCAAAACTTGCGAAAGCATGTGATCTTGCTATGGCTACAGGATCAGTATCCATTGCCTTAAATGACTCAAGTCTTTCAGAATCATTTACGATACTTTCAAAGATTAATCCAGAAGGGTTACTGATTGCTAATGTAGGTGCAGGTAGTAATAGTGTTAAACTTAATCAAGCTGTTGATCTTGTCCATGCTAAAGCATGTCAAGTTCATCTTAATGCATTACAGGAACTGATCATGCCTGAAGGAGATAAAGATTTTACTTCATGGTGGAGTGATTTAGAAGACTGTGTCTTGCATTCTAAAGTGCCTTTAATCGTTAAAGAAGTAGGTTTTGGCATGAGTCCTTCACTGATTCTAAAACTAGAAGCACTAGGAATAACGATGATTGATGTCAGTGGTCATGGTGGAACAGACTTTGCATGGATTGAAAATCAACGAAGAGGACAATCCTTGGATTTCTTTAATGGTTGGGGACTTTCAACACTTGAAAGCTTACTTAGTATTCAAGGAAAGACAAAGGTTGATCTTATCGCAAGTGGTGGTATTAGAAACGCTTTAGATATTGCAAAGGCTTTAGCCTCAGGAGCTAAAGCAGTTGGATTATCTTCATACTTCTTAAAGTTAGTCTCTGATTATTCTCTTGAAGAAGCTATTGGAGAAGTTGAAAAACTTAAAGAAGAACTAAAAATGATTATGTGTGCTCTCGATGCACCAGATATTCAAACATTATCAAAAGTTAACTATATTGTTGATGCTGATTTAGAACATCGCATTAACCAACTAAGAAAAATGATTTAACACAAAGAAAGAGGCAATCAGTGCCTCTTTCTTTGTGTTTATAATAGTTTCTTTAGTTCAGTCGCTGAGTATTCAGTTGAGAAACTGAAACGATTTGCGAGTACATAAACATCTGAATATTCGAATTGCTTATATCGTTTTGTGAATGAATGAATTCTTCCATAATAGACAGGGGTATTGCGTGTGACTTCTAAGACTCCACTGACATAAATCGTTGATGGAATCACAGATGAGAGTCTGCGTGAATACTCAAATGAATATTCTGGATAATTCTTTTCTAATAGTTGGTATAGTGTACCTTGATTAAAGTCGAGTGTGTCAATGTCCTTAAACATCTTTAATGGTAAATAGGTGTTTGAGAATGCAAGTAGTTCACTGTCTGCATAGTATTTACGTTGAATCATGATGAGTGTTTCTCTATCCTTGAATTCAGCATCTTTCTGTTTCTTTGGATAATGTTTTGTTAAAGACACTTCAGATATAACTTCTTTTACTTCGTCATAGTTGTTTCGAAGTAGGTCGTGAAGTGCTTCAAGTTTATGGTATGTGACACTTGGAATCTTGCGTGTTAATGAAAAATAACCATTTTTACTTCTTCTTACTAAGCCACTTACAACCATTTCCTCTAGAATCTCCATGATTCTAGATTCTTCTAGTTCAGGTGCAAGTTGTTGAAAGGTTTCGATTAAGAGGGGAGTGTTTGGCGGTATAAGTTGGTTTTGAATAGCTTGAGTAATGGTGTTTAGTAACTGAACATCGACACTTTCTTTGCGACGACGATCGATATCGAAGTAATTATAGCTCATACGTTTTCTCCTTCAATGAGGGTTTCAAACGTGGTGTTTTTACCGCTCGCGACATATTGACGTACTACGATAATATCTCCTTCTTGATCTAGAAAGGATATTTTAATTCGATGAAGTGCATCTGGCAAATCTAGCTTTAAGATACTAACAATAGGACCAGAAGCCTCTTCTAAAGCTATGGTTAAGGTAGCTCCTTTTAATAATGGGATTAATGCTTCAAAAGGTGATTGATTTTGATTAATTGCTGATTGAACTTCTCTACTCACTTTTGAATGAAATGTGTCTTCCACAAACAATAGAGGTCCAAAAGGATTAGCATAAACCTGAGCTTGTATGGTTACTGTAGAACTAGCAGGAAAATATACTGCTAAAGTACTTGCTGGTTGAACGACTTTTGTATCATTAAGAACTATAAAAGATGAAACATCGCTTTTCTTATGGAGTAAGGCTTTATCAAGTCTTAGTAATTCGTTGTAGCTAAAGGTAAGGTGAGAAGTAGCCGAGATGAATGTCCCTTTACCTTTGATACGATAAAGTACTCCTTGATCTTCTAAAGATTGATAAGCTTGACGTACAACAGTTCGTGATATGGAAAAGAACTCACATAAATCATCTTCTTTAGGAAGTAAATCATGGGTTCTTAATAAATGTGAATCTAGTGCGCTTATAATACCATCTTCGATTTGTTTATAGATAGGTATCGAAGATGTTTTATCGATATGAAGATAATACATTGTTGGTCCTCCTATGTATAAGATATTATACGCTTGATTAGTAGAACATTAAAGACATATTAATGACAATGTGTCTTATAGAGTATTAATTTTTTTTATCATTTTAAGAAAGTATTAAAAAACTAACTATAAAAAATAGATCAATATGAATTATTATACAGGTAAAAATCCTACTCAAAGAGTAGCTTTGAGTAGGATTTAACTTCGAAATATTTCATTATAAGAGATTCAAGAAATGATAGTCATAATGATATTAAGAATTATTGGAACTGATTAATTGACTCGTTGTAATCGATTACTGATTGAAACTGTTGCGGCGATAATAACCATTATTTCTAGTCGTCCAAACAACATCCCTACAATTGAAGTCCACATGACCACTGTTGGGGTACTTTGGGAGATAATTCCTACCGATGTTCCAACTGTTCCAAGAGATGAAGCAAATTCAAATAGAGAATCTACCACTGAGTAATCATATAAAGCAAATATTACTGTTCCTACAAAAAGAACTATTAAATAAATTACGATATACATTAATGCATCAATAGAATGTGATTTATCTAAAGTTGTTACTTCTCCATTATTATGATAGTAAACTGAATTCTTAATAATTTGTTTAGGTAATGTTAAACGCTTGAAATACATAAAAATTGATTTCAGTGCAATAGAAACTCGACTTTGTTTAATCCCACCAGCTGTAGATCCACTACCACCACCAATTACCATTAGCACAACAAGCAACACAACCCAAATGGGTCTCCACTGACTATAAAAGTCTGTAGTAACTGAGAAACCAGTTGTAGTTATTGCAGATATTACTTCAAATATAATCACTCTTAAAGAGATACCAAAAGCGTTTGTAGAATTCAAGTAGATGATCATCGTAATAATTGAACTAAATATCGCAAATATCTTGAATTCAGAAGTTTTGAAGAAAGTTAATAGGCGTCGATTAATTATTAATAGATGAGCTGCAAAGTTTGTAGCACCTAAAATCATGAGTAACATTGTAAATAACTCAATAGGAAACGAATTATAGTAAATTAAGCTAGATGCTTGTGGTGCAAATCCACCCGTTGATAAAGCTGCCATCGAGATATTAATAGCATCAAATGAATTCATACCCAATATGATTAAACCTAGAATTCCAAATATTACATAGGCTGTATAAATATTGAAAATTAAACGTGCGGATTGTTTTAAGTTTGGTAACAATTGATCACTATGACCTTCTTGCATGAAGATCTTGATTCCAGGTGATTTTCCAATGAATGTAAGTGCAATAAGCACTATACCAACCCCGCCAAAGAATTGAGTCAAACTTCGATATAAAATTATGACTAGAGGAGCATTTACGACATCAAGTACACTTAAACCAGTTGTAGTCCATCCACTTGTTGATTCAAAGAATGATTGAGTAAAAGTTAAATTTTGAAAGAGCATATAGGGGATTGCAGAAATGAAAATAGTAAGTAACCAAGTTGCAGTCACAATAATCGAGTCATCATTTCGTTGTAGCTTCGTGTCCTTACAATCTTTTGTCAACTCAATTAGTAGCGATGTAACCCCAAATATTACTAACGCAAGAATCATCATTTGACCATATAGTTTATACTCATTCGCATTATAAAAAAGTGCAACTCCTGAAAGTATCATAGGGAGTATTGAGAATCGAGTTAAGGCACTAATAAAGTAAATGATATGAAGCTCTTTTTTCATACACCTTTTCCTTTAGTTAAAAGATTGATTGTTTCTTGCTTATCACATTCATTAACTAAGACAACACATTTATCATTAAGCATTAAGATGGTGTCTCCTTTTGGGATAATACTTTGACCATGTCGAATAATACACCCAATAATGGACTGTTTCGGTAGATTGATTTCTGAGATTGATTTTGAGATAACTTCTGAATTGGAAGAAATCGTAATTTCGAAGATGCCTACTTGTCCAGTTTCAATAGGGATGTAATTATCAATCTTCTGTAATATAACAAGTTGTTCGATCATACTTGACACTATATGAGTACTGGAAATGACGTTAGATATACCTAATTTTTTAAATATCTCAACATTGATAGGATTGTTAACTGTGCAATAAACCTTTTTTACATTGAATTGATATTTTGCAATTTGTGAAGATATTAGATTATCTGCATCTGAAGGCATAAGAGCTATGAGAAAATCAGAACTCTCAATATTAAGATCTTCAAAGATATAGGGTTTAGTTCCATCACCACATGCTACAGTGGCAGATGGAAAATCTTCAGCTAATTCTTCACAAAATTGAGCAGTGTCATTGATAACAGTGACATCAATTTGATTCTGAAGGAATGACTTGATAAGAAATCTGGCTTTCTTTCGACCACCAACAATAATAATCCGTTGTTTTCTCATAGTATATCTCCTAAACGCCTTTCAAATTCTTTCACCGCAAGTGAAGAAGTGTTTATAAATTCTATATGATAGGTATGACAAAGAAGTTCTTTAGATTGATCATAAATTCTAGTATAGACTTTCAATACACCTAATAACTTTGAAACAATCTCAGAAACCATAAGATTCAAATTGTCATTATCAGTAACAACAATCACGACATCCTCAGGTTTCAGTTTTAAATCAAGGATATTTTGAGTATTCTCTGCATCTTTGACTAAGATATAACCACTATATCCTTCGTGTAGCTTTCTAAAAGAGTCATCATCTTTGTCCATGATAGTGACATCATGTCCAGATAAAGATAACCATGAAGCAATATTTGCTCCAAGTCTAGAACAACCAATCACAAAGAAACGCTTGTATTTTTTCATTTGGCCTCCTGATGGAAATAGATAGAGTTTGTATGTCGTGAATGTAGTTGAAATTCAACAACATTCATTCTAGACGGATCATAACTAGGATTAAGTGCATAAGCGGCACGATAATGTTTCATTGCTAGAATTACATCGCCTTGGATTTCATACCAACAACCTAAAAGGTTATGTCCCCATGGTTCACTTGGAAATGTAGTTAATAGTTGCATGATCTTTTCATAAGAAATTTCTAGTTCTTTATTCTTTAATTGTTTGCAAATTTCATAGACTTGAGCATCTTCTTTTGTGGCTGATTTCATAAGATACCTCCACTTAAATTGTATATAACTTCATATAAAAACGATGTTAATAGAAATTAACATCGTATAAAGATTACATATAGATTAATGTTTATTATTCAATGAATCGATAACCAACACCAATGTGAGTTAATAAAAATTTAGGTTTTGTTGGATTAGGTTCAATCTTTTTTCTTAGGTTTGCCATAAATACACGTAAATTCTGAGCATCAGATTCAGAATGATTTACTCCCCATATTGATTTAAGCACTGAAGTCGAAGTACAGACTCTTCCATGATTCAATGTCAGGTGCTTTAGGATTTGATACTCAATAGGTGTTAAATGTATTTCATTTTGGTTTAAGAAAACTTGCTCTTTTTCATAATCTATTTTAAATTCTTCAAAAGCATAGAATTGTTTGTGAGGATCAGAGGATGTTTTCTTTCTTAAACCAACTCTAACACGTGCTAGTAATTCACCAGGATTAAAAGGTTTAGTAATATAATCATCAGCACCTTCATCAAGAAGATGAACTTTTTTAGAAAAATCATCAATAGCAGAAACAATAATGATTGAACTTTCAGTGAGTTGTCTATTTTTAACTAAGAAATCTTCACCACTTTCCTCACCAAGGGTTAAATCAAGGATAATTAAATCTGGTGTATGTGAAAAAAACATGGTAGTTGCACTAGACAAGTTCGAGGCCACACACACATCATATCCGTTATTTTTAAGTAATGTACTCATGAAATGTTGAAGTGAATGATCATCTTCAATAATTAGAATTTTACTCATTTTCCCTCCTTCAACAAAGGTAGTCTAATACTCATTATCGTACCCTTTGGGTGGTTGTTTTTTATATGAATAGTACCATCATGAGCCTCAACTATTTCTTTGACAATACTTAGTCCTAATCCTACTCCTTGTCTGAATTTTTTATCGATTGGTTTAGTTGAGTAAAATCTCTCGAATATTTTCTCTTTAGTTTCACTCGTTATTCCTATACCTTCATCAATAATTTCAATTAAGCAAAACTGTTCTTGAAGTGCTGTGCGAATATAGACGGTTTTCTCAGAAAACTTAAGTGCATTATGTATGAGATTATAAAAAGCTGTAATCATTAAACGTGCTTCTATATTTACAAAAATATTCCCATCATGATAGTCAATTTGGATTCGATTAAGATCATCTTGTCCAAAATGCTTGATCGTCTCTTCAATCACTTCTTCTATAAGCATTGTTTGAAAAAGACCATTAAGATTTTGATTATTTAACCGGATTAAAGAAAGTATGTTTTCAACTGAATCAAGTAACCATTGTGCATCTTGATAGATATTCTTAGCAAGGACTGTATCCTTATTGTCAGCTTGAATTTGATCAATCAATATGGTTGAAGAACCAATAATTGAAGCTAGTGGTGTACGCAAGTCATGTGAAATCGATGATAGGAGGGATACTCTTAGTTTTTCCTGCTCATAGTTTAATTTTGAAATCTCTTGTAGTTTGATGGATTCAATTCGTTGTTTTGCGATGGCAAGAATAGAACCAATAGTTGACATCCATTCAACGGCATCAGCACTCAGCATTGCTCCGTTTACAATAATGAACCCAATCACTTCCTTATCTATGATTATGGGGAAAAGACTTACCGTATTTGAACCAAATAATTGGATTTTTGGTAAATGGGTCATGAATGACTCAATGGCTACTTCTCTAAGTTGATAATCTAATGTTTCAATAAACTCATACACATCTTCCACATTGTCGAATATTTTAATCTTAACCTCACTATCAAGGGTGTTCTTTAGTAAATCCTTAGCATCATTTAAGCTTGATTCTAAATCTAGTGATTGATACAGAAGTTCACTCAATTGAAATAGATAACGGTTATTTAAGCTACGTAAATGTGCAATATGACGGTTTTTATTACTTGTATAGACTAGATAAGACGTAAAACTACTTACTAATAACATACTAATAAAAGTATATAGATATTGAAAATCATCAACTCTAAATGTGTAGTATGGGGAGGTAAAAAAGTAATTGAAAGTGAGTACATTGGCTAAAGTGAGAATAGTTCCATAAATATAAGGAATCTTAAGTACTGTCCAAACAATGGATCCTAATACAAAAGTTAGAATAATTGTCGATTCCTGCCATCCAAAAGTATTCAATATTAAAGATATTGCTGTTGTGAGCAACCAAATGACTATGATCTTAACGAGTATCAAAAGGTGAGATTGATTCACATGGGATTTCTTCATTATTATATTATACTCTTTTTATGCATATTATTAATATCGCGTTATAATATAAATACAGAGGTAAACACATGAAACTATACATTAAACAAAAGCTTTTTACATTTAAAGATCGATTTAATATCAAAGATGAGAATGAAGTCGATATTTTACAAGTTGAAGGGAAAGTATTTTCGTTTGGTAAGCAACTTAGTATTAAAACTATGGACCTTGAGGAAGTAGCTTACGTTAAGCAGAAAGTGCTGAACTTCTTACCAACCTTTGAAATTACAGTGTGTGATGAAGTTCATATCTTAAAGAAGCAGTTCACATTCTTTAAACCAGCCTATGCCTTACCATCCCTTAA
>DITO01000243.1:4348-5354 GCA_002422065.1 Erysipelotrichaceae bacterium UBA6182 | reverse complement strand
GTTTCCGTCAAAACTTACTTGGTAAGCGTGTTGACTTCTCTGGTCGTTCCGTTATTGCGGTTGGACCAGATCTTAAGATGTATCAATGTGGATTACCTCGTGAGATGGCAATTCAACTATTCAAACCATTTGTAATTAATCAAATCGTTGCGGATGGTATTGCAAACAATCCTAAAACAGCTGAGAAACTGATTGATCGTCAAGATGCACGTGCATGGGATATTGTTGAGCGTGTTATTGAACATCATCCAGTACTTCTAAACCGTGCGCCAACACTACACAGACTAGGGATACAAGCATTCTTCCCTAAACTTGTTGATGGTCGTGCCATTCGTTTGCATCCACTTGTGACGCCTGCATTTAATGCCGACTTCGATGGTGACCAAATGGCGGTTCACGTTCCTCTTTCTGAAGAGGCTCGTGCTGAAGCTGAAATCTTAATGCTTGGTTCGAATAACATTCTAGGTCCTAAAGATGGAAAACCTATCGTTACACCATCTCAAGACATGGTACTTGGTAACTTCTTCCTTAATATGGAAGAGAAGGCAAGTGAGTTCTTATTCAAAGCTGCTTACTTACGTACTATTAATGATGAAGAAGGTGCATTACTTCATGAGCGCTATGCAGCAAATGAAGGAAAAGTATTCAAAGACTTTAATGAAGCGATTATTGCTTATGAAAATAAACAACTTCATCTTCATACACAAATTGCTGTTAAAGCATCCTCTCTAAATAAAGAAGGATTCACACCAACTCAAAATCGCTCATATCTTGTGACGACAGTTGGAAAACTTATCTTCAATGAAATGTTCCCTGCAGACTTTCCATATTTAAATGAAGTCAGCAAAGCTAACTTTGTTGCTACTCCGGATAAATTCTTCTTAAAACAAGGAACGGATATTAAAGCAGCAATTAACGCTATGGGTATTGCATCTGAATTTAAGAAGAAAGACTTAGGATTAATTATTGCTGAGATATTCTCACGTTATGAAACGAAGAAGACATC
>DITO01000243.1:0-4207 GCA_002422065.1 Erysipelotrichaceae bacterium UBA6182 | reverse complement strand
CGTGGTAACCGTTCACACTTTACTCAGCTTGCTGGTATGCGTGGATTGATGGCTAAACCAACACAATCAAAATCTAAAAAGGAATACCAATCTTCAATTATTGAAGTTCCTATCTATAGTTCATTCCGTGAAGGTCTAAACGTTAGTGAATTCTTTATTTCCACTCATGGTGTGCGTAAGGGATTAACGGATACAGCACTTAAAACGGCTGAATCTGGTTACTTAACACGTCGTCTTGTTGATGTTGCGCAAGATGTTGTGATTGGAGAAGAAGATTGCTTTACAGATCGTGGTTATTCTGTGGCTGAGATTGTTGATCGTAAGACTAACTCATCAATTGAACCACTCTATGATCGTCTTGTTGGTCGTTTTGCAAAAGAAGCTATTATTCATCCAAAAACAGGGGAAGTTCTCGTGGAAGAAGATGAATACATGGATGACAATAAAGCACGTAAAGTGCAAGAATCCGGAGTTAAAGAAGCGTTCATTCGTAACGTCTTCACTTGTGACTCAACCTATGGTATTTGTAAGAAATGTTATGGTCGTAACATGGCTACTGGTCGCTTAGTTGAAATTGGCGAAGCAGTGGGTATTGTGGCGGCTCAATCCATTGGTGAACCTGGTACTCAGCTCACCATGCGTACATTCCATACTGGTGGGGTTGCTGCTGCTGAAGGACAAGATATCACTCAAGGTTTACCTCGTGTTGAAGAATTGTTTGAAGCACGTGCTCCTAAGAGTTCAGCTGTTCTCTCAAAAATTGATGGAGTTATTTCTGAAATTATTCTTCCAGATACTGTTGGTGGAAAAGTTAAAGTTGTTGTCTCTAACGATAACGAGTCAATTGAACACGAAATCGATACAAATCAAAACATTCGTTCATGGCTTAAAGTGGGTTCTGAACTACTAGCTGGTGATAAGATTACCGAAGGCCAAGTTAACCCTAAAGAACTTCTTGAAGTTGCAGGGGTTACTGAAGTACAGAACTATATCTTAAAAGAAGTGAAGAAAGTTTATGCTAGCCAAGGGATTGAAATCTCTGATAAGCACGTCGAAGTTATGATTCGTCAAATGCTTCGTAAAGTAATTATCATTGATGGACAAGATTCATCACTTAGCCCAGGAATGCAAATGTCACTCCCAGTGATTACGAACATTAACCGCAAAGTGTTACTTGAAGGTAAACGTCCTGCCATGTTCAAACCAGCTTTACTTGGTATTTCTAAGGCATCTGTAGAAACGGATTCATTCCTTTCAGCAGCATCCTTCCAAGAAACCACTAAAGTATTAACTGATGCGGCAATAAAAGGTAAGATTGATCCTCTCTTAGGACTTAAAGAGAATGTTATTATCGGGAAACGCATCCCTGCGGGAACTGGTTCAACAGCATATCGTACAAGTTCTGAAGATATCAAGGAATTAATGAATTATCTCATTGAAGAAAGACTTGAAAGAAATCGCCAAAGCGAAGAACTTATTCCGCTTCCTGAAGAAATGACGCGTGAATCTGACTCCGATTACGATAACTAAACGTCTTGACAATTGTCTTGAATAAATGTAGAATACATAAGGATATTCAAAGGAGGTTTCCTGTTTCAGGAAACCATCCTTATTGAAGAATTTGGCACACCAGGAAGTGTGTGAGAAAGGAGAATAACTTCATGCCTACAATGAATCAATTGGTCCGTAGTGGACGCTCAAGTAAAGTAACGAAGTCAAAGTCACCTGCATTAAACCGTGGATTGAATACTTTGATTAAAGAACCAACAACAATTTCATCACCTCAAAAACGTGGGGTATGTACTCGTGTTGGTACAATGACACCGAAGAAACCAAACTCGGCGCTTCGTAAATATGCACGTGTACGCTTAAGTAACCAAATGGAAGTGACTGCTTATATTCCAGGAATCGGTCATAACCTACAAGAACATAGTGTGGTATTAATTCGTGGGGGTCGTGTAAAAGACTTACCAGGGGTTCGTTACCATATCATTCGTGGAACATTAGACTGTGCAGGAGTAAACAATCGTAAACAAGGTCGTTCACTCTATGGTACTAAAAAACCAAAAGCCGCTAAATAAGCATTAATCTGAAAGGAGAGCAATCATGCCAAGAAAAGGTTTTATAGCAAAAAGAGATGTACTGGTCGATCCAATTTACAACTCAAAACTGGTTACCCGATTAATTAACAAAATCATGATTGATGGAAAACGCGGTGTAGCACAATCTATTCTATACAACGCATTTGAAATCATTGAAGAAAAAACAGGTCGTGAACCAATGGAAGTGTTTGAAAAAGCACTTGGAAACGTCATGCCTATGTTAGAACTCAAAGCACGTCGTGTTGGGGGATCTAACTACCAAGTACCAATTGAAGTTACTGCTGAGCGTAAGCTTACATTAGGACTTCGTTGGGTTGTTAACTACGCACGTTTACGTAACGAAAAAACTATGGAAATGCGTTTAGCTAACGAAATTATTGATGCATCTAATGGTACTGGTGGTTCAGTTAAAAAACGTGAAGATATTCACCGTATGGCAGAAGCAAACAAAGCATTCGCACATTACCGTTTTTAATCCACATTTAGAGAAGGAGGAACATTATGGCTCGCGAGTTTACCTTACATAACACGCGTAATATCGGCATTATGGCCCATATTGACGCTGGGAAAACCACGACGACCGAACGTATCCTGTACTATACAGGACGCGCTCATAAAATTGGTGAAACCCATGATGGAGCTTCCACGATGGACTGGATGGCGCAAGAAAAGGAACGTGGTATTACTATTACGTCCGCTGCGACAACAGCCTCATGGAACGGACATCGTATCAATATTATTGATACACCAGGTCACGTCGACTTTACGGTCGAGGTGGAACGTTCACTTCGTGTTCTAGATGGTGCCGTAGCGGTACTTGATGCGAAGAGCGGTGTAGAACCACAAACCGAAACTGTGTGGCGTCAAGCCACTAAGTATAATGTCCCACGTATTGTATTCGTCAACAAGATGGATGCAACTGGGGCAGACTTCTATATGTCAGTACGTACTATTGGGTCTCGCTTAGCAGCGAAAGCTGCTCCAATTCAACTTCCTATTGGAGTTGAAGCAGACTTTGATGGCGTTATTGATTTAATAGAGATGAAAGCACGATTCTTCCAAGATGTTGCCCTAAAAGTTGACATCCATGGAGAAATTCCTGCTAACATGCTTGAAACAGCAAAAGAATACCGTGCAAAACTTCTTGAAGCTATTGCTGATTATGATGAAGATGTCATGATGGCAGTGCTTGAAGGTGAAGAGCCTGAACTTGAATCAATTAAACTAGCAATTCGTAAAGGTGTATTAACTGGCGAATTCTTCCCAGTTCTTTGTGGAGCAGCGTATAAAAACAAAGGTGTTACAGCAATGCTTGATGCCGTTGTTGATTACCTTCCTTCACCACTTGATATTCCTGCGATTACTGGAATTCTTCCAAATGGAGAAACAGCACCGCGTCCTGCGGATGATAGTGCACCATTCTCAGCACTAGCATTTAAAATCATGACTGACCCATTTGTGGGAAGATTGACTTACTTCAGAGTTTACTCCGGTCATTTATCATCAGGTAACTATGTATATAACTCTACAAAAGCAAAACGTGAACGTTTTGGACGTATCATGCAAATGCATGCGAACCACCGCGAAGAAATCACTGATGTTTATGCAGGAGATATTGCTGCAGCTATCGGATTAAAAGATACGATTACTGGAGATACATTATGTGACGAGAAACATTCAATCATTCTTGAGTCCATGGTGTTCCCTGAACCTGTTATTAACGTTGCGATTGAACCTAAATCAAAAGGTGATCAAGATAAGATGGGTCTTGCGTTAAGCAAACTCGCTGAAGAAGATCCAACCTTTAAGACTTACACCGATCCAGAAACTGGTCAAACGATCATTGCTGGTATGGGTGAACTTCACCTTGATATTCTTGTAGACCGTATGAAACGTGAGTTTAAAGTGGAAGCCAATATTGGTGCTCCTCAAGTTGCTTATCGTGAAACTATTCGTACTGCTGCAGAAGTTGAAGGAAAATTTGTTCGCCAATCTGGTGGACGTGGACAATATGGACACGTATGGGTCAAATATGAACCCAATCCTGGCAAAGGATATGAGTTTGTTGATAAAGTCGTTGGTGGTGTTGTTCCTCGTGAATACAT
>DITO01000036.1 GCA_002422065.1 Erysipelotrichaceae bacterium UBA6182 | reverse complement strand
TGCATAGCCATTCTGCCACTGGAACTTATCTGAATTTTAAAAGAGCAAAAGAAAAACCCTCTAAGATTTTTATCCTAGAGGGTTCCAAATGAACTCGTCTGTTTGCAAGACAAGCCGATCTCAGGAACCCTCCTAAGTCATATATTCCTCAAATTTGCAAATAAAGCAGTTCATTTGTAGTTCCTCTGTTTGTTTAGTCTGGATGACATTTTGCGTGTTTTGATTACAAGTCAAATGCATAGATTTGCTGAAATCATCCATATGTGTTTATTTATATAAATATAAACCAATTCTTTGTATATGTCAACAACTTTTTTTACTTTTTACTAACTTTTTTCACCAAGGAAGAAAATTTGGTGGATTTTTACTAACTAAAAACAGTACAAGGAAAGTCAATACAACGCCTGTAATCATTCCAAAGATAAAGGTAAGCATTTTCTTTTCCTTGTATTTATATACTAGGCTGATTTTCTGTATTTGTCAACAAGTTTTTTACCTAAGATCAGCAAATTCAGTGATGTCAGACTCTTTAATATTCATTGCCTTGACGATCTGTTTGATATTTTTACCTGCAGCAACATTCAGAACGTTCATGGCCTTCCAGCCATTATTGTCTACTTCACCGATAAGAATACCAAGAAGCGGGTTTGTTTTGGAAACTTTACCTTGAGACTCTGCAAGTTCGCTATCGTAGTTATTGTGGATTTCGAGTTTCATCAGTTGTTCTCCGTTTCCTTATATTTAGATACTATACTGATTCTCTGTATTTGTCAATAACAATATTCATATTATAATAAATAATATTAAAAAGAGGAAAGCATGTTAAGATTTTCAGAATTTTTAATTGAAAGAAAGAATATAAATCTTACTCATAAAGACGTGTCAAACCATTTAAAAAGTACTGGGTGGTCTTTAGAAAGAACACAGGGAAATCATGATGTATGGAGTCATGAAAAAGCTAAACATAAAATCGCGGTTCCTAGGCACCGTGGCGATTTAGCTCCTGGTACAGTAAGAAGTATCTTAAAAGATTCTCAGGTAGAATAATTTACTGCTTTTTGCGTAAAATTAAATTCATTTTACCAATTCTTTTTTCTTCAGACGTTTTTGCGTCTTTTGGCGCATACTTTTTATCATTTTTATCTAATTTAGTATATTCATTTGTATCAGAGTGATGTCCAACAACTTCTAGATCTTTATCATCGTGAAACTTTGACCACATTTTCCTAGCGCCTTCAGAATGACCAGTTCCTACAAATTCTACATCATGATTTTTAACTAAATGTGAATATACTTGTCCCATTCTCACTGGCGAATCTTTTCTTCCGTGCGCGCTAAGCCATTTTAAACGTGTTTTTCCTTCATGTTCGGTGGCTTCGACCGCATGTACCACGTGATGAATTTTTCTATCAGTTGGATTCCAAGTAAAATGTGTAAGACCTTTATCTCCAGATTTTGAAGAATGAATTTCTAAAGGTCCTATACTACCTATCTTTTTAGAATCTTTTTTGAAATCGGTTGGCTTGTTATACTTATCGTTTGACGTTACTGATTTTTCTTTTGATCCTTGAGTGATATCATTCGTCCAAGCTTCTTGGATAAATTTTTTAAAAGAAAACATATTAAACTCCAAAATAGTTTTCTTTTTATTTATAATCTATGCCGATTCGCAAGTTTGTCAAAAGTTATTTCAATTTATTGATATATGTCTGCATGAACTGACTCCACTCTACAAGAGGAGCAATCTCACGAAACATGCGATCCATTGCCCAGTATGGCCATTGTTGTTTAATCGCAACTTCTGCTGCTTTTTGAATACAAAGTTTTGCAAGATTCCATTCCAACTGAGAACCAGCGTGATGGTAACTTGCATCCATAAGACACTTTTTAAACTCTTGAAAACCTTCAAGAGGGCACTCAGTTTTTGCATTCCAAGGAGAAACAGGTTTCATTATATTAACCTTTCATGGCTTTATTCATAGACATGATCCAGTCATTGATGTCAATATTATCACCGTATCTGGGCCAAGGGCGACCGAGGAAGTGTTCAGCAATAATATCCATCACATCTTCACGCGGTGCAGTATCCATGAACGGAGAAACTTCATTATATTCAAAAGTTTTCCATTCAGAATCCATTTTGTCTCCGATAATTTCGGAAACTTTTTCAATGGGTAGTTTGATACCACAGTAATCTTCGATAACAAGTGCGGCAGATGCCATGAAGTTTTCACGAGATGTATTCATTTGGATTCCTTTACTTATAGAATGAATATAAACTATAAGTAAAGGAATGTCAACTTAAAATGACTTGCCGGCCATAGCCGCCAGTCCTGTCGAGAACTTATAGACTCGTTTCAGAGGAAGAGTGGAAATACCAAAGACGTCTTCATCGGTCTTCACATAGTCTCTCTTACCTTCTGGAAGATCTACCCACTTCCACTTCTTACCGCGATTAGAACGAACTACTGCAGCAACTACCTCACGGGTCGTCTCCGTAAGCGTCTTGTTGCGTTGATACGTGCGACCAGACCAATGGTCGATATAGTCTTCCTTGATGTAGTTACCATTCTCATCTGTTAGATATTTAGTTCGTGTAACGCTACCGTATCGTACACCCTTGAAAACACCTCGGTTGATACTCGTTTCTTTGATCCGAGATCCAGCATATAGTACTTCTTCACCCACCTCAATCTTTTGACCAAATTCATTCACAAAAGCTTCTTCTACAAATTCAGTAACTGGCATTCTTCAATTTCCTTTCCGCATAGATTCAATAGCTTCAACTATCTTTTCATTGGCACCGGCAAAGTCGTAAGAAACAAGATCACCGTCTTCGTTGATTTCGCCCCAGATTACACCCGCCTTCACGAGTGGATAGTATAGTTCGTATTCCCATCCACTGTTTCCGAATGGTCGTTTCCCGCTAAAACTTTCTCCCTGTTTCCAAAGATTAAGAAGCAATGCGACTAGATATTCACCTACTGTTTCTGCATCTGCGTCATTTTTACCCATCGGCAGTGTTAAAATGTCTGTCATGATTGATTAGTCCTTTTTAAAAACTTTTCACGGGTCATCATATTCATATCAGAATCTGCTCCGTTGTACCATAAGCATCGGTACGAACGTGCTTTGTCTTCTTCGATCCAAATACCAAATTGTTTTAGATCGTTAAAATCTTCAATAGTTACTGGGCACATTTCACCAAAACTGATTCCATATTCGTCGCCATGTTCCTCAGTATATGCCATATCATTATAATATGAAAGATGAACTGATGAATCTTGCTCCCACAGAATTTCCTGCCACTCTTCACGTTCTTCTTTTGTAAGTTTACGATTAAGAGGTGCCATAATTCCATATGACATAACATTACTAGACATTACATGCTACCTTCAAATTTCTGCCCGTCTTTGATTTGGCTATAAACAATGGTAGTTACTTCCTTAGGTTCAACCTCAGTAAAAGACCAGTATTCATCTTGTCCATCTTGCATTTCAGTAGCGCCTTCACCCCAGTATGCTTCAAAGAATTTACCGGTTGATTTCTGTTTGTACACACAAGATTTATAGACAGACCATCGCGATTGATCTTCAATTTTGGTATCAGTTATCGCTTTAAAATCTTCATGGTCTTCCCACAGAATTTCTTGGAATGTTTCATTATCAATATTCATTTTAGATTCCTTCGTGGAAGTTTCTTAGATATACTGCAAATGGTTCATCTACATCAGCAAGAGCTTGAAGATCTTCATTAGTTTTTCCAACTAGATCAAATACTTTGACAAGTTGTTCTCTTACTGTTTCATTATATAGAACTTTAAACAAGTCTGCTTTCAGTTCATATATCAAAATGTTATTCAATTCTTCTTCTGTATCTAAACCTTGAATTAACTTCATATCATCAATGAATGTCTTTGTTAATTTTGCTTGCGCCTTATATTCAGTTCCGTTTACTACAAGATAAAAATCGTATTTTACAATATCATCATCAGCGTTTCTTTTTGAAACTACTGGATAAGTAATACCTTCGAAGATTATGTTCTCAATTTTCATTCTTTTTTCCATAATATAGATTGTCAAACTTGCAATTCAAATGATTTCCATCCTTGAAAAGGATCTCATTATCAGTTGGAACAGGTCCGACCTTTTGTTCCCATAGTTTACGAAAACTTTGATAGTTCATTTTACGACCTCTCCGTGTAGAATACGATGTATTTTTCTTGCAAGTTCATATTCGCCATTCTGTGTTCCGTTATTATAACCATCGTCATATACATCATTTGAATTACCAGAACTATACGGAACACCGTCACTGTCAATACTTACTTCGTAAAAGGTAAGTGAGTCTTCATCTGGGCGGTCTTCTTTCAAACCTTTCAGAACTGAGTTGCCATCTGCAATAACTTTATTCACTAGGTCATAGATTAGGTCAAGTTTATCCATTATATATCTCCATAATATAAAAAGAAAAGGCCCGAAGGCCTTATCTTAGAAGCTGTAGCGGTCATTCATGATGGTCTTGAGCATCATAGCTTGTGGGGTGAATTCCTCTGGATTAGCGCCAAGAACCGAAGCCATGATAGCTGGTGAGAAACCAGAAACAAGACAAACACCTTTATCATCCATCTTGACCGGAGACTGATCGGCCGAAGTACGAGCAGCAAGGTTCCAGAAAATGATGCTTGGGCACTTGTAACCTGCATCACGGTACTTCTGACGAGCCATTTCTAGTGCAGTTGCATCGGTACCCTTGATAGAGTAATCATTAAATTGCATGTCGCTGAGCACGAGAATATAGTCTGGCATATTCTCTGGTGAAACATTACCACGCTTTGCAGTCTGTAGTAGACTATCAAAAGCTTTGGAAAGGTTGGTATCATACCCAACAGCACCAGACATCTGGCGCATTTTCTGTGACAGAGTTCCTTTCAAAACTTGAATAGTTGCAGAACTTGTGAAAGTAATGAACATATCCTTGAAGTCGGATGAAGTCTTGGAAGACAGATACAGACCGAGCGAGAGTGCGATATCCATAGCAGTCATACCACCGGCAAGCATGGTTCCCATTGAGCCCGACACGTCAACCATTGGCATGATCTTGGAGTCGCCAACATAGTTTGGCAGAGCTTCAAATTGTGCGTTAGCAACAGCCTCGTTACCCTTGCGAATTGATTTAACAACGTCATAAGGATAAACTGCGCCAGCATTGATCTTGACCTTTGGGTCACGCTCTTCCTGTGGTTTTTGAAGCTCACGAATTTAGGCAGAATATGCATCAGCCGCATTTTTACCGAAAGCTTTCTGATAACGAGCAGAAGCAAGTGATGGAACATGTGAGAAATTAATCTCATCCCAACGCTTAGCACACATCAGAGACTCAACAACACGAGTTGCACCGACAATGATCTGACGGTATTCTTTCGGAGAAAGCATCATAAACTTGCGAAGTTCGCTTGCGTTCTTGAGTTTTTCCAACTTACCTGGAGTTGTTGCCTTCTTGCTTGATGCAAGGCGTGGAGCCCACTTTGCAGCAAGACCGTCTCCGTTCATGAGCGCATCAGCATACATGCGAAGTGCGTTCTTGCGGTTGGTTGCATCACGATATGCAAACAGATCGTCCCAACGACCAAGTTCTGGAACCTTGTGCATGATGCGACCAGCGAGAGCTGGATTCTGTGTTTCCAGAGCACGAAGTAGACTACGGAAGGTCTGACGTTCACCAGCACCTGAGCGAACGTCGCGAGCCCATAGAAGAACACGGACAGCAAGGTTCTCGTCTTCTGCGAGAGCAGCAGAGAATACTGGAGTTAGATCACGTCCACGGCTTGAACCAATTTTGCCGAAAAGGTCAAGAACCTTCGAATCGGAAGTTGCCCATGCTTTCATGCCGTTTTCGGTACGCTTGACTTCAGCGGATTTTGAAGCTGCAACAGCTTGT
>DITO01000108.1 GCA_002422065.1 Erysipelotrichaceae bacterium UBA6182 | reverse complement strand
AACAATAAAATGACCTACAAATTATACTTTATAGACAGAAGAACGAACGTGCAAAGTAAGGGTAAGAAAGTAATTTTCATACAAGACAAGGCAAGATTAGAGCAAGAACTTAAAAACCTCTTAGAAGCGAAATTACATAGGTTTCGTAGAGAGTTAATCGTAGTCAAAGCATATTGTCAGCATGGAAAAGAAGTTGTGCAAAAGGCTTTCAACACATATAATCAATTAAGAGAATATGTGGAGAATCAAGACCACTCAATAGGTTGGTGGTAGTAAAATGAAATCGAGATATATGAAAGAGGTAAATAAATGAAAAAGTTTAAGTTTAGATTGGGTCAGAAAGTTATTTTTCAGGGTGAAGAAACAAAGATTATTGCTAAAACGAAATATGGCAGTTATATAATTCAACGTAAAAATGGGTGGGGAGTAAGACCTGAAAATATGGCGGATGCTAAAACGATATTAAAAGGTACACCTATGGACTGGTCTATATGTGGTTGGAATGTTCATGAGAGTGAATTGACAGAGGTATTAAAATGACAGCAAAAGAGATGTTTGAGAAGTTAGGGTATAAATATTTTAGAGAAGCAAGAAATAGATTTGGATATAAAACTATGGTTGGCGAAACAAGACCATGTGAAATACTTTTTGATACCGATACTAAAACATACCATTGCAATCTTATGATTACAATCCAAGAACACCAAGCCATCACACAACAAATGAAAGAGTTAGGGTGGATAGAATGAAGCGTGGGAGATATAATATTCAATTACCCGTAGAGTATGGCAACATAATAAAAAAGTTTAATGTTTACCAAAATGACGCATGCACATTGTTTATATTCTTTGAAGGACATTATATACCAATACAAAGAAAAGAACCGTATAAAGGCGGATGGTTATACCAAATGAGAGGTGAAATAAAATGAAATACAAGTACATTGGAACGGTTAAGCAGTTAGAAGAACATGGGTTTAGAGTATCACAATTATCAACTAAAACATATGTAAGAGATAGTGAGATAGAGGTGGTAATATTTTTAGATAAGACTTGTTTTGAAAGTGGTGTGTTTTTAGCAAACGATCCTAATAGATACATGAAACAAAGATACATTCAAGACCTCATAGACGCTAATTTAGTTGAGGTGGTTAAATGACAAAACAACTAGAACTATTTGAAGATACCACAAAAGACGGCAAGCGTGATTTGAAGCCTATTGACTACTCATCACCTATTGGCATGTATAAGGAAATCGCACACGTTAAGGGCGTGAACGACTTAAGCGAGAAAGCCATGATGTTGCTTCACTATCTTTATTTGTATCACTCACGGCCTGAGGATTGGTTTATTCACGCTAAACTTCTTGCTGGTTTCATGGGCTATCACGACACACGAGAATTAAGAAAACTTTGTGCTGAAATTGATGATAAGACCGAACTTGTGGTTTACACATCACAAAATGGTTATAAATTGGCTTCGACACCAAACGAGATTGAAGAAGCGATCCGATTTGCACTTGCACCAGCTTTAACAACATTGAAGCGTGTTCATGCTAAGAGCAAGACCAAACATCACTCATGGCTTCATGGACACTTAACAAACTTATTGAAAGAGTATGGTGGACAAGCACAAGGTCAGCAACAAATTGACTATGAAACGGACGAGGAATTAAATCCTAGTGGCTTACGAGAAGTCAACCATTACCCAGAACAACCATATCAAGAAGATATTAAAAAGGTAGAAGATAGAATTAGAGAATATGTCAAAACGCAAAGTAGCAAGCGAAAGCCTTTATAAATACACCGACTACATGCTTAATAAAATGTGGTTAAAAGCAGAAATTGACAAGTGTCCAGTGTGCAAGTGTTATCACGAGAAAACTAATCCTGAAACACCATTCTTGCATAACCTTAACTTGTGTGAACGGTGCAAAGACATTCAAAAGATGTATAAAAGATGGAATACTAACAAGGAGTAATTACATGCCCTATAAGAGCGAGAAAATTAAGATAGCGAACACGAAGTACGATAGACGCATAAAACTTGATGATGACGATAAAAACGCTATTGTAGAGAAGTATATGAAAGGTCAGTCCATGAGAAGTCTATCACGAGAATATCAAGTTGACCGACAAGTCATCAAGTACACGATATTTCCTCATCACAAAGAAGAAATGTATAAGCGTAACAAAGAGTATCTGAAAACTTATGAAGTATCTAAGGACACGCACAATAAGTACATGAGAACGCATAGGAATTACAAGCACGAACTTCACAAAGAAGGTAAGATTTAATGAAAATCCGTAAATCTTATGATAAAAACCTTAGGAATGAACTTCAAAATATGGGGTACAAATTAGAGTACAACTTCATGTATAAAGTGATTGATCCACAAGGTATCAAGATTGTATTAGACTTCGCAAGTCATACGGTTGGAATTGCACGAGTGGAAATGCCAAAAACGTTTTACCTGGAAATCGAACGTTGGCAAAGTGTAGCAGAAAGCATTGACTTAGAAATTAGAAAATTAAAATTAGAAGGGATTGTGGAATTGTAAATGAACAAGCAAGTGATAATGACAGTAAGCCCGTTAGAAGCACTTAATGTGTTAAACGGCAACGCAAGTATGTTGATTAGAAAAAGAGTGCCTAAAGGGTACGTTGGGTGGATGTGGTTGGTTGTTAGTAAAAATGGATATTTAGTTATCGACCAAAATCAGCGTGATGATACAAAAATTGAACAAGCAAGATTTTTAATATCAACTGATAAAGGATTGAATAATACATCATGGAAAGGACACGTTAACAATAAAGTAGTCGCACGCTATTGGCATAATGAGGTTGAAACATATTATTTAGAACGACCATTAAACTTGGAGATAACTTATCGTGGCATTGATAACCAACACGGTTGTGAGTATTCAAAGGACATTAAAAAAGAATTATTAAAGAAAACTAATTTAACATTTAGCGAGTTGTTTAATTTAGGTCATAAGAGATTTGATAATCAACAATCGGTAATCAACCTAATCACACTCAACAAACTCGAGATATTAGACACGCCGTTGGAGTTAGGGGAATTTTATAGAGATTGGGATAGAATGGATACGGACGGTTACGGTAGATATGTTGGCATGAGTGATATAGGATTATTTCCATTAACCAAAGCACCATCAACGTATCAATACGTTTATACAAAGGAGAAATAAAATGCGACAAGTAGATGTAAAAGAAATAGTAGATTTATTGTTAGGAAATATTGAGTGGTATGGAGAAACCAATCACGATTCAGATGTTGTAAGACGATTAGACGATTATGAGGATATGGTTTTTCATATCATATACAAACTAATCGATTTAATTAAGGTGAAACATCAATATCAAGCTAGTGCAAAAGAATGTGGGAACAAAGCGTATTACACTTTGAAATCAATTCACGACTTCATAAGTGATTATTTGGAAGAATTTAAGGAGAAATGAAATGAATAAGCATGACATAATGCGTGAGAAAGTAAGCACATGGAGTAGAGAAGCAAGACAAGATATGCGACAGTACATTACTGATTGTGAAACAACCGAGAAAGCATACGAAGAACTACAACGAGATGTGAAAAGGTATATGCAATTAAGACATTTAAGATGGTGTGGTCGTATAGACCAATATGGAGATAAAGAGGCAGATGAGATGAAGATGTTATTAGAAAAACTCTCAAAGGTAGGCAAGGAAGAATGACAAGAAAAGAAATTGAAAAGGAAATGGGTGCGTTAGAAAAAGAGATAGCACTCAAATTAAAAAATATGAGGGTTGAGGTTGGATTTACAAGTCCTCAACAAGTAAGTAGAGAGATTGGTGCAGGCGATGATACAATTTACAAGATAGAAACGTGTCAATCAGTGCCTAGCAAACGGATCATATACAATCTTATCAACGTCTATCGCATGAATAAGGTTGAAATTGATGAACTTCTATTGCTTAGAATGAAGATATTAAACTTGCGAAAGAAGTTAAAGGAGCAAGTCAATGAATATCAATAACGTGGTAGTGGCAGGTAGGCTCACGAGAGATTTAGAATTAAAGAAAACGCAGAACAACATAAGTGTTGTGTCGTTCACTTTAGCAATTAGCAGACAATATGATAGAGAAAATACAGACTTCGTTGATTGTGTAGCTTGGAAGCACAACGCAGACTTCATTACAAAGTATGGTAAAAAGGGCGACATCGTTTCAGTAAGTGGACGATTGCAAACAGGTGGTTATGAAAAAGACGGACAAAACTTTAAAAAGGTTGAAATCATAGCCGACAGACTTGACCTAGTATCAAGTAGCAAAGCACAAACTACGGTATCAAGTGATAACGCAGAAGAAACGGCAACAACTCAAACAGACGAAGATGTGCCGTTCTAAAGGAGAATTAAAATGATAACAATTAAAGGTAAATTTAGTGAAGCGAAAGTATTTGTTGATAATTTAGATAGTGAATCTTATAAGCAAATATTATCTTTATGTAATCAAGAAATATCACAAGGTTCAACAATTAGAGTAATGCCTGATGTTCACGCAGGTAAGGATAACGTGATTGGATTGACTATGACATTGACGCCGTACGCAAGGGTTGCACCAAGTCTTATTGGAAGTGATATTGGTTGTGGTGTATCGTTGAGTAAATTTAAGATTGATGGGGAACTTGATTTAAAAGAACTTGATGGACTTATACGAGAACATATACCTTACGGATATTTAAAAAGAGAAAAAGAAATACTGTCTGTATCACATAATAATTACGGTTATACAATACCCGAACTTAATTGTGCAAAAGAACTTGGCGTTGACTACTTAATGAGTATAGCTAAGAGTGGCATTGGAACATTGGGTGGTGGAAATCACTTCATTGAATTATACAAACATGATGGTTGGTATTATATATCCGTCCATACAGGTAGTAGAACGTTAGGTGGTGCGGTTTATAAACACTATCAATCTAAAGCCAAGAAACACTCTTATCTTAGATTTCTTGATGAAAGACAAGAACTTATTAAAGAACTTAAATTAAGCGGCAGAGAACAAGACATTCAAAATGAACTTTTAAAACAAAAACAAGAATATCTAAAGACACACAACATTGATGATGAAATACCCTATCTTATTGGTGATGATTTAAGGGATTACATTCACGACATGAGAATTGTTCAAATTTATGCCATGATAAACAGAAGTGCTATTATTGAAGAAATTGTTGATAGACTACCCATAACTGAATATAGAGTGGTTGACGATAAACCTCACAACTATATTGACACAATGAATATGATTTTAAGAAAAGGTTCACAATCCGCTAAAAAAAACGAACCTGTAATTATACCTATCAATATGAGAGATGGCGTAATTGTTGGAAAAGCAAAAGGATTGATTGATTGGAACTTATCAGCACCACATGGTGCAGGTCGTGTATTAAGTAGAGGTCAAGCAAAACAACAACTTGATATTGAAGAATTTAAAGAACAAATGAAAGACGTTTACTCATCAACTGTGGGAGAAGAAACTATTGATGAAGCACCAAACGCTTACAAATCTATTGACGACATTTTAGAAAGTATTAAAGAAAGTGTTGATATTGGATACATCTTTAAACCTATCTATAACTTTAAAGGTGGAAAAGAATTTAAAGAATATAAGGAGAAACTAAATGACTGATTTATTTAATGTAGGCAGTGAAGTCGTGAAGAACGATAAACTTGTGCTTAGGAAGATTACGCTCGAGAACTATCGAAACATCACATTTAAGGAAATATTCTTAGATGGTGGCAACGTTCTATTTAGTGGTAAGAATGAACTTGGAAAGACAAACATCTTAGAGAGTGCGTACTACTCTATTAGCGGTAAACTTTTCGATGGAAGTGCAAAAACCGAAGCCATCGGCATTAAGCCAGTGGGTAGCGACAACGATACAAAGACTTCCATTAAACTTGAATTTGAAAAGGACAACTTTACATTCGAGAAAGTGGTTTTCGAGAATTGGACTAAGAAAACAAACGAGTACAAAGGCACTGAAACTGCTTATTATGTGAATGGTGCAGTGGTAAAACAAAACACGCAAGCCATGACTATCTTATACAACTATCTAGGGCTTGATGTCATGCTCAATAAATTCAATGGTAGCGAACTTCAAAATCTTGACTTAGTCGCATTACTATACAACACGAACTACCTTAAGACGGTTGATTATAAACTTCTTAGAAGCCTTATTATTGACGTTGTAGGAGATGTTAATGTCAAGGACGTTATCAACGCTAACCCTGATAAGTACGGACGTCTTGTAGAGCCATTAAAGACGCATAACATGGAATTAGAAACACTAAAGACTGCTAAGCGTACTGAAAAATTTGGTGATAAGAACAAAAAAGGATTGAATGATCTGATTTCCGTTACCGAAGAATTGAAGAAGTCATACGAATTAAGTGCTTCAAAAGAATTTGATGTAGAGGCGGTAGCGACTGCTAAAAAAGAAATTGAGAGAATTGATGGTGAAATTGAGGAACTGAAACTCAACTTGCGACAAGGCAACAACGAGGTGGTGAACTCATACGACTTAAAAATCTCAAACAAGAAACTAGAAATCAACAAAGTAGAACAAGACATTCGTGATAAACACCAAGAACTTATCAACGGTAGCAAAGACACGAAACTTGATAAGGAAATTGCAGACAAGAAAGAATCCATTTCAAAACTTAAAGAGCAACGTTCAGAACTTAGTGAGAAAATCAACGACATCAATAATCAAATCTCAACCATCACTAGCACGATTTCCATTAAGAAAAGAAACATCGAACAGAAAGCACACGAGAAGCAAGAACTTGCAACCAAGTACACGAACCTCAAGGGTGCGACAACAACCGATTCACTAACTTGTCCTCACTGTGATAAACCTTTCCATCTGCACGAAACCAAAGAACACAAACTCACACTCAACGAGAAACTATCTAAGATTGCTTCACAAGGTAAAGCACTTAAAGAAGAAATCGAAATCTTAAATCAAGGTGTTCAAGAACTCGAAGTCGATAAAGAAATTAAGACTGAAAAACTTCTTAAACTTCAAACCGAACGTGGTAAACTTGATGAAAAGGGTATTGCAATCAAAGCTGAACTTGACATCTTATTAGAAACACTTAACAAAACCTCGTTAAACGTGCCTAGCATTGATTTTAATGTAGAACCCTTACTAACACTCAAGTCCGAGTTAAACGCTCTTGAACAAGCAAGAAATGACGTTTCTAAGAACTTTGATAGCGAGAGATTTAAGTACCAATCTCAAATTGATAAACTGCAACAAGAACGTGAAACGCACATGGCAACATCAAGCGTTGAAGAAATCATTAAGAATGACAAAAAACGTGCAGAAGAAAAGAAACAAGAACTTCAAAGACTTTACAAACAACTCAACGATGTCGAGGAAATCTTAATCTTAATCTCTAACTTAGAAAAAGATATGTATGAACTTCTGGACGCTAACGTTAAAAATGTATTTGGCGAAAACATCACGTTCCAACTTTACAAGCAAAATCTTGATGGTTCATACGACACTAGAGTGTGTAAAATGTTCGTTAAAGACTTCAATGGACGCATGGTATCGTTAAACACCATCAACACAGGCACTTACCCTATTCGTGCTATCGAGTTTATCTCAAGAATTAAAGCACATTATGGCATTAAGAAATCATTCGTTTTCATCGATGAACTTTCTAGCCTTGACACTCAACACCGACAAGCACTACTCAACTTTGGCGAACAAGTCTTAGCAACCAAAGCAAGCGAAACTGACAAGATTGTAGAGGAAAGATTGTAAATGAAACTAGAAAAAGAAATATTAAGCAAATTATGTGAAGAAGTACCGTTTGAGGGTGGGTTAAATGAGGAATGTGTATATCATTTAGCCCTAGACGAGTGGGGAGTAGAGAAACAACTTAACAAACTTGTGGAAGAATGTGCCGAATTGATTGTGGCAGTATCTAAGAAAATCAACGGATTAGAGGGTGCAAACATCGCAGAGGAAATTGCAGACGTGAGAATCGTGATGGAACAAATCATCATAGCACTAGATTTAGGTGATGAGATTTACAAGCACAAGAATGAGAAGTTGTTGAGATTATACAAGAAACTTACAAAGGAGAATAAATAAAATGGGAACAAAAGAAGCAAGAGATATGGGCATTAAGATTTTGATTGATGACACATACCACATTGAAATTGATGGCATGAGAAACCACACGCTTTATAAAAAAACCATCACAAAGAGTGGTGGTAAGGTAGGTAAGGAATATTTTGTTGCACTGGGCTATTACTCAAATGTCGCTATGGCTCTCAAGTCCATGCTTCAAGACATGCTAGTAAGCACCAATCAGACCTTGAGGATTGAGGAGTACATCTACGAACTTGAGCAGACTTACGAAAGACTATTCAAAAATTTAGACCAAATTGGCGACCGTATCACTAAAAAAATCTCTTATGTTAAACAAGGGAAAGGAGAATAAATAATATGCAAAACGATATTACAAAACAAAGTAGCACAATGTTGGTGAACTCTAACACGTTCATTGAGAAACTAAGCAAATATGCAGAACTCACAAAAATTGAATTTGACGACTACCAAAAGATATGCGTATCAAATGCGATTAGAGCGATTGATCCGATGTTGGCAAATTCAGGATTAACATGGAATGACTTAGATGTGAACAACGTGTTCAACGTATTACAGCAAGTGGCGTTCTTAAAATTAAATCCTAGTGCAAATGAAATTGCATTTATGACAAGAAACGCAAATCGTGGTGGTAAATGGATTAAGGTATTAGAAGCGGTTATCATGTCAAATGGTAATGACACCATCTTAAGAAACTTTGGACAAGATGTAGCGGACTTCAAATCTTATGAAGTGTACGAGGGTGATGATTTTAGTGGTATGCAAATGGACGGTTGGGAAACTTTATTACCTAAGTACACACCGAGATATAAGAGCAAGAAAGTCATGTATAGCGTATATCTCATTAAGAAAACGAATGGTGAAATTGAAGTGAGTATTGCCGAACGTGAGGACGCTAAGATTTCATTACTTGCAAATGCTAGAACCAACATGGGTAGCAACGTTGATGAAACACTGCTTCGTGAACTCAATGGACACTCACTTGATGAATTGCTATCTAACCCAAAGTGGTTGAATTACAAACTCAAAACTAAGAATGGTGAAACTCCACTATTCTCACCAGCATGGACGAGTTCAATCTCATCAGAAAAAATGATAAGCCGTAAGCTCAGAAATCATGCGATTAGACGTTATCCTAAAAACTTCAACACCGCTGAAGTATCTGAACTCTACAATCAAACTTTTGAAGATGAAAAATACATTAAACAAAATGTAATTGAAGCAACAGAGAACCTTGAAATTGCTGAAAAATCTTTCAAAGAAGAAGCGAACAAACAACCATTGAAGCCTAAAGCAAGTGGTGAGAAATTAGTGGTTAAGCAAGAGGTTGAAGAAACCTATGACGAACAAGAGGAAGAAGTAAAGAAGATGGTTGCACAAGATGATGTCGATGATGAAGTAGTAGAAAAGGTTGAAGTTTTTGAGAGTGAAGAAGAACTTACTAATGTTGAACACATTCAAGACAATAGCAATCAAAATGAAGATGATGATTGGTTGACATAGGACATCATGTATAAATTAGGAAAGACGATAAACTTGGGTAGTTCGAGTGAAGGCAACGCATTTTACTTAGAATTGCATAGAAAGGACTACCCAAATCCTTTTCGATTACTGATAGAATGTGGCTTTGATTACAAGACATTAGCAAGCAAGATGTTGAATAAAGGGTTGAGCATGAATGACATTAACGCAGTCTTAGTGACGCACGAACACTTAGACCACGCACAAGGTGTGACAGAACTCGTTAGACGAGGTTTTAAGGTGTATGCACCACAAAGTGTCTATGAGAAATTAAACTTGCTAGAAACGACTGACAAGCGTCATATCATAAAAGAAATGACAGAAAAAAGTATAGCAGATGGTATCAAGGTGTTCGGCTTCCCATTAGACCATGAAAATGATGATGGCTCAAGCACATACAACTTAGGGTATGTTATCACGATAGACAACACATTCAAAATACTATTCGTAACCGACACTAAGCACATAAGATGGGATTTAAGTGAGTATCAATTCAATGTAATTTTCATAGAAGCCAACAACTTACATAGGGTTATCTACCATGCACTCAAAACGGCTCAAGAAAATCACGACACATGGAAAATAATCCACTTCACTCGTGTCCTAAAATCTCACATGCTTGCCGAGAAAACTGCTAAAACTCTTGCAACTTTCGACCTCACTAAAACCGACATCATCTATTTGATCCATCTATCTGCGTTCACTCAAGTCAATCCTTACGAATTTAGAAAAATCATCAGCGATAAACTCAAAGAAACAAAACAATTTAGAACCGAGCAATACACCGATAAAACTACTCGACAACTCAAAATGGTTAAAAAACCCAAAATCGTTGTCGCTAAAAGAAATGGAGATTGGACTTAATGAAAGAAATAGAATTATTATTTGAAGTGTGGGATCACATAACAGGAGAAACTGATAAAAAATATAGCACTTGTGAAATTGTTGATAAACTTATTGATATAAAATTGGCGTTGTATCGGCTTGAAAAATTAGAGAGCAACGGTGAGGTGCAGAAATGACATTACTAGACAAAGTGATAAAAGAATTATCAAGACATTACGAAACTAAAGTATATATAGCAACTGATCCTGAATATATATTTAGTGATGAGGGATACGAAAGTTATACGTTTTATTATGGCAAAGAGAAAAAAGATATGAATGGAAAAGAATACATACACAAAAGAATTATTGTATCTGGAAGTGATGAACGTGTTTGCTTCAACGATTGCTTACCGCCTAAACTTGCTA
>DITO01000258.1 GCA_002422065.1 Erysipelotrichaceae bacterium UBA6182 | reverse complement strand
TTGATTCGGTGTTCCCATTTCAGCAATCACACCTTGATCCATAAATACAACACGATTAGAAACTGCCTTAGCAAAGCTCATCTCATGCGTGACGATGACCATTGTCATTCCTTCAGTTGCTAGTTTCTTGATGACTTCTAAGACTTCTCCAACCATTTCTGGGTCTAGTGCTGATGTTGGTTCATCAAATAATAGTATTTTAGGATTCATTGCAAGTGCACGAGCAATCGCAACTCTTTGTTTTTGCCCACCAGATAACTGATTCACGTTTGCATAAGCGAATGGTGTCATTCCAACTTTTTCAAGTAGAAGTAAAGCATTTTTCTCAGCTTCATGTTTGGACATGCCTTTTAATTTAATCGGTCCTAAAGTGCAATTATCAATTACATTTTTATTATTAAATAAATTAAATGATTGGAACACCATTCCCATATGCATTCTCAGTTTTTCTAAGTTCGTTTGTGGGTCCATAAGATCATTATCCATAAAATAAATATGACCATCATCAGGTTCATTTAGCAAATTTAAACATCGCAGCAAAGTAGTTTTACCTGANNCTTAATATCATATTAGACATGTTCAACCACCACTTTTGTCTTACTTTGACGATGTTCTAGATAATGAACAATTCGCGAAGTGATTGCAGTTAACATTAAATAAATGATTGCAGCAATAAAGAATCCTTCAACAAGTCTAAAATTGCCTGATGTTGCTTGTTGTGTCGACTTAAATAAGTCAACAACTCCAATTACACTTAAAACTGCTGTGTCTTTCAAGTTAACAATGAACTCATTTCCAATTGCTGGAAGTGAGTTTTTAATCGCTTGTGGCAACACAATACGAAACATCGATTGATTAAAGGAAAACCCAAGTGATCTAGCTGCTTCAAGTTGACCTTTATCAATTCCATTGATGCCACTTCGAATCACTTCTGCAATATATGCTGTTGTATTGAGTGTAACAACAATTAATCCAGCAAGTAAAGGTTCCCAAAAAGGAATACGTAGCGGTGCTAATCCATAATAGAAGATCATGGCTTGAACAATCATTGGTGTACCACGAAAAACAGTTATATAGACGTAGGTGAATCCTTGACTTGTTTTCTTAATTGCTTTAGTTATTAAATTGTCACGTCGGTTATCTATTTTTTGCATACGTATGATTGTTAGCACTAATGAGAGTAAAAACCCTCCTATCGTGCCGACAATAGATAACAACAAGGTAATCATGACACCTCTTATAAAGAAACTGTCATACGTTTTTAATAAATAGATAACGGTTTGGAAAAACTCGTTTTTCGGTGGTAACTGTGTAAAAATCATGCTTCTTGTGGCTGTCTTCCCAAAGCTGCTTCCATGATTGCAGCACGTTCAGTGTTACTGATTTCAGCTAATATTTCATTAATACGTGTAACTAAAGCTGTATCTTGAAGTCTTAATGCAACAGAAACAATGATTTCTTCATCAAGAACTGTAAATCCATTCGTTCCACTAAATGATACGATTGATAATCCCGAGTTTGTAGCAACCATTGCTTGTGCTACTGGTAGTTCAGCAACAAATGCATCTGCAGTCCCTGAAGTTACTTCTTGAGCTAAAAAGCTGTAAGAATCAAGTGGAACACGATGGATAACACCAGGAATTTGAGGAATTAAATCGTTTTGTAATGTTCCCTCTTGTGCAACAACTCTCGCACCTGAAAAGTTTGCTAATGAAGTAGCTGATGCATATATACCTGATGCACTAACAACCATTACTTGTTCAGAACGATAATATTCATTTGTAAATGCTACCGTTTGAGCACGTGTAGCAGTTGGGCTCATACCTGCAATAATTAAATCAATTTCTCCTGCTTGGAGTGATAGAATTAACCCATCCCAATCAATTGCTTTAATGACTAAATTAGCTCCTAAAGCATCAGCAATTCGTGATGCAATCACGACATCATATCCATCTACATAAGATCCACTTTGACCAAATATAGGTACAGTAAAACTATTTTGTGTAGGTGTTGTCCAATTAAATGGTGCATAAGCCGCTTCTAATCCTACCACAATCACATCAATGTCATTTGGATCTAATTCCTCTTGACCAGTACATGCTCCTAATCCAATTGATAAGGAGATTAATACAAGTAAACCAATAATTCTTTTCATTCTCTCTTCCTCTTTTCTTTGTTTTTTTAACAAAAAAAGCATCCGAGAGGACACTTCAAAAATAAATAGGATAAACATATATTTTTGCTAGCGCCTCTACTTTCGTAGGAGTGTTATAAGTTTTACCTATAACCCCATGAAACATTTATGCCTAAATGATACATTCGGCGATGATTGCCTTTCGTTCCCTTCTTCGTCTGCCGACTCAGGGAATTACTCTTCTACACCGCTACCTCTATGCTCTTAAATTGTACGTCTCATTGTAACACATCCACATGAGATGTCAACCAAAATGTAAAAAAAAATGAAATTTTCATGAAAATTGTCATTTTAAATTAGAAGGGGGACTC
>DITO01000220.1 GCA_002422065.1 Erysipelotrichaceae bacterium UBA6182 | reverse complement strand
AGCGAATTGAAGTCTTCTAAGACAATGGACTTTTTTAGCGATGCACTCATGAAAAACGAAAGATTGTCTTTTAAATGATAATCAACTTCACAAATATTGAATGGCTGTAGTAGTGCAGCATATTTACTTGTTGGTGATGATGTCCCTTTTGCAATCATTGAGATCGATGTACCATCTTCACTTATCATTCTCACTAAGGCATCTTTTTCCTTGTAGACTTGTGTAGAAACAACAATAAATGTATCTTTATTGTTCATACTCGCTACTATTTGGATTCAAGTAGGCATTGATTTTACTAGTCTTTAAACGCCAATCTTTGTCCACTTTCACATATAAGGTTAAGTTGATCTTCATATTGTACTGGCGACGTAGTTCCATACTTACTTGCTTAATAATTTCATTCTTTAATGACCCTTTAGCCCCAATAACAATACCCTTTTGCGAGTCCTTCTCGACCACAATTGTAGCTTCAATGTTGCATGCAGTATCAGTAAATTTTAAGGTGTCAATCATCACTGCACTAGAATGCGGTATTTCTTGATTAGTAAGGTTTAAAAGTTTCTCACGAATACTTTCCGCAATATAGAAGTGATGAGTTAATTGACTTAATTGCTCTTGAGGATACAAGCGTTCTTGCTCAGGTAGAGCATTTAGTGTTACTTCAATCAATCGATCTAGATTATCCTTATTAAGCGCTGATAAAGGAATAATTTCATCGAATTCATAATTTTTATGATAATACTCAAGTAGTGGAATGACATGATTTCTATTCATCGTATCAATCTTATTTACAATCGCAAAACATGGTGATTTAGTTTGCTTAACAAGATCATAGAGTGATTTATCAACCGCTCTTTCCTTTTTATTAATGTCAATCATAAATAAAATTAAATCTACTTCTTTTAATGCTGCAACGGTAGCTTTGACCATCATTGAACTTAATGCATCTTTAGGTTGATGAAACCCTGGAGTATCTAAGAATACGATTTGACCTCGCTCATCATTATAAACACCTAAGATTACATTACGAGTAGTTTGTGCTTTTGGAGATGTGATTGCCAATTTGGTTTGCAATAAGGCATTAAGCAAAGTAGACTTTCCTGCATTAGGACGTCCAATTAGTGCTACTGTTCCTGATTTAATCATGTTTTACGTCCCCTTCATTGAATTGCATCGGTAGTAGCTCTGCAATAGTCGTCTCTAGTTCTTCTTTACCATTGGATAGATAAATAGGTGTATCTTGCCCTATTAGTTCACTTAGTACTTGGCGACAAATACCACAAGGTGCAGCAATGCGATACCCATCAGTAACAATGGCAATAGCTTGAATATCTTCTTTACGATATCCATTAGAATAAGCAGAATAAACAGCACTTCGCTCAGCACAATTAGTGGCACCAAATGAAGCATTTTCAATATTAGCTCCTAGAAATGTAGTTCCATCTTTTAATAGAACACAGGAACCTACATGATAATTTGAGTAAACTGCATATGCATTCTTCATAGCAATAAATGCTTGATCAATTAATTGTTTTTTCATCCTAAAATCTCCTTAATGTGTGGTATGAGTATGATTAATGCAATACTTGCTGCGAAGAGTGACATCCATAACACAGCTGCTGAAGCTAAATCCTTTATTCGCTTAACATCTGCATTTTCCTGTGGAATTAAAGCATCACATATCCATTCAATGCTAGTGTTAATATATTCTAATGAGAGTATTAACCCTATCAGTAGTAACATTATAATAACTTCAAAAGTTTCTAGTGGTAACCAAACAATTAGTACGACGACGATAAAACCTAACGCAAACTGAAGTTGAATACTAGAATCATTAAATAATCCAAAAAAGAGCCCTTCAAAGGCTACTTTAAATTTAGACCAAAGGTTAATAAACATGTTTAGGATATTCACGTAGCAACTCCTTTTGTCGTGCAATCATCTTAGCTTCATCAGCTTGATTCTCATGATCATAACCACATGCATGAAGTAATGCGTGGGCAAAAAGAAACGCGATTTCTCGCTTTACAGAATGACCATATTCCAATGCTTGACGAGTTGCTGCGTCGACATTAATAAATACATCTGCAAGTGTTTCTTCATCATCACTTACAAATGTTAAGACATCGGTTGGATAATCTTTTCCTTTAAAGTTTAGATTATAATAATGCATTGACTCATCTAGCACTAAAACAACATTAATATGTTGTTGTGGTGTGATTTCTTGAAGCAATATTGCTTCTTTCATAATCTTTTTAATGATAGAGCGATATCCACTCCATGCTTTGTCTTTAGTTTGATTTATATATGATAAAGGCATAAATCCTCCGTGAATATTATAACATAATCACTTTTTTTATCATAGATATCCATGATTTTTACTTCACAGTAGCTCAGTTAAATGGTAAACTATCGTTTGAGGTAACATATGGATAATTTAATCGCTTCTTTAGCGTCCTTTCAAATTATAAAATGGGATTTAGTATTAGGTGGATTTGGACTATTCCTCTTCGGAATTAAGTTCATGGGAGATGGTCTCAAAGCAGTTGCTGGAGATAAACTTCGAACCTATATTGATCGTTACACATCAAAAGTATGGATGGCAATCGGGATTGGTGCATTCATAACTGTCGCTATTCAATCCTCATCTGCCACTACAGCAATTACAATTGGATTTGTTCGTGCTGGTTTAATGCGACTTGAACAAGCAACCGGAATCATTATGGGAGCAAATATTGGGACACCAGTCACATCTTTTCTTATTGGACTAAAGATTGAAAACTTTGCTATGGCAATCATTTTCGTTGGTGCCATGCTTGTCTTATTTGCTAAAAAGAAAAAGACAAACTATATTGGATCTGCTATCTTAGGCTTTGGTATTATGTTTTTTGGTCTTAAAACCATGGGTGATGCATTGAAGTCACTTAAGGATGTAGAAGCATTTATTGATTTAACTCGTCAAATGTCAACTAATCCTCTCTTAGCATTAACAGGTGGTGTAATCTTTACAGGACTTGTTCAATCATCATCCGCAATGATTGGTATAGTTCAGAAAATTTATGAATCAGGTGGTATGACTATTGATGCTGCTTTACCTTTTGTCTTTGGTTCAAACATTGGAACAACGATCACAGCAATTATGGCTGCTCTTGGAGGTTCTTTAGCATCAAAGCGTGCAGCAGGAATACACACTTTATTTAATGTTATTGGAACAGTATTTGCTATGATATTCCTTAATCAATTTTTGTCAGTTGATAAGTATTTAACTTCTCTTTTCAATCTAAATGCAGCACTTCAAATTTCTGTTGCACATATAGCTTTTAACGTTATCGCAACCCTACTCATGTTTCCTTTTGTTTCATATCTGGTTAAGATTGTTCGCATCCTTATTAAAGGAGATGAGATTGAATACCGTGAAATTGATCTTAATGCTCTCGACTTAGAGTTAGCCCGTTCACTTCCTTCTGCTGCTTTAAATGTTAGCAAAAGCATTATCGTAAAAATGGGTGAATTAGCTCTAGAGGCCATTGATGAGTCTAAAAAACTATTAATAACTAAGAATAAATCACACATTGAACACTCATTAAACCTTGAATCCATCATCAACAACATGGACTCAAAGATTACTGACTATTTACTTGTTATTGTTAAAGAAAATCTTGGTGAAACTGATTTAGAAACGTACCAAGGAAACATTGCAGTTCTCAAAAATATTGAGCGTATCGGTGATCTATCGACTAATCTTGTAGAGTTTTATGACACGATATACGAAGCAGATGAGAGTTTTTCTGAAGAAGCCCTTGAAGACATTATTCAAATGTACGACTTAGTTCATCATATGATTGCAAGATCGTTGAAAGTATTCATCAATGAGGATAAGCTAATGCATCAATCAATCCTTGAAGATGAAAACTATCTAGACTTATTAGAATTCAAAGCAAAACAACGCCATTTCGAGCGTATGGCTAATGATCGTTGTTTAGCNNGACCATGCATGTAATATCTCAAAAACAACATTCAGTGTTCATGTCGAACATGAAATTGAAAATAAGACAAGTTTAAAATAGAGATATTTAATATTCAGACTATGATAACTACGTAACTTGCTTGCTTAGTGGGATACACTTCAAGCTTAATCAAAAAATTGAATGTAAATGAATAAAAGACTCCGATACAACAGCTAAGCACTAGTTATGTATCGGAGTCTTTATTTTACTTAATGAATTTCTTTTGTTATGAATACATCATATGAAGTTACTACTTTGAAATGTTCTTCTTTTGTTGTTGATTACGGTTTTGCTTAAATGGCTTTTTTGCAGTATTAGGTTTACTCATTTGAGTTGATTGCTTTTGACCACTATTCTTAGGACGATTTTGCTTGTTTTCTAATGTTCGTTCTTGCTTATCACTAGCCTTACGAAACGCTTTACCTTTTTGTTGCTTTACAACAATCGTTTTGTCAATCAGTGGAAACTTAGGGTTAACTATTTCAACCGGTGATTTCTTAATCAACTTCTCAACATCTTTGAGTAAAGCTATGTCACTAAAGTTAACTAAAGAAATAGCAGTTCCCTTCTTTCCAGCACGACCAGTACGACCTATACGATGAACATATGTTTCTGCTACTTCAGGCATGTCATAATTAATAACATAACTTAAATCTTGAATATCAATGCCTCGTGATGCGATATCAGTTGCAACCAATACCTGAGTGGTTAGATCCTTAAACTCTTTAAGAGCAGCCTGACGTGCGTTCTGAGACTTATTTCCATGGATTGCTTTAGCACTAATGTTTCTTTTTAATAGTTCTTTTACTACTTTATCTGATCCATGTTTTGTACGCGTAAATATCAATACAGAATCAGACTTCTTCTTTTTCAAGAACTCTACAAACCAATCTATCTTATGAATAGAATCTACATAGACAACAAATTGATCAACAGTGTCAACAGTTGAAGAAACAGGTGTAATTGAAACTCGAACTGGGTTAACAAGTAATTCTTCTACGATTTGATTAATTTCGGGAGGCATA
This sequence comes from Erysipelotrichaceae bacterium UBA6182, assembly GCA_002422065.1. Classification (GTDB taxonomy): domain Bacteria; phylum Bacillota_I; class Bacilli_A; order Erysipelotrichales; family Erysipelotrichaceae; genus UBA6182. Next base: position 4,009 of record DITO01000220.1, on the reverse strand, counting down.
GTTGCTGAAAAAAGCATAGTTTGCTTACGATTAGGGACTTGTTTGATGATTCTTTTTACATCATGAATAAATCCCATATCTAACATGCGATCAGCTTCATCAAGAATAAATATTTCAATCTTAGATAAATTGATGTATCCCTGTTGCATGAGATCCATTAATCTACCAGGTGTAGCAATTAATACATCCACACCCTTTCTAAGTTCACTGACTTGCTTAGCTTGACCAACACCACCAAAAACAACTAAGGAGCGAAGTGGTAAGTATTTGCCATATGTTTGATAACTTTCTTGAATTTGAACTGCTAACTCACGTGTTGGTGTTAAAATTAGAGCTCGTATTGCTCTATTTTTTGAATGTTGTTGGACTTCAGATAGTTTTTGTAGTGTTGGAATTGCAAATGCTGCCGTTTTACCAGTACCAGTCTGAGCTAATCCTAAAATATCTCTGCCCTCTAAAGCGGCAGGAATCGTTTCTGCTTGTATCGGTGTTGGTTCTGAGTATGATGAGTCTTTTAGTGCTTTTAGTATTGGAGCACAAATCCCTAGTGTTGTAAATTCCATGTTTATCCTTTTCATTGTGAACTCCCTTGATTTTCACAATCAAAAGAATATTCTTAGACAACATCCTATTGAAGTATTAAATATAATAAGATAATGTGTTTAAGTTCGTATTATAGTCCTTTATTGGTTAAATGTAAATGTTAACATTATTTAAATAGATCATAGGCATAAATAAAAACTGTTCATCCAAAATAATGAACAGCTTTTATTCTTCAAAACAATGAATAACTATCGGTTATTTATAATACTTCTCAATTTTAGTTCTTAAGTATTGATTTGCAAAAACTAAATCTGATTTCCAATCTTCATTCCCTACATACCAGAATTCACCAGTAAATAGATTAACACCTTGGCTATGTAAGCATTCAATCGCCTCATCATAATGAGTATTCCCTTGTCCAAAAGGAATCTCACGATAGTGTCCTTCAATGATTTCTTTTAAGTGAGCAGCCACAATATGACCACGTGCATTGTTTAAGTCATCACTTACAGAAACTTTAGTAATACGACTTGCATTGGTTAGGTTTCCAATATCTGGATATAACTTTAAGTAAGGAGAATTATGTCTTTCAATATGAACCATTGCCTTAGTCGATGTATCCATAAAATCAGTTTCCATAGTCTCAAATCCTAAGACTACCCCATGTTTTGATGCCATTTGGACACATTTTTGAAGATTAATCTCAAACATTGCTTTTGATTCTGCATCAGACTGCTCATAGTAAACATCATACCCTGCTAATTGAATGGTTCTTAGACCAAGTTTAATCGCAAATTTAATCGCCTTTTCCATGATTTGTAAGCTTGTATTGCGGATATCAGGATTATGACTACCTAAAGGAAATCGACGATGACCACTTAAGCACATACTTAATATATGTATCCCTGTAGTATCAATTGCTTCTTTAATCTCCTTGATTTGAGCATCATCATAATCAAGGCGAGCAAGCTTTGCATCGGTTTCATCAACACTAATCTCAAGGTAATCAAACCCTGCATCTTTAGTCGCTTGACACTTTTCTAACCACGATAAATGTGACGGCATTGCTTTTTCATAAAGACCTAATTGATAGGATTTAGCGTTGACCATAATATGCACCAGCTCCATGTTTGCGTTTAAAATGCTTATCTAAAAGAGTTTGTGGAATGGAAGGTATTTGAGGATTAAGCATTTGTGTATGCCAGTTCATCATAGAAACTTCTTCAAGTACAACTGCTTGATGAACAGCATCAAGTGCTGAAGACCCCCAAGCAAATGGTCCATGACTAGCCACTAAAACGCCAGGTACGTACATAGGATTAGTATTCTTAAATGTTTCAATAATGACTTTTCCTGTATTTAGTTCATAGTTTTCATTGATTTCATCATCTGCAAGTTGACGTGTACATGGAATCTCTCCATAAAAATAATCAGCATGAGTTGTTCCAAAAGGAAGTAGTGATTTGTTAGCTTGTGAAAAGATGGTAGCCCAACGTGAATGTGTATGTACAATTCCCTTAATCTCAGGGAATTGACGATATAACGCAATATGCGTTGCAGTATCGCTACTTGGTTTAAGTTTTCCGTCCACAACATTTCCATCAAGATCAACAATTACGATATCATCTATTGTCATAACATCATATTCAACACCAGAAGGTTTAATTGCAACAAGTCTTGTTTCTGGATCAATCGCTGATACATTTCCCCATGTAAATACAACCATGCCATATTTTGGAAGTAGAAGATTAGCTTCAAGCACTTCTTTTTTTAGAGTTTCTAACATATGTTACCTACGCTTTCACGACATACAATGCCGCATGATTTTGAGTATGATTTGAAGAATGAATGATGGTTTGATCATCACTGACATAGACATCGAGGTTAGCAGGACCTACTCCTTTATCAACAATAGTTGTAACAAACTCACCATTAACCCATTGAATAATAAATAAATCTGATTCAATACGACGAATACCACCTACAAAACTTGGAACTCCATGAATCGTTGTCGATACTAATGTGTGTGCAAAATCAATTTCATGGGGATATGTATACACTCTTTCAGGTACTTCACCATTAAGTTTATAAATATGAATAGCATTACCATGAAATGGTTCAATCGTAATCATTTCTTCTATACCATCTTGATCAATATCTATAAGAGCAATCTCACTTACCATACCTTCCATGATTTGCTCAATGTGCCATTCAACTTGTGTTGACGATGGAGGTACAATTTTAAACACTCCTTCATCACTTGAAAAATAACCACATTGACGATCATTTGAGCGAGAATAACCATGATTTCGTGTTAAACCATCTTTTAAGACTTCAAGTGGAATTGGATCTAACAAGTTCTTAGGTAGTTTAGCCGCATAAATCTTTCCAGGACATGACCAATCTTCTTTATGCTCTTTACGATCTGCAATCGTTCCTCCCATAAAGTAAACATCATCCCCGACTTCGAATAAATCAAATCGATGTAAATAAGGCAAATAGAATAAGTCATGACTTACAAAACCATGAACACTATCATATTTTACCCATGTTAGTTTTGCCAATGAAGGAGAATCTTTAAGATAGAAATCGGTGATTGCTAAAAACTGATTCTCTTGATGAGGAATTGGAATCATACTCATAACCCCACCCATTTTATCCCATACGACTTTACGTTGTGATAAATCATTCATTGGATAGGCGTAAGCAGGATAACCTTTTTCTTCACTCGCAAAAAAGAAGTGTAATTGACCATCAAGAGGCATGGCCATCGTACTATAACAGCGATATAGTTCATCTAAGTGTATTTTTTCTATGTTCATTTGTCTTTGCCTTTCATAAAAGAATAACCGGGCTTTCGCCCGGTTGAATTATTTAAACTTATCCAAGATCCCGCTAGCGAGTATTTTTTCTTTGGCTTCTACATCAGATAAGACATTTCTTAGTCCAATAATAGTCACCCCTTTCGCTTCAGCATCTTTGAACATACTGACGAAGTTAAGTGGACAGAAGACAACATCATAGGTTGTTGCCGAACTCTTACCTTCTGAGATAGAACAGTGGTGAATTTTAGTCACGTTAACATTAAGATCTTTCAACGCTTTTTCAACCCGCATCTTCATCATTAAGCTAGTACCAGCGCCATTGGCACATGAAACAACTACTTTCATAATCTCCTCCTTATGTTGTCGTTCACCGACTTATTTTATTGAGCTTTCTTCTTAACGTAAGCGTCGTAATCATCAGTAACTAAGAAATATGTGTCTTTGTTTAAAGCATATTGAATTTGAGGGATAGCTAACATACCTAAAACCACAATACCAACACCAATATATCCTGCATATTTCATGATAACTGTGAACAATGGCCATACAACAGCCCAGTCCCACATACCAAGATAACCACCATAAGCTGCTAATCCAACTAAACTAGCAATGAATGCACTACCGAATACTTGCATAAGACC
>DITO01000267.1:186-3173 GCA_002422065.1 Erysipelotrichaceae bacterium UBA6182 | reverse complement strand
AGGCTTGATTAAGGGCGAGTGCTAAGGCATCCATATTTAGTTGTCCACTCACCATATAAAGAAAGGCTATCGCCATTAGAATTGAGATAGAACCAATAGAATTAAGCATTAAATATCTAAATGACGCAAGATAATTCGCTTTAGAATGTTTTATTGAAATAATCGCTGCTGAAGTAATGGATAAGATTTCCATAAAGACATACATATTAAAGATGTCATTAGTATAAGTGATGCCATTAATCGCAAATAACATGAGTAAAACCAGCGTTGCATACGATGCAAAGCGTTTCTCTTCAATGTGATGTGACATATCGGATAAAGCATATAAAGCAACGAGAGAAGCTGCAGACATCACAAAGGTAGCAAAGACCATGGATAACCATGTGAACTTAAATTCAATCCCAATGGAGACATCCCATGAACCAAACACGACACTGGTATTCACTATGTCTGCTCCATTCATCATGACCCACCATGTAATGAGTGTTGAAAGTAGAATGGAACCCATAAAGATGATTTTAACGAGTAGGACATGTTTCTTAAGGAGTGGTAGAATCAGAGCACTAATAAGTAGTGGTAATAAAATCCAAAGTATCATTGTGCTCATGAATTATCCTCAAGTATATCTTTTAGTTCACAACTTTTTGTGAACTCGTATATTTTAATGATTAATGATAATGAATATGCAGAAATGGATACCGCAACCACAATTCCTGTAAGAATCAGTGCGGAAGGAATTGGATTAATGAATCCAGTTTGGGTTGTAGGTGTAAAGATTGGTGAAATACCATTGGTAATTGTTCCAATACTAACGAAGAATAGAAACACTGCTGTTTCCATAATGTTTAAACCCATGATACGTTTTACTAAATTTGAATGCGTTAAAACAGTATGTAATCCAATTACAAATAGAGCCATAGCACCAATATAGTTCATGTGCGATAAAATTAGTTCAATCATGATGATCCTCAATCAATGTTCTAAAAAGTGTAATCATCGTTGATGCCACTTTGATCCCAATACCAATCGTTAATAATGCAATCATTCCACTTGAAAGCAGTGAAAATGCACTTCCTAATGGAAACCCAGCTTGCTCATTTGTTAAAAATGAGCCTACTGTAATTGTCCCCACTAGACCAATTAAGATATACCAAAGTACTCCTGCAGTTTCTACCTTTTTCAATACATGATGAGGAAGCTTAGCCTCGGCAGCACTTAAACCAAATGTAAGTGTGTACAAGACAAAACCAGCACTTATGATTGCTCCTCCTGAGAATCCACCCCCAGGAGTTATATGACCATGCATCATAATAAAGAAACCAAAGAGTAAAATGTATGGAAAAAGGAGTTTAGTAATCGTCTTTAGAATAATATCATTCATGTTTATCTCCTTTTTTTGCAGTTGCTCCCATTATAGAAACCACTGCTGCAATGGATGTAAATAATACTGTTGTTTCGCCTAAAGTATCAAAAGCACGATAATCAGTAATGATTGCCGCAATTACATTGGCTGCACCAGTGTCTTCTAAAGATTGTGTTTTATAGTACTCGGCAAGATTATTGTGTGCAGGAGCATTAGCGTCTCCCATGGCTGGCATTGATAATACCCCCCATGATAACACAAGAAATAATGCCACAAAGAGTAATGTAGTGAGATGTTTCATTTTTCGAGCCTCTCTGTTTTCGCAAGTAAGGCTAAGAATAATAATGTTGTGATTCCTGCACCAATCGCAGCTTCAGTAAGTGCAACATCAGGAGCCATAAGAAGTAGCCACAACACACTCATCATGAGTGAGTATGAAGCAAAGATAATAATTGCACTTAATAAGTCTTTTGATTTCTCAACCGCAAGGGCTGCCACAATCAAAAAGATAAGCAATAAGGCATTAAACAGTTGGCTCATGTCACATCCTCCTTCTTATCATGGGCAATTTTTCCTATGAGATGGGCTCCCGTTGGATTAGTGATCCATACGAAAACGATAATTAAAATCAGTTTTAAACTAAGTAGTGATACTCCTTCTCTTAAAATGAAAGCGAGTAGTATAAAACCAGCACCTAAAGTGTCTGCTTTTGTGGTCGCATGAAGCCTTGTAATCGCATCAGGTAGTCGAATAAGACCAACACTTCCTACTAGGAAGAAAAATAATCCTAAAATGAAGAGTATAGTAATGAATCCTTCAAAAATGATTTCAATCATTGCCAAGCCCTCCTCTGAACACAAACTTAGTAACTCCTACAGACATAATAAATCCTAATAGTGCATAAACCATAGCGACATCAATAAACATCTCTTGATTAAGAACAAAGGCAACTAACACAATTAAAGTTGTTACTTTCGTTGCGATAACATTAATTGCGATAAGGCGATCTAAAACACTTGGACCCATGATTGCTCGAGCCAAAGATATAAATGTCATACTTAACAGTAAGACCATGACTAACGTTTCAACAAACATGCATCAATCTCCTTTGCTATGCGCTCCATATTCGAACCCACAAGTCCATCGGCTGCACTATTAGTCAGTGCATGAATAACGTATCCTTGATCATCTAAGTGAACGCTGAGTGTACCTGGTGTTAATGTAATCGCGTTGGCAAGTAACACAGAAGCATAGGCTGATTTTAGATGAGGCTGATAGTTTAAGTAATGAGGTTGTATATTCATCTCTTTAGATAAAACAATCTTTGCAACATCAATGTTAGCCTTAAGAATCTCGATAAGTAATACAGTATAGAATCTAACGTGAGCGCTGATTAAACGTCCTAGATTAGAAATTCTAGTTTCGCTTTTCTCACGAGTAAAAATCACAATGATGAGAGAAATAAACATTCCCAACAATAATGAAGATAATTCAAATTGTGGGGCTAATAATAGCCACAAGGCTACTAGGGATAAATATAAAACTATGGACATACATTTTACCTCTTTACTATTGTACCTAATGAACGAGTGAAACTCAAATAAAAAAATACCTCCCGTAAAGG
>DITO01000267.1:0-152 GCA_002422065.1 Erysipelotrichaceae bacterium UBA6182 | reverse complement strand
TCTGTGTTCGGTATGGGAACAGGTGGGACCACTTCGCCATCATCACCGGATGAGAGCGTTCGCTCAAAACTAAATAACAGAAGGGGAAGACATTGTATTCTTTCTTGCGTAGGTTTTGTGATTAAAACCTCGACCTATTAGTATCAGTCAAC
>DITO01000041.1 GCA_002422065.1 Erysipelotrichaceae bacterium UBA6182 | reverse complement strand
CGATTTCACTCATGCGGAATCGATGTACACGATCAACTAATTGATATTTATACAAAAGTCCTTTAGCTTCAATGCCAATGAGTAGAATCAAAACAATGGATAGAGCAAATAGAACAGGTTTTTTAATTTCAAACAGATCGATAACCATCAAGATCAACAACATTAAGAAATAAACGGTATATAAAGTGGAGCGATAACCAAAGATAGGTGATAGCATCATGACCCCATTACTCACGCCTGCTAATAATAGGATAAATGCAAAGCGAAGTTGCTTCTTTTTTTCAATGTATAGAATTATGCTTGCGAAAAGAGCAAGCGTAAAAATAATCCAGAATACTGAATTAAAGATCGAAGTCGCTTCGATGAATTGTGACCAATCAATAAACATCAAACGAGTACTGAGTTGCAGCGAAATTGATGAGAATGATGAAATCAAAAAGATTATTGCCAATATGATATCTTGTATTTTGACTTTTCTAGATTGGATTACATTTCGAATTACGAGAAGCATGAATGCAATGCTCAATGTCAAAATCAACATCCGATGTTCGATGAATGTCATGCGTATGAAATGTGAGTAATTCGATAAAATCTGCTCAAAAAAACTCATTCTTACCCAGTCAGGATGATCTCTTAATAAGCGTTCTGCTGCACCAGGTGAAGAGCGTAATAATACGAGTGATGCAATTGAAACGACTGCATAACTGATTTGGTGAATATAAAAGCTTCGTTTATTAATAAATGTGTAGATATTAAATAGAATGGTTGCTAGTACCATAATGATGGCAATGTTTTCCATCGCTAGGCCAATATAGAACAAGAGTAAGCTCGAAATGATGATGACATTCAATTTGGGTTTGATTGAATCTTCAGTATCTTGAAGATTAAGTTTAAAGAATAAAAGGGCAAGAAAAAGTGGAATGATGTATGTTGTACCCATCAACCAAGTATAGGTTTCCATACGTAATTCATCCTTGACACTAAACATTAAAAATATGAGTAGGAGTGATCCAATGACTTTGTTCCTTTTAAGACCTAAACGTGTAATAAGAATAAAAATCCCGGTAAAAAGCGATGCATTCAAGAAGTTCCATACTAGTTTATTGGGCGTGACAAGGAATCCATAAAGTTCACTAAAGAATCGCCCAGACCATGTTTGATAGAACTCTAAAGCTGTGATTAAGGGATTTTGTCTAAGTCCATTGATAGCATAGCCCCAGTCGTCACCCGCTAAAGGTGTGTAGGTAGAAATAAGAAAGAAGAACGAAAAAATGATAAGGCTTAGGACGAGTAAGATTATTCGTTTGAGATTTTGTGTTTCAGTTTTTTTCATATCGTTTATTGTATATTATAACAAATGGATACATCTTCGCCCATTCATGTTAGCCTTAAATGCGAACTTAATCCAAAATTAATACTCTTTTTAGGACAAATTTGATAAACTAATAACGACTATGAAAAAGAGTGAACAAATCTTTCCAATTCTTGTACTCATTATCCTTGCCTTGACCAGCATTTACAGTTTATTTGTCAAGGATCAAGAAATGATTTCTTATGTAGAGAATCGTAACTTAAAGACCAATCAAGATCTTCATCCTAGAGAACTTTTGAATGGTGTTTTCGAGTCGACAATCGAAACGATTTTAACAGATCAGTTTTATGATCGTTATGAATTTGTGAAATTGAAGAATAAAATTAATTATGCTAATGCAAATATACTCTACTCATTAATTGATGATCCAATGGTCTTGAATCCTGTTGGAGATACGTATGTCAATCAAATTGGTTCCAGCCAGTTGCTAATGAGTAATCCCATTGCTTATTCGGATATCATTAACCAGAGAATCATTGATCGTGCAGGGCAGATAAATAAGATTGCAGAGGATTATCCGAATGTAGGTTTCTATGTGTATAAACCAACTCAAATTCAAGAGAAAGATTTCTTCGATTCTGCGAATGGACTTAGTTCGGGGGGGGATCGGTTTGAAGAGAGTTTAAGAACTTCTTTGCAAGTACCCTATAGTTCATTCAAAATAGGTGATTTGAATGATTACGAAAAATATTTTTACTCTACGGACCATCATTGGAATCATCGAGGAAGTTATCAAGGTTATTTAGATATCCTGAATTTAATTGAAGGCAACAAAGATGATGCTTTATCTCCATTAGCTGAGAACTGCAAAGATGGACTCAAGTTCTATGGGACATACTCTGCTCAGAGCGGGTTTGTCAATGATGGAGCGGATTTTTGTGTCTATAAATTTGATCTTCCAGAATATGTTGCCTATTCTGATGGACAATTGAACGAGAATCCAAATGATACAAACCAATTTTTTGATCGAACAGGTATAGATACGATGGACTATCATTATAACAAAGCGTATAGTTTGGGAAATGGTTTCGTTCATCGCGAAAATCAAGCTGATATAGAAGGTGACCTGTTGATTATTGGGGATTCCTATGCAGGTCCAGTACTGCCTTTGTTGTTGAATCATTATAAAAACATTTATTTTGTTTATCCAATCAACTATAAAGGGATCTTTAAAGTAGAATTCAAATATGATTCATTTATAAAAGAAAAGAATATTGATAAGGTGTTATTTATGTATACCATTGAGAACTACTTCCTATCTGATGAGTGGGGAGATCGATATCTTGATTTTGATGTCAAGCGAGATTAGGGAGATCGGCTATGTTATTTAGCAGTTTAACGTTTCTGACCATCTTCCTACCATTGGTTGTCTTGGTCTACTACAGTACGAAGAGTCTAAGAATCCGAAATTGGATTCTTTTGGTGTTTTCAGTCGTTTTTTATAGTTGGGGAGAACCAATTTATATTGTTTTGATGCTTGCAACGGTGAGCTTAAACTACTTTACAACACTTTGGTTTCATGATTTGCAGAGAAAATGTAATACTAAAAAAGCATTGCTTGTGTTTGTTTTAACCTTAGTGTTTGATATTGGTGCCTTAGCTGTGTTTAAATATACAAATTTCATTTTGTTTAACATCAACTCGTTATTATCTTTGAATCTGCCCAATGTTTCCATACGTCTGCCGATTGGGATCAGTTTCTATACTTTCCAGCTTATGTCTTATGTTATTGATGCATACTTTGGGAAAGTGCAAGTACAGAAGAAGTTACATCTATTACTAACTTACGTTGCATTCTTTCCACAGCTTATCGCTGGACCGATTGTGCGTTATGCAACAATTGAACATGAACTTGAACATCGCAAGGAGAGCATTCAAGATTTTTCTGAGGGTTTTCAACGATTCATACTAGGCTTAGGAAAGAAGGTAATACTTGCGAACAATGTAGCAATTGCTGCAAATTATGTTTTTGCTAAACTACCACTTGATCAAATGACATTTACCATGGCCTGGATGGGTGTGTTAGCTTATACACTGCAGATATACTTTGATTTCAGTGCGTACAGTGACATGGCGATTGGATTAGGTAAGATGTTTGGTTTCAACTTCCTTGAGAACTTCAATTATCCATATATCGCTGGATCGATTACCGATTTTTGGAGACGCTGGCACATGTCTTTAAGCACTTGGTTTAGAGATTATGTGTACATTCCATTAGGCGGTAATCGTGTAACGCAAATCCGCTGGGTTTTCAATCTATTCACAGTGTGGTTTCTAACAGGATTGTGGCATGGTGCAAATTGGAATTTTGTCATTTGGGGTGTATACTTTGGGGTAATACTCATCATTGAGAAGCTCTTCTTGGCAAAGTATATTGATAAACTCGGACCATTGCGTTATATTTACACCTTGTTATTGGTAATGGTCAGCTGGGTATTGTTCAACTCAAATGGTTTTAGTCAAATTCAAGTCATATTGACCAAAATGGTTTCAATTCATGAAGGATTGAATGTTGTCTCAATTAAAAATGCTCGATTACTCTATTTATGGCCATATTTCGGTTTAGCTCTGTTGGGCTCAACTCCAATCGTTAAAATGAGTTTATTGAGAATAAAGCAGAATAGAGTTGGGTATTATGTTTACTTCTTATTTCTATTAATCGTCCTATACCTAAGTATGATGTATTTAATCAGTAACTCATATAATCCGTTTATATATTTTAGATTCTAAGAACAAGAACATTGGAGGTCTTATGAAGTTAAGAATAACAAAAACAATATTATTTGAAATCATCATGGGCTTAGGAATTTTGGCGATTTTAATTAATATGGCGAGCATCATCTTTAAAAATTCAGGTAATGAAGGTGAGAAGAAATCTGGCCTTACCTACAACGAGGTTTACGCATTACCAAAGCGTCCAACACAACTTCAGAAGGATTTGTATATTGAGTTAAGTGATCAGCTAAAGGCAGACACTGACGATATCCTACCTGAAGTAAATCTTGTTGTTAAGAGTTTTATTGCGGATTATTACACTTGGACGAATAAAGGTGGGAGCTATGATGTCGGTGGTTTAACATACATCGTAAGTCATTCATACCTCACACTTATGGAATCTTCACGTCTTGGGTTTTATCGTGATCTAGATGCATTTGCAAACAAATATGGTAAAGATCAATTGTTAGAGGTTGAAACGATTACAGGTACTGCAGATTATGCCAGACCATTTACCTTCCTGGGTGAAAATTACAATGCATATTATATGGAAGTGGAGTGGACTTATGTCGATCGGGAAGAATTTCCAGAACATGAGTTTCAAAATAAGGCTGCATTTATCGTAATTGATTATAAGGGAGTGCTTCAAATTGCACAATTTTTGGAGATATAGATAATGTCAAAAAATACAAATATAAAAAACAGACCACTCGATTGGGTCATCCAAGTCATTGGTGTGTTAATTAATATCGAAATACTATACATTTTATTCAATTTGACGCGATACAGTAGTTTCTCATCGAACATATTTCTAATTGTCAATGGTGTAGGCTTGTTATTGCTTATTTTAATCGATTTAGCAATCATTTTGTCAGTTCGAAAAAAGAGCCGAAATATGAGTATTGTAATCTTGGTTGTGTTTGTATTCTTTGTCATTTTTAGCACAATAACCGTTTATCTCGTTAATCGAGTCAATAAAGGTGTTGATGAAATTGTCGTAAATCCTGTTCAAACAGAAACAGTAGCTGGTGTTTTCATCACATATAATCAGAACGCAATTAAAGATATTGAAGATGTTTCTGGAAAGCGTTTTGGTGTCATTGCTGGAGAAGACATTCAAGAAGGAAACAAACTTGCTAAAGCAGAACTTGAAAAGAAGTCTCTTTCAGTCAAATTTGTCGAATATAGTAATTACAATGATTTGTATCTTGGATTATTATCTGGTGATGTCGATGTAGCTGCAATGCCATCCGACTACTATAGTTTTTTCATTGTTAATGATGGTTATGAAGAATACCTAGACAAAACGACTGAAATCTATCATTATGAAGCAAAAGTTGAAGTCACCAATCAGTCAAACACTGAGTTTGATGTGACTAAAACACCATTCACAGTGTTAATTATGGGAAACGATGGGCGCTTATCGGATACCCTAATCATTGCGACATTTAACCCCTATACGTTTAAAGCTACTTTAACGAGTATCGCACGTGATAGTTATGTCCCGATCGCTTGTTATAAGAACCAAGAGTCAGACAAAATTACGCATGCTCGTGTCATTTCCAGACAATGTACGATTGATACTGTACAGAATCTAATGGACATTAAAATTGATTTCTTCGCAGAAGTTAACTTCAAAGGTGTCGTCGAAATCGTTGATGCAATGGGAGGTCTTTTGATCAACTCGCCAATAGAATTCGTAGGACAAAGTTCTGATGCGGAACGTGGACATTTTACTGTATGGGTTCCAGCAGGAAATAACCATCTGACTGGAGAACAGACACTTGCATTTGCTCGTGAACGTAAGTTGATGCCAGGCGGTGACTATCAGAGACAACTCAATCAACAGCAAGTCATAACCCAGCTTATCAATTCGGTATTGGCTACAAAAGACGTTAATGTTATTTTGAACATTCTAGATGCTGCTAGCAGTAATATTAAGACCAACATGTCTTTAGAACAAATGTTAAGTTTGTTTAATTACACAATGCAGGCGATGAGTAATAGCTTTGTTGAATCAGAACGCGTTCTGGAAATCGAAGGATCACGTGTAACAGGCTATGGATCAACAAACTATAATGAAGCAATGGAACTGCCTTTATGGATCTATCGTCTATTTAATGGTGCAATAGAAGACAATCGAAACTTTATTCTAGGAAACTTAGACTATAATTATGAGCCGAAAATTCCCGAACCAGCTCGATTTAGTATCGAATGGTGGGTTGAAAGACCGGTTGTTTATCTTGAGGAATACGATGAAAAAAGAATACATGATGTCATCCCAGACATTATGCCAAATATGTTGTCTGAGAAAGATGGCGTTTGGACATATGAACGTGTTAAAGAATGGGCGAAGGCTCGTAATATTGCAATAAGTGTAAGTGAAATACGAGCTGGAAGCGCACTGTATTCAGATGCCTATGTTCATAATCAGATTGTGACTCAAAGTGAGAAGTATGGACGTCGAACAAGTAAGATTACAAATCTCACGATTGGTGTAATCAAGAAAGTCCTAGATTGTAGCTTATATGACAATCGAAAATATGAAGAGTGTCAGGATATTGTTGAAGATTTCATCTGGAATACTACATTGGATGATCTTACAGAAATTCGTACTTGGGCAACACAAAATAACGTAACTTTACAATACACTTGGATCACTTCAGATGATTCAATCTATGATGTGAGTAAGGCTGGGAAAGTATATGCTCAAGATCCAATTGCATACACTAAGATTCCTACAGATAGAGTAATCAAACTTCAAGTTTATGATTATCCTTTCGTTGAAATTCCAAAAGTAGACTGGACGGAGGCACAAGTCGATGAGTTTGCACGTAAGTTAGTGAGTTCACTTGACCAAATTACCTACATTCGTAAGTATGATCCAAGTAAAATTGAGGGAACTGTTTTAAAAGTTGAACCCGTCTATATTGAACGCTATTTAGCTACAAAGAAATTTAGAACCATTGATAAACTTACTTTGACCTTGTCTACAAAAGTTGAGCCTACTTTAGCAGTACCGAATTTTGTTGGTTCTACTGAAGTGGATCTAAAAACTTGGCTCACAAATAATGGTCTAAATCCGACGATTACCAAAGTAGAAGAAGTTAGTGAAGTGAATGCTGGCAAAATTATCAGCATATCACCTAGCATCAGTAACACGACGACTTACACTAAATCAACTTTCCCAACGAGTTTGACTCTAACGGTTGGTAAGAAGGCGGATAGCGTTCCAGCAACACCATGATATGACAAATCCAATTTCGATTAGTGTCATCGTACCAATTTATAATGTCGAAGATTATTTAGCGAAATGTTTGGAAAGTATAATTAAACAGACTTTTCAAGGTTTTGAACTCATCTTAGTCAATGATGGATCGACGGATACGTCTGCAGACATTGCAAGAGAAATTATTAAAGGTTTGAATAATGCCCGCTTGATAGAACAAATCAATGCGGGCCTTTCTGCTGCTCGTAACACAGGATTGAAACATGCTAAAGGTGAGTATGTAGCGTTTATTGATAGTGATGATACCATTGATCTGACGATGTTGGAAAAGCTTTATCTTAAAGCAATCGAGACAAATTCAGATATTGTAGCTTGTGACATGTTGTATGTTTACAATGATCGCCAAGAGTTCTCAAGTGGCGGCGATTTTGATTCGTTTTCAATTTCTGATCGACCTGATTTATTAGGAATAAACAACAGTGCATGTAACAAGCTTTATCGTACAACACTGTTCTCAGATGTCCAGTTCCCTGTTGGACTCTGGTATGAAGATCTAGCAACAATACCAATCTTATACTTTAAAGCAAATAAAGTTACCAAAGTGAACGAAGCCTTGTATTATTATTATCAACGTTCTACATCAATCGCACATAGCCTAAAACCAAAGATATTTGATGTCTATGAAGCAATAAGAATTGTTGAGGACTATATTCAAACACATCTCACGAGTAACTTAGATGTTCTCTCTAAAGAAGTTAAATACATGTATATGACTCATGGTTTGCACTTAACCACATTACGCATCATGAACAGTGATGTTGATGATAACGTTCGTTTGGAATATATTGGAGAAAATGCGAGCAAGATACGTGAGTACTTTTCGAAATGGACCAAAATGATTTTTAATAAAAGATTCAGTTATAAGACTCAAATCATCTATTTCCTGTATCAACTTAAAGCCTATAAGCTGATCATTAAAGCA
>DITO01000223.1 GCA_002422065.1 Erysipelotrichaceae bacterium UBA6182 | reverse complement strand
ATAGGCAAGTTGCCATAAAAGAAAGTTAGATAAACGCTTTTCACCACTTGTTCTGATACATAAATCTACTGGAGGAAGATGTGATGTATCTAAAAATGATTCAAGATGTGATTCACTGATCATGGTGTTAGGGATTTGAGTTATAAACTCATTTACAGCCTTAACAATTTCTTGCTTCGAACCATAATTAATCGCAAGGACTAGTTTTAATCCTTGATTATCTTTAGTCTTTTCAATCAACTCTTCACATATCTTTACTGTTGAAGGAGGAAGATTTTTCCAATCCCCTATAAGCTGAATACATATGTCGTTATCAATCAATTCTTGAAGATATTTTTGAAGAAATACACGAGGTAAATCCATAATAAATGAAACTTCACTTTCAGGACGCTTCCAATTTTCTGTTGAAAAAGCATAAAGTGTTAATACTTTAATTCCTAAGTGATGTGCCTTAATCGCAATTCTTCGTATGTTTAAAGCACCATGATAATGACCATGGGTACGCTCTTTTCCAATATTCTTAGCCCAGCGCCCGTTACCATCCATGATGATTGCAATATGTTGTGGAATACTCATATTTCTCCTTTAAAAAGAAACTCACGTGTCGTGAGTTTATACCGTCATGATTTCTTTTGCTTTGTCAGCCGCTAATCCTTCAATCACTTTGATGGTCTCATCGGTGATTTTTTGGACTTGATCTAAGGCTTTCTTTTCCATATCTTCGCTTAGTGTATCATCCGCTTTGATATGATCATTAATTTCACGTCGTACATTTCTTGCGGCAACTTTAGCATCTTCAGCTAATTTGCTAACTTGTTTTGAAAGTTCCTTACGTGTTTCTTGGGTTAAAGATGGTACGTTAACTCGAATAACGATTCCATCATTTTGAGGTGTCAAACCAATATTCGCATTAAAAATTGCTTTCTCAGTATCTTTTAGAACACTATTATCGAAAGGTTTAAATAGAAGTTGCTTTCCTTCCACAACATTAATTTGTCCTAGTTGTGAAAGTGGAGTTGGCATTCCATAGTAATCAACATTAATCTCTGAAATCAACAAAGGGTTTGCACGACCTGAGCGAAGTGATGCAAGACTGTGCTCAAATGCTTCAATCGATTTCTTCATCTTATCGTGGGCTAAATCAATATGATTTTTCATTCATTTACTCCTTTAGTTATTCGTGTCCCAATGTTATCTTGTGAAACAGCTTTAAGAATGTTACCATCTTCATTCATATTGAATACTATGACATCAATGTCATTATCCATACACATTGAAGTTGCGGTAGAATCCATCACTGCAAGACCATTCTTTAAGACATCCATATATGTTATTATATCGTATTTAGTCGCATCTGCAACAATTTTAGGGTCTGCACTATATACACCATCAACACCATTTTTAGCCATTAAGATAACATCAGCTTTAATTTCACTAGCACGTAGTGCTGCTGTAGTATCTGTTGAAAAATATGGGCTTCCAGTTCCTGCACCAAATATAACAACTCTTCCTTTTTCTAAATGGCGAATTGCACGACGTACGATAAAAGGTTCAGCAACTTTACTCATTTCAATGGCTGTTTGTACACGAGTGGCAACATCATGTTTTTCTAATGCGTTTTGAATCGCAATTGCGTTGATCACTGTAGCTAGCATTCCCATATAGTCTGCTTGTACACGATCAATCCCCATACTCTCAGCAACTTTTCCTCTTAAAAAGTTACCTCCTCCTACAACAATCGCTACTTCAACCCCTGAATTGACAACGTCTTTAATTTGACGAGCCAATGAAAATAATATATCAGGATCTAGTTGATGTTGTTTGGAAGATAAAGCTTCCCCACTAAGTTTTAATAATACGCGTTTATACATGCGTTTACTCCTCCTGTTAAAAATGGACACAAAGTGTCCATTATTTTCCAAATGCTTGATTCATAACCTCTTCAACAAAATTATCTTCTTTTTTCTCAATGCCTTCACCAACGCCATAACGTACAAATGAAACGACACTTGCATTTGCTTCTTTTAAAACTTGTGCAATTTTCTTATCTTGATCTTTGAAGAATAATTGATCAACTAAACACATCTCTTGAAGGGACTTAGATAAGCGACCTTCAACGATTCCGTTTAATACATTCTCAGGTTTAGATTTTAAAACTTCATCATTTAATGCAATTTCAC
The DNA here is from genome assembly GCA_002422065.1 of Erysipelotrichaceae bacterium UBA6182. Classification (GTDB taxonomy): domain Bacteria; phylum Bacillota_I; class Bacilli_A; order Erysipelotrichales; family Erysipelotrichaceae; genus UBA6182. The sequence goes on along the minus strand of DITO01000223.1, from coordinate 1,792 downwards.
GTTGAATATCACGTTCTTTGTTAACAACATCTTGTGGCATATGATCTCTAGAGATATATGTAGGAGACATTGAAGCAACTTGCATAGCGATGTCTTTTGCAGCTTCTGGTGATCCACCATTTAATACAACTAATGCAGCTGTACGTCCACCAACTGTGATTTTAGCATCAGTTTTATGAACATAACTACCAAAGAATTCAGCATCTGTCTTAGATACACGAACAAAACGACGTAATGTAATTTTTTCGCCAATGGTTGCAGTTGCATTTAGAAGAACTTCTTCTAATGATACTCCTTCAACATTAGTTTTTAATGCATCTTCAACAGTATTAGCATCTGTAGCTAATAATGTCTTTGTGATGACATCTAATAAACTTAAGAATTGAGAGTTACTTGCAACGAAATCCGTCTCTGAATTAAGTTCAACAAGAACTGCAGAATTATCACTAACTAAAATATTAGCTAAACCTTCAGCAGCAATACGATCTGCTTTTTTAGCAGCTTTTGAAATTCCTTTTTCACGAAGCCAATCGATAGCATTTGCGACGTTACCCTCAGTTGCTTCTAGTGCCTTCTTGCAATCCATCATTCCTGCGCCTGTGCGCTCACGTAGTTCTTTGACTAAACTTGCAGTAATCATTACTTAGCTCCCTCACTTGGTGTAGTTACTTTTGGTGATGAATCAACAGTTTCTGTTTTTTCTCTAGGTTTGAAATCACGGCGTTCTCTGTTATACCCACCTTCGCGATTTCCATCACGAGTGTAAGGTTTACGGTTTTCTTGACGTTGACGACGTTCTTCCATACGAGCTTTACGACGACGTTCATTTTCTTCATTTTGACGTTCAACGTTAGCAACAACTTCAACCATCGTAATGTCATTATCAGTGTCATCAGTATATGCTGTTGTTAATACGCTTCCATCAACTGATTCTAATAAAGCATCAGCCATTAATGAAACAATTAAACGAATTGAGCGAATTGCATCATCATTTGCTGGAATTCCATAATCAAGGTAACTAGGATCACAGTTTGTGTCCATGAAACCAAATACTGGAATACCAAGTTTCTTAGCTTCCATAACAGCGATTGTATCTTCTGTAGGATCGACCACAAAAATTGCTTGTGGAAGAACTTTCATAAGTTTAATACCACCAAGGAATGTTTGAAGACGTAACACTTCTTTTTGTAATTGAATTTGTTCTTTTTTAGTGTAAACATGAATTGAACCAGTTTCGATCATTTTTTCGATCTCGACCATACGTCCAATAGATTTTTGAATTGTCTTAAAGTTAGTTAATAATCCACCTAACCAACGTTGGTTAATGAAAAATTGATTTGAACGTAGAGCTTCTTCAACGACGATTGTTGATGCTTGTTTTTTAGTTCCAACAAATAAAACGCGTCCTCCATTAGCTCCAATTTCTTTCATCTTGTCATAAGCCTTATTAAGATGTACAAGCGTTTGGTTTAAATCTAGGATATGGGTTCCAGCTCTTGAAGTGTGAATATATGACTTCATTTTTGGATTCCAACGACGTGTCTGATGTCCAAAATGGGCTCCAGACTCTAATAATTTTCTCATCGATACAACTGACATAGTATGTCCGCCTTTCCGTTTTCCCTCCATCGTTTCCAACATTAACAACTCAATTGAGCACGGGTTAATGAATCCACGATGTGCGATTTTGGGCACTCATGTGCCATCTAATAATTTACCACAATTAATACTAAAAGACAACCATTACTTCAACTTAGGAAAAAAATCTCTGGTTGGAAAATGATAATGTCCT
>DITO01000214.1 GCA_002422065.1 Erysipelotrichaceae bacterium UBA6182 | reverse complement strand
CTGTAATCATTGGTCTAAATTGATAAGCACCTTCTTTAAAATCTAAAATCTTAACGGTTTCACCAAAACCATATTGCCATTCAGTGTCATACGTTGAATGAGTGTTTAATCCTGGAACTGCAAGTTTTTGCCCTAATACACCCTCTACTTGTCCTGGAAAGTGTCCATTGCGTTTAACAATCATACTACCTGATCCAAATCCAAATTTATCAGCCATGTTCTTCTACCCCTCTACGCTCTCTTGATTAAATCGAGTGGATCGATTTCGCCAAGTTCTCTAATTCTCATTGCTCTATCTACTGTATTTCTTGATACCTTATTAAGAGCCTTCGGTGTGAATTGTGCATATACAGCACTAATTCCATTTAAGAAATCCTTTGCTTGGAACTTTTGTGTTCCTTCATCTCCAACTTGTTTCTTAGGAACGATTTGTTGGAAGATTTCAATTTTTTCACCACTGTCTGATGTCAAAATTGAGCCTAACCCTGCTTCAACCATTTCTTGATCTACGGTTGCGATTGCTTTCTTATAGGCTTCTGTACCTTTAAGAGGTTCAAGGTCTGCAATCTTTTTTAATGCTTCATCTACTGTTAGCATAATGGTAATCTCCTTTTCGCTTTCTTGTTTCTTTTTTTCTTCTTCAATTTCTTCTTCGGTCTTGTAATGCGTTTTTGAAGTTTCAACAACTTCTGTCTTTCTATGTTCTTCGTAATAATCGGTATTATGATGTTCTTCCGTTACTGTCTTTCTAACGCTTACGTTATCATCACCAGTAACAACCTCTTTTTGTTGTTCTTCAACTTTAGGTACTTCTACCTTAGGTTGTTCTTCATCAATATGTTCATCAGCAGTCTTTTGTTCATCTTCGGTTTCTTTTTCTAATGGTTTTTCAACCTCTACATGAGATTCCTCATCTGTCTTTTCGACCACTTCATCTTCAATATCAATATCTAATTCGCTTCCATCATCAAGAGTTAATTTCTTAATACCCATACTGCGAAGAAGTTTTGAAAAAATACTTTCTTTTTTCAATGAATCTTCACCTCTCTTTTGAAGGTCTTGGTTCGCCTCATCGACAATCATGGCGTTTCCTGCACGTCCTTTTTTGACTAACGCTAGATGATTCACAATAATATTGGTTTGCTTAATAGCATCATCGCCGTCCATTTCATAGACAGGTGTATAACCCAAAGACAATTCTCGAATGTCTTTATTGAGGATAGAATCTGCTACTGACTTCTTCTCAATAATTATATCACCTACGATGTTGTTACCATCTCGTCTTACGTTAAGTATGTATCCTACTCTGTACTCATCTACATTATCAGCAGTAACATTTACTAAGTTGCCATTCTCATCACGAGGATGTCCAACGGTAAGTGGTTTACCTTCAATGCTTTTTAATGTGTCTGGGTGGAATACATCTTCCTCATAACGATTAACATTTACAATATGCTCTTTACCATCACTTGTCTTAATGCCAAGTTCTCGTGTCGTATATTGTTGAGATCCCGTTCTTGCCATCACTACATTATTACATCGAACATATCCATTTTCTAACTTCTCAATGTTCTTTGTTATCTTTGTAGTAAAGTAAAACGATTTCTTATCACTGTTTTCATCAAACGTTTCCAATGTCCATTTCATGCTCTCACACCTCCTTCTCTCTTTATTTTAACACTGATTATCTATTTATAATCAATGCTGAACCCATTTTATTACTTTTTTCTTAATCTTTTCTATCTTTGTTGCCATTCATGTTCACACCAACTGTCGGTTTCTTAGTCGCTTTAGGGTCGCCACCTGCACGCTTACCACCCTCTGCACTACCTACCTCGTTATATGCGCCCTCTCTATTGAGTGCAATAGCAAGTTCCTCACGCTTCGTACTGTATGTAATGAATCCATCAGGTTTTTCTTCCTTATCACGAATGTATTTCATGTATGCACCATCAAGTTCACTCAACATATCACTAATATTATGTGGTGCTGACTTCATCATCTTATGATATGAACCCTCATTGATGACTTCATCTTTCCATGCGATACTGATAATTTCCATACCCAACTTCAAGACTTCCGCTTTTTCTTTTTCGGTTTGTTTTTCAAGCGACTTGAATGTGAAACTGAAATCATTGATTTTCTTACCAAACTTACTGCGGTGAATCAACGGTATTAACTGTCTATACATACTTCTTAGATGTCTTTCGCTATCAGCGTCTAGTGAATAATTAAATGAATTCTCATCATCTGTTGCGTTATATTCACCTAGCACTTGACTTAATGGTGCGCCAAGTCCTGACGCTAACTGTTTCTTATACTCTGTTAGCAGATCTGGTATCTCGGTAAAATGTGCTTCTTTAAACTCAAATTCTTCATCTTCACCAATAACTGCCATATTACCATAAGCAATAGTGAGTTCCATTCCATCAATTCTTTCTGCTGCTTCTTCTTGAAATCTCTCACCTTGTAAACTTGCTTTTGTTAAATTAGGAGATTTTAAGACTGGTATGTTTACTCTTTGCATTAAGAGTGATATCTGATCGACTAGGTTTTCATATCTACGCATTGACACATACGCTTTCTCACCAATACCAGTACCGAAGAACTGCTCAACACGTTCTTCAATGAACGATAACGGACTTGAATTGTATATTAGCAAATGTGAACGATGGACGATATAACTTGTTGCTTTTGTGATTTGTCGCTTAGTTAAATTGCCATTACCATATAAATCAGCATTTAATGATACTCGATAATATGCTGGTCTACCAAACTCGATAGCGTCATATACCCCTGTCTTATCACCTATTTGATCGATATAGACTGACTGCTCAACGCCATCTACGGTCTGTCTTTCATAGCATGGTTGAATGTTATACAATCTCGTAAGTGGCTTAATACCTAAGAAATCACCACTCTTTATGCTATCTTCTGTCAATGGTTTTAATAGACTTGCTAAGTCCGTTTGATTCTTGATAATAATTAGTCCACCAGCACCACCATGAAAGTATCCTAGATAGAATATACTGAACAATGGGTTATATAAATCTTCCTTCAAATACGATTGTAGGTACTCCACATCATCTAAATCTTGATTATGATCCTTGATATTTAAGTCTATACCTCGACCTAATATTTGATTTGCTCTCCATGTTGCTGCATTGATTAAATAGTCTTTACTTCTAGTCCATTCATCTAATCTTGGTATTTGCCAACTCAAACCTCGTGTGGATTCATTATAACTAAATAACTGATTTTCGATACCATATTCAATCTCGGAGTCCGCCATTTCTAACTTCTTACCATTAAGAGAATCTTTTATACTAGTCAATGCTTGTGTATAGCGTTGACCGTTATACTGTGGATTTCTCTCTTGAATTACTTCTTTACTACCCTTTTCCATATGGCTTACCTCCTTTGAGAATTGAACTTGCTCGTTCGTATCGGCTGTTTTCACTTCCAAAACCTCGACTTTGGAAGAATCTATCCCTACCTCTTTCGGCAATTCTTCGTTGCAATCTTGCTTGGAAGGATAATTTTGATTCTTTTGCCTTTTGGCTTTTTTCCGAATCATCGTATAAAATTGTTGATTGTCCAATAGGCTCACCGTCCTTATACCATAGGCTTGCACCCTTTAACACTGTCGATACTAAATATCTAAATGTGTCGCAAAACTCATCGTCAACCTTGATTACATTGACCTTACCAGTAACATCGTTTTGTGTATCATATTCATAACTTGATAACTGTCTTTTTGATACCGTACAACTATCGTGTACCCATAACATCTTAATAGAAAAACCCAAGTTTAGTAATTGTAAACCTATTTTGTCAATATCTAAGCCATCAAACGAACGCTGTATCTCTTTACCTTTTCTTATCTCATATCTCTTATCCGCTTGTAGTGGGTGAATACCTCTATCTCTAAAATAATTCTTAAGATGTAAGTTAGCATTGTCAATAATGACCGTTGCGTTCTTTTTACCCTCTTTAAGCATTTTAAGAAACTCATCATAAATTAACTCATCCGTAATCGTTCTACCTATACTCTTAGCATATTCAGGTGTGATGTTTTTTTCTCTAGTCTGCCATACTGCACCAACGCTCAAATCTACTTCATAATCTGCTATACCGCTTGCTTTACCTGCACCAAAGTCTATGACTATATATCGTTTAGTATCTAAGTCTTTGAACTTATTGATATCCTCATCAAATATATTATCATCGGTGAAACTGTCAAGTACTGCGCTATCTACTGCTTTACGAACGCCCATAATCTTTTGTAGATATATAGACGATCCTTTAATATAACCATAACGTGCCATCGCCTTTTGTTCTTCTGTTAATGAGTCATTATCTTCCATCGTAATGTGATAGTAACTAAAGTCAACGTTATTTAATATGCCATTTGGGTTTTTATGGACGTCTTTATAATGTACGACCTTCTTCCAACTCTTATCAGCAAGTGGATGATTTTCCGATATACCATCAAATATATCTTTAATCAGCACTGTTCTAAGGTGTTTCTCATACATAAATCTAGTTCTTGATTCTATATTATTCCACTGAACTTGTTCTTCTTCATCTAACGTATCATAACTTGGCTTCTCTTTTTGAAGCAAATACGCTCTTAACTGCTTTTTAATCTCTCTATGCATTTTTTTATAGTGATTATCTTCAAAACCTTTATAACCTACAACCTCAATCGCAATCTCTTTACCACTTTCATCTGTCTTAGTGCCTACTTGTATAACAACGTTCTTAGAATACTCTTGTATTTCTTTAATTGTTTCAATCATATCAAGTGTCGGCATACGTGGTGTTTCAAATTGTGTATAAAATGCGTTCATTGGTCCTTCTGGGTTTTGTGTGATTACCATAACTGGTATTGGAGATTGAATCATACGTTGATCCGCTTCTTCAATTCCACGTACAACTTGGTTAATACCTTCATTGATATACCATGCCCCAATAGAGAATCCATGATACTTTTCCCAATCGTTCTTATTAGAGTTACCATATATAACGATTTTCTTCTCAATTCCCCAAAAGTTCTTAAAACGATATACAACTCTTTGTGCGCCATCTATGTTTTCTCTAGTCAATCTTCCATGCGGTATTACAAAGAATAGCCCAAACCCATCTGAATTAAAAACTGTTTGTATCGCATGTTCTAAACTGATACCGAGCACTCCAAACGTACTTGCTGGGTGTAACATGAATAGATCACCTGCAAGAGCAAGACCGATAACGTCCTTACCTGCTCTTACGCCACCCTCGATTAGGTTGATACGACTTAAACCTAATACAATATTATCATATGCGTCTGCCATGACTGGGTTGCATGGAACACCGTTTTTATCAAAAGTACCTGGAAGATAATTTGGATACCCTCTAACTTCTGGGTTTAAATTCTCAATATCCTCGATCGTTACTTCATTTTCTAACTTATCGTGCAGCAATGATAACTTATGATTTAATATTTCAGTATTCTTTAAAACTATACCTTCATTAAGTTTACCTTTAAATTCTGATAATATTTGCGTTGTCATTCATCATCATCCTCGAAATCGAAACCTTTTTCAAAATCGTCATCACTGTCGGTTTCAATAAAATCGTTGTTATCTTCATCTTCTAAATCATCATTATCAACTGTATTATGATCTGATTTTAAGAACCCTGCACCATCTCGTTGCGATGTAGTTTCTATAATTTCAGCACCACCACGCTTCTTAAGGTTAAGTGCTTCTGTTTTCTTCTTTAACTTCATACCGAGTATATCAACAGCAATCTTTCTATTTGCCATTTGATTATCTCCTTCTCTAAGTGCGTCCGTAATGATTTGCATACGTAACAACTTTTCAGGATCAATATTTCCCATCTTAGCAATAGCAACTTGTTCAAAATATGATGCAAGACCATTATCTGTCCAATATCTTAAGGCTTCACTACGAATTCGCATATCTTCACGTCTATCTAAAACTTGATACTTAGTAATATAATCAGTCCAAGTAACGCCTTTACTTTCTTTCTCTACTTCAACTTCCCAAGTTCTATAAACCTTTTGTAAATAGTCTTGTGAATAAACACCACTCATAATGTATGATTCTTCAACGTTCATATACGTTCTTCGACCAGTAAATTCACTAATTGTGTCTTGATCCATGTAATACATAAAAAGTCTTACTGCAAGAACACCTTTATCAGCAAGACCGCTAGGAACGTTAGCGAGGATTGAATTTTCATGTCTATCATAACCGTCTACTGATAAATCTTGCATACTAGCAACTTCTGACGGCATTTCTTTCATCTTTTCTAATCCCATTAAACGTTCTCCCTTCATTTATGTTATTTTTTTACGACTATCTTAATTATAAAATACACTATAATTTACATTTTTACAACTAAATACAATCATTTTATGGAAAAATCTATATAAAATCTTTGATAATTTAACAAAATCTAAGTTAATCATACTCAAATCATTCAAATGACTATGTTTATTTTGAGTACTCCATGATGAAGTTAAATATTTTTTCATCAAACTCATAGACACTAGTTACAATGATTTCATGTCTTTCGCCATCTAAAACGAACGACATCTCATAATGTATATCTCCATGTTCATCATACGCAACTCGGATCGTCAACTGATCTGCCGATTTTTTCAGCAAACTCAAATGATTCTTAAGTTTATCAAATGCTTTATCAAATACTTCCTTAGCCTTTGTATTCAAAACCACTGGCTCATATCCCCATTTTGTGAATCTCGATTTTCTTTCCACGATTTTTACCTCCTATTCACTTGCACGATTTCTAATTGCTCACACTTCGTACAAACGTATCCTTCAAATTTATACTCAATCCCATGAAAGTTCTTTACGACCTCATTACTCTTTACCATCGACCTAGAACTTCCACAAGCCTTGCAATCTCTACTACCTAAACTGAAATGTATCTCATTCTTTCTAATCTGTACTTCATTCACAAGACACACCTTCTTTCTTTGCTTACTTTTACTTTCAACTACATACTATCACATATAAATCTAAAAATCAACTGTTTACTCAAAATATTTTAATAAATTGTTTAAGGATACCTTTTAAGTCATCGAGTGTGTGTGAGTGTTAGTGTATCCCCCTACCCTCGTTTCGATCCGCAACCGATTTAAACCCTAAGGGGGTCAAGCCTCCAGGATCAAAGCACATCAGCATATGGAAGCATGATCAAACGCATTG
>DITO01000187.1 GCA_002422065.1 Erysipelotrichaceae bacterium UBA6182 | reverse complement strand
TTCGCTTGGAATCTCATATTTAAATGGTGTTGTTACATTAACCTGTGGCAATACTTTGCATCGAATCACACAAGCCTATCTAAAAAAATAAGGAGAGAAAATCATGGCAACTATTCAAATTAAAAGACGAACGACTGCTGGTACAGGACCTCTAACAGGGAGTACCGGAACAGTTAAAGCTGGTGAACCACTAGTCGNNTTAGTGGTGAGCATTTATACATTGCGAAAGCAGATAAAACGGGTAGTGCAGGAACACCACTTGCTGAATCAGATTATTTAAAGATTCCAGGGGTAGCAAAAGTTGATGCACAAATTGACACCAAGATTACTGCACTGGGGCTTGGAACTGCTGCTACTAAAAACACAGGAACTGGTAATGGCAACATTCCTATTTTGGATTCTAGTGGCAAGCTTGCTGATTCAGTCATTCCTAAAGTAGCAATTACAAATACATGGGTTGTGGCAAGCCAAACAGAAATGCTTGCGCTTTCTAATGCTCAAGAAGGTGACGTTGCAGTTCGAACAGATATCAACAAATCCTTTATCTTAAAAACTACGGGTTACGCAACTTTAGCAAACTGGCAAGAGCTCTTAACACCAACGGATACAGTTACCAGTGTGAACGGTTCGACAGGGGCAGTCTCAATTACGCTAGCGGGATTAGGTGGGGTATCAAACACAACTTATAACTCCCACGTTTCAAGCAATCTTCACTTAACGGATACACAAAGAAGCATTCTTTCAGGCGTAAATAACACACGCATTTATGATGGAGCAGGCGGAGATTTCGCTGCCGATGCAACCGCATTTGCTAATGGTGTTATCCCAAACGCTCTCTTGATGTACTACACCATTGATACGAACTATACACCTAACACTGTCAAATATACGCTTGGTATTGACGCAACGAAAGTATTGACACCGGCGAGTGTCATTGACGGTGGTACTTATTAATGGCTGTTCTTCGTGTCAAACGGGGAGTAACTACTCCAACAACTTCGAATCTATCGTACGTTGGTGAGCTGGCATTTGATTATAACAATAATGTTCTCTATGCTCGTAACTCAACTTCAGTTGTAAAAATTGGTGGTGAAATGGAGCGAGTGTATTTTTATGAAGGGAGTGTGTCATCACACTCTTTTCTTTACACTTTTTCTCCCAATTTTATCTATAAAATCGTTGTCATTGCATCAACCACACCAACCACATCTGAACTCTCGCCAACTTACATTTATTACTTGCAAACAGGTGGAGGATCAAATCTATCGGGTTCTTATACCAGCTTAATGGTAAATGACGTGAATACCACAACGACTCGTATTAGTGCGAAAAACGTAACGGGTTTTATGATCAATGATGAGTATTCCAACAGTGTGACACCCACCTATGCATATACCAAAATGATTAGTTTTGAATTTTGTCCAACCTCTGAATCATCCCCAACTTCGCATTATCAATGGGTGGCTCATGGAAGTAGCATTTGTACAGCTTCAGATCAATCTAATCCTCCCATTACCCATGCCATGTTTGCCCATTCAGTGAATGGACCAGTGTATGGCTTAAACATTAATCCTGGACTAGATATCGGAACACAAGATTCCATCTCAGTTGCTGTGTTTCGAATTGCAAGAAAGTAGGTTATTAATAATGGCTATTGTAAAAGAAATGAATTCCAAATTTGGACTCACGTTGTCTTATCATCGAATTGTCGCTTTCAACATCAATTACGCTCTAAAGAAAGCCGTCTTGTGTGTGGCTTCATATTACACAAAAGAAGCACGAAAAAATCATAGTGTTCCACTCGAAGAGGTCGATATTGAAATACCACTGGATGACTATCCTCTATTTCTTAATTCCAACCCACTTGAGCAAGGTTATTTATGGTTAAAAAATAATGTAGAAGGTTTCGAGGATTCAATTGATGACCTGGATGTCATTGAAGAACCAACCATCATCGAGGAACAACCGCGTGGCGAATCAATTGAGTAATAGTGAAATTACTCATCGAGTGCAATCGATATTCACACAATCGACGGTGATGTTTATCTATTTTTGTGGTTCTAAAGCGTATGGAACTAATGATGTTGAAAGCGACTCTGACATAACCGTCATCCTCGATGGATTTAAAGGGATGATTCATTTGGAACTAGGTGACTATGACATCTTTGCATTTGGAGCAGATACATTCCTTTTGAAGCAAGTATTCGATCCTGCAATCCCAAGTTACTATCGAGCAAGTGTGGATGAGATTATCTCCATAGATCATAACCTTATTTACTTGAACGAAACCTATCGAGACGAATTTGAAGCATATAAAAACGTCAACATGATTCGAAATTTGGGTGCGTTTCTCGATAGTTTTATTGAGTACCATCAGTATCGATTAGCGGATGGAATCCCTAAAAAAACGCATTATCACATCTTACGAATGCGAGGGACACTGGAACACCTGGATTTGACTGGGCGGTTTGAACATTTCCAAGAAGAGCCCTGGAAAACTCAAATGATGTATTATAAAAAGAACTGGAATACCGATTTGGGTAACGAGTACATTCCAACATTAAAAGAAGCACTCGCTTACATTGAAAACTACAAGGAAAAGGTGATGAATGATGAACTGGGATAACATCCTCAGTCTATTTAGAATGGAAAATCTAGTGTATTGGGTTGTTACAATGGTCGTTGTCATTTTGACGACGATTAAGCAATTCAACCGACAAGAACTAAAAAACAAAACAAATAACGATGAGATTCTGAACAATTTACAAACGATTGAAAAACAGAATATCAAAATGCTCAATCTTCTAGAGATGCATTCACAGGATATTAAGTCTCTCAAAAAAGATGTTAATGTTCTGGAACATCGTGTATCTAGGCTAGAAGATTCACAAGTCAATATCTATAAACGCTTAGGAGGAAAAGAAAATGACAACACTTGAAATCGTATTACTGATAACTTCACTTCTATTACTGGCCCTTTATCTAACATCAAAAATGGGTAAGGACCAATCGATTAGTGAGATCATCAAAGAGGTGAAACAAGACCTCAAAAACACTGCTGAAAACGTATCTGAACTCGTCAGCAAAGCAAAAGATATCGTCTTTGATGAAAGTGTCCAAAAGGCGATTAAAGAATTTATTATGATTGTAGAAGAAAAAAATAAACTAGCTAAAGAAAAAGGTGAAGCTTATCTGGCTGGAGACGAGAAAAAACTCGCAGTCATTTCAAGGCTTAGTGAATGGGTAAGCAACCTCACTGGTTCAACTGAAAAAGCAGTAGAGTTTGTGGAGACTAATCAATCAAAGATTGAAGCTATCATTGATGACTATATTTCCTTCAGCAACAAAATGCAAGGAAAAGCAACGCTATCCGCAGCTGAGAAACTCATTCAAGAACAATTGAAAAAATAACAACTGACCTCATGTTTTAGGGACTTCCCTAGCATGAGGTTTTTTTGTTTTTTAGACCTCAACGATTTGCTATGTTCGCTTTTAATACTTAGCTTGAACAAAACCCAATCATTGATTTTTATCGAAACGTTGGGCTTATACCGGCAAATGGGTTCAAACCTTGCCATTTAACTATTGAAGGAGGTTTGACCTATGACTAACGATTTGAAAATTAAAATTAATGAACTACGAGAAATGGGTTATGGCTATAAAAGGATTGCGAAAGAATTGTCTATGACTACAAGCGCAGTTCGATATGCGTGTATTAAAACAGATGATGTTGAGGAGTTGACGAGTAATTGTCTAAACTGTAATTTGAAAATTAAATCCATGAAAGGTAAAAAGGCGAAGAAGTTTTGCTCTGATAAATGCAGATGGCATTGGTGGAATACTCATAAGGATGACGTAAAAAGAAATGCATTTTATACCTTCAAATGTCCATGTTGCAACTCTGAATTTGTAGCTTATGGAAACAGCAAAAGAATTTACTGTAGCGTCTCCTGCTTTGCAAAAAACAGGACGAAAAGAGGTAATGAGCAATGAATACAAAAAATATAGAACAGTACTATTCATCGCTTGTACATATTATTGCATTGAAGAATAAAGGAATATTAAACGATGCTGATTTCCTAAAAGCTGAGTCTGTTTTGGCAAGTAAATATTGTATCAAAAAAGATAGTCTTTATCGGGCTAATGACTTGATAAATAATCGTTTTAGAGTGATATATATACTACCAAAGAAGGAGGACCAAAATGGATCAGAAACGGATAACCAAGATAGATGCGTTATCAAAGTTACAAAAGAAAACTAGAGTAGCTGCATACGCTAGAGTTTCAACTAGTAAAGATGCCATGCTTCATTCCCTAGCTGCTCAGGTTAGTTATTACAACAAGATGATATCAGAGCACAAAGGTTGGGAGTTCGCCGGCGTTTATGCCGATGAAGCATTGACTGGAACAAAGGACACAAGAGAAGAGTTTCAAAGGCTCATAAGCGATTGTAAGGCTGGCATAGTCGATATGATTGTAGTTAAATCCATATCAAGATTTGCAAGAAACACATTCACAATGTTAAAGACAGTTAGAGAATTAAAAGCATTAGGAATCGATGTATTCTTTGAGGAACAGAACTTGCATACCTTGAGTGCTGAAGGTGAGATGGTATTAACCTTTTTAGCTTCATTTGCACAGGAAGAAGCACGCTCAGTTTCAGAAAACATGAAATGGAAAATTAAAAAGGATTATGAAAAAGGTATTCTCTGGGGTGGCAAAGATATGTATGGCTACAAGATAGTTAATCGAAGACTAGTACTCATACCTGAACAAGCAGAACTCGTAAAAAGAGTATTCAAGATGTACCTAGATGGATGTGGAGTTCAGATGATTGCCAACATTCTAAACAAGGAAGGAATAAGAACATTAAAAGATTGTACATGGAACAAGTCAACCATTCTTAATATGATAGTGAATTATAACTACACTGGCAGCTTGGTTCTTCAAAAGACTTATAGAGAAGACTACCTTTCAAAGAAAACCAAAAGGAATAAAGGTGAAAAGGATATGTACGTTATTGATGATGATCATGAACCTATTATTGCACTTGAAGATTTCCTGATGGCTCAAGAACTAAGAAAGCAACGATGTGAGTTGTTTAACAATAAAGGACACAAGCCTGTAAGAAATAGATATACAAGCTTAATTCGATGCGGAATTTGTGGTGCTAAATTTGAAAGAAACAATTGCAGCAAAGGTAAAAGATGGTTGTGTAATACATATAACGCAATGGGAAAAAACGAATGTGCATCTAAGGCCATACCAGAAGAAATATTGAATGAAGTTACATCGCAGGTTCTTGGAATTGATGAGGTAACGGATGAGTTAGTTCAAAACTGCATTGATTACATAGAAGCCTTTAATGGAAACAAACTAGTCTATCATTTAAAAGATGGAAAGACTCAAGAGGTTTATTGGAAAGACCGATCAAGAAGTGAATCATGGACATCTGAAATGAGAGAAAAAGCAAGAATAAATGCATTAAAGAATATTAGAAAGGAGGAAAATTAATGGCAAAAGTTAGAGTTATTCCATCAACCATCAATCCAGTTACACTTTCACCACTAGGCCAAATAAGCAGAAGAAAAGTTGCAGCTTATGCTCGTGTATCAACAGATGATGAGGAGCAAGCAACTAGTTACGAAACTCAGGTAAAACATTACACTGAATTCATACAAAAGAAACCAGAATGGGAGTATGTTAAAGTCTATGCCGATGATGGTATTTCTGGAACAAGCACCAAAAGGAGAGACGGTTTCAACGAGATGATTAAGGATGCACTTGATGGAAAGATTGACCTTATCATAACCAAATCAATATCTCGTTTTGCCAGAAACACGCTAGACACCATTTCTTATACTCGGAAGCTTAAAACCAAAGGAATCGAGGTATATTTTGAAAAGGAAAACCTATGGTCGCTTGATGAAAAGACTGAATTCTTGCTTACGATTATGGCTAGTATGGCACAAGAAGAAAGCAGAAGCATTTCACAAAACGTAACAATGGGTAAACGCTGGGGAATGAAAGAAGGACGAGTGAGCTGGGCATATAGTAATATGCTTGGTTACACAAAAGAAAACGGCAAGATTATGGTTGTTGAGAATGAAGCAATCCTAGTAAGAAAGATATACCAGCTATTCTTAAGGGAAGGAAAAACCTGCTCTGGAATCGCTGAATACCTAAAAGAAAAAGGAATACCAACACCAAGTGGAAATTCCTGCAAATGGACCAAAAACACCATCAACTCAATTCTACGAAATGAAAAGTATAAAGGTGATGCCTTACTTCAAAAGACCTATACAGCTGATTACCTAGAACATAAAGTAGAAAAAAATCGAGGACACCTACCTCAGTATTATGTAGAGAACAGTCACCCTGCAATTATCGATAAAGAAGAATGGGAGATAGTTAAAGCTGAGTTAATGAGAAGAGAACAGATCGGTGCTGCTTATTCTGGAAACAGCATATTCAGTTCAAAACTAATCTGTGGTGATTGCGGTGGATTCTATGGTAGAAAAAAGTGGCATTCAACAAGTAAGTATTCGAGATTCGTTTATCAATGCAATTGCAAGTACATCAAGAACCATGTGAAGTGCCAAACACCTGCAATAACTGAAGAGAAGATTAAAGAAAAGTTTGTAATTGCCTATAACCAAGTGATGAGCCAAAAGCAAAGAATCATAGAGGATGTTAATGAAGTCATCAAGTTATTATCGGATACTTCAGAACTAGATGCTAAGGTTATCGAGCTTCAAAACAAGATGGAAGTTATCAGCGGTTTAGTAGACAAGATGATAAAAGAAAACACCAGAACTGCTCAGGATCAAGTTGAATTTGCTAGAAAGTATGGAGAGTTATCCGCTCAGTATGAATCAGAAAAAAATGCCTTAGATAAAGCCCTAGAGAAAAGAGCCTACATGCAAGCACAGGAAATCAAGATGAAGGCATACCTTGAGGAAATAAAAAAAGCAGATAACTACCTACCTGAATGGTCAAATGATGTATGGATGCTGATGGTTGAAAAGGCAATTGTTAATAAAGACAAAACCATAACGTTTAAGTTCACAAGTGGAGCTGAAGTAACTTTGTAAGATTAGGACCTTGACTCAAGGTCCTTTTTTTATTGTTTTATTTACAGAAATGCAAAGAAATGCATATTGCATAATTTGACAAATGCAATATATTAGTGTATAATTGCGTTTATTGGAGGCGTTTTTATATGGAATATGAAAAGACTATACTTGAATTACTTGAAAGAGTTGCTACTTTAGAAGAAAAGGTAGCAGTTTTAGAAGGTAATCTTGCTAATAGCGGTGAAAAACCTGCAAGAGGTACATATACGGAAATGGTTATTGATTATATAAACAGGAAAATTGAAAAAGCAAAGAAACAAGATTTAAATAACATTATTTTAACTTCAGGCAATATACAAAAAGATGTGGGCTTAAAAAATCGTTTACCTCTTGTTTGTAATGCAATGAGAAAATGTATGGATGATAAATCGGAAATTGTCTATGAAACACCATCAGGGCAGTCTTCAACATTTACAATCAAGTGGAATTTTTAAAGGAGAATGAACAATGCCTACATCAAACAAATATGAAGATATGAGTGCATTAACTGCACTAAAGTATGCTAAAGATAAAAACCTTCTTTTACCAGATATTCAAAGAGAATATGTGTGGGATATTTATGAAATAGAAAACTTGTTTGAATCGTTTGTGGATTATTATCCAATCGGATCATGCATTTTTTGGAAAACTAATAGAAAAACAATTAATGAAGAAAAACCTAATTTATATTATTTTATTCGTAAGTTTAAAAAAGGTGAAACCAAAAATGAGAAGGCATCTGAAGTATTAACTGACGAATGTGATTACTATATTGTCCTTGATGGGCAACAAAGAATAACTTCAATGAATATAGCCTTATATGGTTCATACACATATTATAAGGGCGGTAGAGGGCATAATCGCTCAAATCCTAATTCATGGGTTACAAAAGAACTTTACTATAATTTAGATTACTATGCAGTAAAAGAGGAAGATGATGAAGTTCCTAGAAAGAGATTTTGTTTTTTAACAGATGGCGAAGTAGCGAATGGTAATTATTATAAAGTTAAATTAATGCTTGCATATGATTCTTTGGATAGCTTCCTTGAATTTATGATAGAAAAACAATTCAAAAAGCAATGCCGTTCTGACTTGTCCATATTATTCCAAAGATTACATGACTCATCGGGTAATGGATTAGTACATTATTATTGCATTGCAGAAAATACATATGATGAAGCATTAGATATTTTTGTCAGAGTGAATTCAACAGGAAGAAAACTTTCCAAATCAGATCTACTTTTCTCAACTCTAATCGATGGTTGGAAAGATGGAAAGGATAACATTGAGAACTTATTAGCAACCATGAATAGCAAGGGCGATGGATTCCAATTTTCTAGGGATTATTTAATGAGATTGTGTTTAGTTTTAGTTGATGCAAATACAAATCTAAAAATTAATTCTTTGACTCAAGATACGATTCAAAAAATACGTAATAATTGGAATAAAATAAATATCGCATTAGATTCAATGTCGACAATGCTTTCTGAAATAGGCATTTGTCATGAAAATTTAACATCATATAATGCTACTATGCCAATTGCTTACTATTTATTTAAGGGTGGAAAGATTAAAGATAAAGATGCAAAGAAGGAAACCAGAAAATTCTTGTCAGTATCATTGGCAAAGAGATTGTTTGGTGTTGCTAGCAATGATGCATTAAATTCTACTAGAAATGCATTAAAAGATCTTGATTGTAAGCATACTCCTTTCTCGTTGGATTTATTTGCAAGTATTAGTTTAACAGGTGGTAGAACTTTTACTGTCGGTGAAAGTGACATTGATTATTGGCTTGATACATATGAAAAGGGACAGAGTACATTTGTTCTTTTGTCTTTACTTTATCCAAATTTAAAGTTAAGTCAAATATCCTTCCATCAAGATCATTGTCATCCATATGCAGGATTTGAAAATAAAGTTATATCTTCACTTGGTTTAACAGATGAAAAAGTTAAGGAGTGGCAGAAAAAAAGAAACTTATTACCTAATCTTCAATTTTTAGAGGGTGCTGAAAATGAAAGCAAGAATAAAACTCCGCTAATAGATTGGGTGAAAGAAGGAAATGACTTTGAATATCATCCATCTGATGTTTCGCTTGAACTTACAGATTTTGATGAATTCTTTAAGCAAAGAAGAACTTTGATTAAATCAGAACTTTTATCTATCTTTGGTATACATGATCAAAACACTACGGAAGAATTAGCGGAGGTGTAATTATGGCTAGAAAACTAAAGATTTATAAACAATCAATGAGTGGAACAAATTATACTCAAGTACCAACAATAATTCTAAAAGGGCAGTGGCTAAAAGAAGCAGGTTTTAATTTTGGCGAGTATGTTGAGGTTGTTTGTGAAGTGGACAAAATCACTTTAACTAAAACAACTCCACCAGAATCAAAATCTTCAAAATCGTTAGTAGATAAAATAAATGATTTAGATCCTGAGCAGAGAAAGAAACTATCGAAGCTAATCGATTCATTATAAAAAGGGGCGAGAAAATAATGCTAAAATATACAATACAAAATTATTCTTATAATCTTTTAAAGAGTGATGAATGGAAGGATTATCTGTTCAACACATGGCTTTGTGGTATCGTAACCAACTCTGATGACGAAAGCTTTGGTATACCAATAGTGGTTGATAAGGATTCGGCGAAATTACCACCTTTGCCATATCCACATTTTATGTGTAAAAGTACGAAGGAAGTGTTTAAAGAAGAAGGGTTAAAAGTATGCCCTTGGATAATCAGATGTGATATTAATGACATAATAAATTTAATGCAAGAAAAAGATGAGTATGTTGTTGCGCTTTATCACGAAATCGGACACTTTCAATATAGCGATGAGCAAGATCAAAATCCAAATGATGAATACAGAGTTGCGCAGTTGTTAAAGGGCAAAGTTTCAAAAGAGGAAATTCAAGCTGATAGCGTAGCTGCTGAAGCACTGGGAAATGAAAGAGTTATTGAAGCTCTAAAAAAAACCTTAGCACCAGTGTTATTGAATGTTCAGTATAATCAAACAAAAGAAGGACAACTTTTTATTAAAGAGCTTCAATTGCGAATAAAGGCATTAGAAAAATAATGAAGCGTCTTAAAAGTAGAGGTGTTCAAACTCTATTAGGGATGTTCACATTTTTAAGTAGGGATGTTCACCTTGTATAAAATGGTTCTTTCTTGCCACATTTTAAAGAGGGGTGCGTAAAACTAGTTAGGGGTGCGTGATTTGCCCTCAAGGGTGCGTGATTTCTGCTAGGGGTGCGTAATTGTATCAAAATAGGTAATCAAAGCC
Organism: Erysipelotrichaceae bacterium UBA6182; assembly: GCA_002422065.1. Taxonomy (GTDB): domain Bacteria; phylum Bacillota_I; class Bacilli_A; order Erysipelotrichales; family Erysipelotrichaceae; genus UBA6182. The sequence goes on along the minus strand of DITO01000187.1, from coordinate 8 downwards.
ATATAAGA
>DITO01000027.1:13360-21479 GCA_002422065.1 Erysipelotrichaceae bacterium UBA6182 | reverse complement strand
ATCATTAATAATACCAAGCGTGTGAATCTATGAAGTGATATTCTCTCCTCCAAAGATCGATAAGTTACATAGATAACTGTAAAGAATGACAAGGTAAAGAATAAATAGTAATTCATGATAATTAAAACTGAAACGACTATTGGCAGCAGAAACTTAACTTTATTTTCAAAGAATAATTCAATCGTAAAAAAATAAAAGGGAACTAAGCTATAAAAACTGATGAAGACCGGTTGTTCAGTATACTTCAACATCCATGATGAGAAAGCAAACATCAAACTGCCTAATACAATTGTTTCAAGTTTCCATTTACGATGGAGTCCATAAAAGAAAAACGATACACCAGCAACCAAAACTTTGAGATAGAACTGAATTAGCAAAATGACATAATAGTGTTGGTTGATTCCAAGTGTGAGGTAATTATAGATGTCACCTAAAACGTAAACGATTTTCCCCGCCCAGTAATTATTTCCAAAGAAATGATTCCAAGACCAAAAAGGTAGCGCCGAAAATTTGATTGAGTTGGTCAAAATTGTTTGAAATTCACTNNATATATAAGTATTTGGAGCGCTGATTTATGGTTTTCATTTCTAATTATTATACCGTATTTAGATAAGGATTTATTGAAAACAGGTCTTTTATGATAAAATGAATCCGTATGCAAAATAAAGTATCAATCAGTGCCATTGTCCCAATCTACAATGTGGAGAATTATTTATCAAAATGTTTGGATTCACTTAGAAACCAGAGTTTTCATGACTTTGAAGTTGTTTTGGTAAATGATGGTTCTAAAGATGGTTCAAAATCAATCGCACAAATGTATGCTAAGAAATATCCAAATTTTCATTATTTCGAAAAATTAAATGGTGGCTTAAGTGATGCACGTAACTTTGGGATTAAACAAGCGATAGGTGATTTTGTTGCGTTCATCGATGCGGACGATTATATTGATGAATCTATGTTTGAAAAGATGATCACGAGACAAAAGAATACGAGTGCAGATGTTGTCGCCTGCGACATGCTTTATGTTTACGAGAATGGACGCACCGAAGTCGCTATCGCAGGTGATTTTGAAATCATCGATGTGAAGAAAAACTTGGCATTCATAGATATGAATAACAGTGCTTGTAATAAGTTGTTTCGAAAATCGTTGTTCGATGACTTAGAGTTTCCTGTGGGTAAGCTGTATGAGGATCTTTTTATTGTTCCGCTGTTGATATACAAAGCGAACCTCGTTGCTCGTGTAGCTGAACCACTTTACATGTATTATCAAAGAAAAGGATCGATTGTACATGCCAATAACCCTAAAATGTTTCATATCTATGAAGCAATTGATTATGTGCAAAAAGGTTTGCTTGAACTTGATGTTAAAAAGGAAGTTCTAAATCCAATCATCAACAGAATGTTGATAAAGCATGGGTTATTCTTAACAACGCTTCGAATTAAGGAAAATGGGACATTTTCAAACCGTGTTCATTTCTTTAAGATGAATATGAATGAAATGAATAAAAGATATACAAGTTGGAATAGGGATGCAACGTTAAATGAATATCCGTTTAAATCAAGGATCATATTTAAATTTTTACATTTACGTCTTTATCCAATCGTTGCACTAATCTTAAAGAGGTCAAAATGAATAAACTAATAAATAAATTAAATGAGCAAAAAACACTGATCATATTTTCCCTTTTGATTTTTGCTTGGTTTTATACCATCTCTTCGAAAACGCCACTGGCTGGAGACGATTGGGCGTTTCACAACAATGCCATGTCCAGCGGGATATTAAACTCTGCATTTGGTATGTATTATGGTTGGGAAGGTCGACTGATGACTTTGATTTCTATGCACCTTTTGATATTGCACCGTAATCTTTGGGAAGTTGTTAATGCACTGATGTATCCGATTATTTTTATTCTTGGTGCTACAATCATCAAGCCCAAACAGAAGTTGATTTATTCAATAATATTTTTACTTCTAGTGATTACGATTAAAGACAACATTCGCATGGAAGTTTTCACTTGGATCACAGGTTCGATCTACTATGGGATTCCATTACTTTTATCGGTCATTTATTTTAGTGTGAATTATATTATTTTTACTAAACGAATAAAATCAGTTCCTATAATAATGTGGATTCTCTCATTAGGTGCTGCATTTTACTTACCTCTTGGAATGGAAAACATTGCAATTGCTTGTTTGACATTCAATCTCTTTCTAAACATTCAATATGTTCTCGTCAATCGAAAATTATCTCTATTTCACAGTGTAAATCTATTATTTTTTATCGTCTCTTATGCAATATGGATGAACAGCCCTGGTTCGTCGATTCGCCTTGATCAAATGCCGCAGTGGCAAGAACTTAGCTTAATTGGAAAAGTTCTCCATAACATGCCCCATGTCTTATTCTTTACTTTTTATCAAAATAAATATCTAATCCTTTTACTCAGTATCACATTAATGATCTTCAATTGGCAGAAATTCGATGACATTAAAAAATGGATTTTCATCCCTGTGTATGCTTTTTCGATCACACTCGTATTTTCACAACGCTTCGTTGGATTATTACCAGATTTAGGTCTGCTAACATTGATGGCGGATGGTTATTCAGGGCTAAATGTCGTATTTTGGCTTGTATTCGCGATTGCCCTTATACTAAATGTTATCATTCACGATGTGCAACTTGGCGCGATTAAATATACTCCATTTTTGATCATTGCTGTTTTTGCAAGTGTTTCATTATTGATGTCTCCGGTTATTGGTTATCGACTTATGGTGTATTCGTTCTTCTATCTTTCGCTTATGTTGTTGATGATATTGGATAAACTAGATTGGAATGTTCGAATTAAGTATCCAGTACTTTTGATCGCATCTCTATTGATCTTTAGTAGTGGTAGAACATTGTACCTAAAGTACACAATCGTACAATCGATATCGAATGAGAGGAATGCGATACTTCAAGATTATGCCCAATATTATGATCAGTATAAGGATGGTATCTGGTTGCCTCGCTACCCCATTTATTCGATTCATGGAGGGGATATCGAGGTTGAAGATGAATATCATATGAAGGCGTTCAAAACTTATCACAACATCCCACAAAATGAGACAATAATATTTTATTGGAAAGAATCCTATTAAAAATCTGGCGAGTAGCCAGATTTTATTTACCAATTATGGCTTCGATGATGTACTTTGGACGTTGCTTGGTTTCAATATATGTCTTGGCAATGTATTCTCCAATGATGCCGATTGCTAATAATTGGAGTCCACCTAACGCCCAAATCGAAATGACAGTTGTTGCCCAACCCGCTACGGTTTTACCAGCAAAATAGGCGTAAAAGAAGTACATCATAATTAGAATACTTACCGAGAAAACAAGAAATCCAATAACTGAAATCATACGAATAGGTTTTACGGTAAATGATGTGATTCCATCAAACGCAAAATTAAGCATTTTCTTAAGAGGATACTTCGATTCTCCAAGAAATCTTTCATTTCGCTCATACTCAACGATTGTTGAAGGATAACCGATCAAAGGCACGATTCCCCTTAAAAATAAATTGGCTTCATCAAATTCACTCAGACCATCAAGTGCTCGTCTACTCATCAAACGATAATCCGCATGATTATAAACGATGTCTGCTCCTAACATCTTCATCAATTTATAGAAAAGCTCAGCTGTGGTTTTCTTAAAAAATGTATCCGTTTTACGAGCGGATCGCACGCCATAAACCACATCAAAGCCTTTGTTATTCGCATCGATCATCGCATCAATCGCATCAATATCATCTTGTAGATCCGCATCCATTGATATGACGATATCGGCTTTATTTCTCGCATACATCAAGCCTGCTAACAAAGCATTTTGATGACCCTTATTGCGAGAAAGTTTTATACCTTGAAATAAAGCACTAGATTGAACGATTTCTTCAATAATCGTCCATGTTTTATCTTTAGAACCATCATTGACATAAACAATACGGCTCAACTCGCCGATTCTTTGTTCATTAATAAGATTATTGAATTTAACAATCAGTCTCTTGGTTGTCTCTGGTAAGACTTCTTCCTCATTATAACAAGGTACGACAAGATATAAGGTTTTCATATTAACTAAATTTCCTTTAATTTACCAGCTCATTATAACATAGACATTTTAAAAAGAACTTGATGCTTAAAGCAGATATGTGCTTTCTATGCTAAAATACTATAAGAATAATAGGAGGATCCATGAATTCCTTATCAATAATCATCCCTTGTTATAACGAAGAAGCGGTTCTTGAAATGACTTATCAAGCGCTCAATTCTGAGTTAAAAAAACTAAATCGGGAGTATGAAATTCTTTTTGTAAATGATGGAAGTAAAGACCGAACCTTTGATATCATTAATGACTTGTCAAACCGTGATACACATGTAGGTGGCATCAGTCTTTCACGTAACTTTGGTAAAGAAGGTGTCTTGAAGGCAGGCTTAGCACATGCAAAAGGGGATTTGATTGTCGTCATGGATGCAGATTTACAAGACCCTCCAAGTTTATTGCATGAAATGATGCGATTGATTGAAGAAGAAGGATACGATCAAGTTGGAACCTATCGCTCCTCACGTAAGAGTCAAGGTATTGCAACCCGCCTTTTTTCTGAAGCTTACTATCGTACATTCAACTTCTTCAGTGATGTGAAGGTGCCGATCAATGAACGAGAGTATCGCATGATGAGTCGTAAGGTTGTGAACACGATTCTTCTTTTCTCTGAACAAAATCGCTATATAAAGTCCTTGTGGTCATGGGTAGGGTTCAAGACAACTCATATCGGTTACGAAGATATCGATCGAGCAGCCGGTAAAACTAAGTACAATATAAAAAATAAGCTCAAACTTGCTAAACATAACATCCTAGCATCCAGTGATAAACCACTAAAGTTTGTAGGTACTTTCACCGTGGTATTTGGTGTATTTTTAATGGTTTATACAACCTATTTGGTTTTAACTTCAAATTTAACTGTAAACTTAATCTGGGCTTGGTTGATGTGGATTCAGTTTATGATGCTATCTGTCATCGCGGATTATGTAGGGAAGACTTATTTAGAGTCTAAGCATCGTCCAAATTACATTATTACGAAAAGCATCGAAAGTAGTATGAAGGTGAATAAATGAGAACTGCACTCATCGGTTATACGGGTTTTGTTGGCTCAAACTTAGCTTTACAATATGAGTTTACGGATTTATACAACTCTAAGAACATCACTGAGATTGCTGGTAAATCGTATGATTTATTGATTTGTGCTGGTGTCAAGGCTCAAAAATGGGTTGCCAATCAACAACCTGAGAAAGACTTAGCAGATATTCAAGCATTGATCGGTCAACTTTCTAAAGCTGAAATCAAACAGTTTGTCTTGATTTCAACGATTGATGTTTACCCCAATCCGGTTAATGTGGATGAAGATAGCTTGATTGACAAAACCAATCATCACCCATACGGTTTGAATCGTTTGTATTTAGAAGAATGGGTTGCCAATCATTACCAAGATCACCTTATTATTCGCTTACCTGGCTTGTTTGGAAAGGGTATTAAAAAGAACTTCATCCACGACATCCTGTTTCCTGTACCGTCTTTATTCAATGAGTCTTTTTTTAACTCACTAAAAGATAAGATGAAACATGAGGATTATGCCTATATTGCATCCAAGTATCCAAAAATAGGAATTAATTATGTGTGGGATGGTAGTGATGAAGAGAATGTAGTTTCTTGTCTAAAACGATATGGAATATCCAGTTTGATGTTTACGGATTCTGATGATATATTTCAGTTCTATGACTTAAGTGAGTTGAGAGAACACATCACAAAGTGTTTAGAACATAAAATTTCATGTGTCAATTTTGTATCCGAACCTGTACAAGCCAAGGAACTGTATCACTACCTATTCAATCAAGTCTTTGATAATCATTTGGATCGCTTTAAGCAATTCTATGATCTCAAGACGATCCATTCAGACGTATTGGGTGGTTCAAATGGCTACTTACATAACAAAACAGAAATGTTTGATCGCATCAAGCGATATATTGAGGAATATAAGAAATGAAGTTTTCGATTTCTAATATCGCTTGGAAAGCTGAATGGGATAAAGATATCTATCAAAAACTGTTAGACATTGGTTTTTCTGCGATTGAAATCGCACCACTCAGAACACTTGCGAATGGATACGATTCCACAATAGAAGAATATGATGCTTGGCTGAAAGATTACAAGGTGTATTTCAGCGAAATCGCGAGCATGCAATCATTGCTGTTTAAACTCGACATCCAACTTTTTGAATCCATTGAGAATGTGGAGTTTGTGCTAAATATATTGACGAAGGGTTTGATTTTTGCATCAAGATTGAATGTACGGACGCTTGTATTTGGTTCACCAGGCATTCGCAATGTTCATTCGAATCAAGAATTTGAAAACTCAAAGATCTTCTTTAGGCAACTCGCTGATTTAGCGCAAGTGTACGATATTCAGATAGCATTGGAACCCAACCCAACAATCTATAATACGAACTTCATAAACACAACGCTCGATGCACTTGAGTATGTAAAAATGATCAAACACTCAAACTTTGGTATAAATTTAGATTTGGGAACCGTCATCGAGAATAATGAATTGATTCATGATATCATTGATAAAGAGCATTTCCAGTGGATTAAACACGTACACATCAGTGAACCATATCTAGTTCCGATTAAGTCGGACCATTCTGATTTGCACATAGAGTTACTCAAGTGTTTAAACGCTGTTGGCTACGATCGCTATGTTTCAATTGAAATGAAATCAGGATTAGAATTACATGAACTGTTTGAAATACTCGAATACGTCAAAGAGAAGGGAATCACAGCAGGAGTCTTGCATGAAAAATAAACAGTATGATCGCATCATCATTGGTGCAGGAATCTATGGCTTATATGCCGCACAAAAGAGCTTAGAAAAGGGTCTAAGTGTTTTGGTAATAGAATACGATGAGAAGCATTTCATGCGAGGAACGTACATCAATCAAGCGCGTGTACACAATGGCTATCATTACCCTCGTAGTCGTTCGACCGCAGTAAAATCACGTGACTATTTCCAGCGCTTTGTGGATGATTTTGATCAATCCATCAATCATGAATTCCGGAAGGTGTATGCAATCTCAAAAGATTTCTCATGGACATCTGGAGAGCAATTCGAGAAATTCTGCATCGATAATAAAATTCCAAATGAGCGGATTCCCGAAAAGATTTTCTTTACACCTGGAACCACAGATGGCGTTTTCGACACGGTTGAATATACCTTTGATGCGCGTTTGATTGGCGAAGAGCTTTATGAACGTTGCCAAAAGTTCGAGAAATTTGAAGTCCGTTTTAATCAACGGATTCAGAGCTTCAAGAATGAAAATAAACTCTATCACATTGAACTATTAGATGATGTGGTGACGACACCTTATTTGTTGAATGCGACCTATGCGAGCACAAACCAGATTTTGGATATGTTAGGTTTTGAAAAGCTAAACATTAAATATGAGCTCTGTGAAATCATTTTGTGCCATGTTACTAAGAATTTCGAAGATGTGGGTGTCACGGTCATGGATGGACCATTCTTCTCATTAATGCCGTTTGGTAAGACAGGACTTCATTCCTTGACCTCGGTTACCTTTACGCCACATAAGACATCCTTTGATGCTTTACCGACCTTTGATTGCCAAAAAGGCTGCACAGGATGCACACCTAAACAAGTCTTGAACTGCAATACTTGTCCATGCAAACCCATAAGCGCATGGCCAAAGATGTATAACCTTGCCAAGAAGTATCTCAAAGAAGATATCGATATTGAGTATGTTGAGTCTTTATTTACGATCAAGCCTATCTTGAAAACGACAGAGATTGATGATTCGCGTCCAACCATTATTCGCCAGTATTCACAAGAACCCAGTTTCATTACTGTTTTTTCTGGGAAGATCAATACCATCTATGATTTAGATGATGTCTTATAGGAGCACCGTATGTATCAACAAAAAGAAAAAAACTATGTATCTGTTGTCTTGTATGTTCATAACAACGCAAACATCATCGAAAAGATGATTTTGGAGTTGGATGCTTTATTAACTGAAAATTT
>DITO01000027.1:10588-13214 GCA_002422065.1 Erysipelotrichaceae bacterium UBA6182 | reverse complement strand
TCTGAGCTCATCAATATCTACCACACCAGTCTAAAAGGGTTTGATATTGTCGCACTTTCACCTAAAAAGAAAGCATCACTGTTTAATCGAATTTTCTATAATTTGCTAGAGAAATCATCTCTGCTCAAAATGCGACTCTACACAGAAACAGCCCGTATTATTTCTAGACGTGCAATCAATCGTGTGGGTATTCTCAACACATCCGTCAATTATCGTAAAGCGACCTATCATTATTCAGGCTTGCCAACGAAGAATGTCTTCTATGAACCTTTGAAAGACAGTAAGTACAATGAATTGAGTTTTGGCTCAAAGTTCAACTTAGCCTATGAAATCATGATTCGTTATTCTCACATTGCTTCTACGATTTCAATCGGCTTATCCTTCTTCTTCTTCGCGTTCTCTGTCTTCATGATTGGATATGTCATTGCGTCTTACATTATCGTGCAAAACATTGCCAGTGGTTGGACGACCACAATGATGTTTCTAACCATCAGTTTCTCAGGCTTATTCCTAGTACTATCCATGATTTTGAAATACTTGGATATGTTATTAAGAGACAAATCGATTAATAAGACCTATGTTTATGATTCTATTGAACAAATCAAAACGAAATGAGTAAAGTTAAACAATTCCTACTAAATAATTGGCCAATGACACTCGGAACAATGATTATTCTAAGCATTGTTCTTTATTATGTGGTTTTCAATGGAGGGGTCCAGGTTTTTCATTATGACATGATCGAACAAGGTATTCGTTTTGTGCAACATGGTTACGATCTGCTACGAACTTCTGGAATCACATTCTGGGACTGGAACTTCTTCATGGGTGCGAACATTTTTTCGCATGGATTCTATTTCCTATTCTCACCTTTTTGGTTGATTTTTGCGGCATTACCCAGCAAAGATTTGGTTCCATATGCCTTTTTGTATGTTAATTTGCTCAAGCACTTATTGTTGTTTTTATTCTCTTGTGTCTATTTCAAGCGAATTCGTCAATCAAACATCTCGGTTTTAGCGGGTGCTAGTATCATTACTTTTAGTGGTTTTGCATTGGGTTATTACAACTACTCGCATTTCACAGATGTAATGCTATTCATACCTTTGATTCTTTATTTTGTAGAAGAATTCATTGATTATCGAAAGTATTTGGGTCTAATATTTACTATTTCAATCATATCTATCATTAACCCATATTTGATGATCCTTTTTTCAGGTTTTATTTTTCCTTATACTCTCTTCAGATACGTGACAAAACAAGAATCTTTCGACTTTAAACAGACACTAATTGATGGATCGAAATTCGTTTTAATATTTTTACTTGCATTAGGAATAAGTGCGGTTATTCTGTACCCAAACATGTCTATTCTTTTGTCCTCGCCACGTATTGAAGGCGTTACCAACTTATTTAAGGTGATTGGTAGAAATGATCTATTTAGGTACATTACTAGTTTTTTACAGCCTGTCGTAGATCGAAATAACTTTAATCCTTTGGTAAGCAAATTTATTGTTCCATCATTTGGACACAGTGGTGGAGCAGCAGTTTATTCTTTAATCATTTCCCCAATGCTGATACCCCATTTAATCTATGTTGAGAAGGATAAAAAGCACAAATATGGGCTGATTATACTTTATGGTTTCTATATTGTGTTTGGACTTTTTCCTAACTTATATTTTTTATTGCAAGGAAATGATGACACACGATGGATGGTTAGCTTCATTTTCTTAAACGCTTATTCCTTGAGCTATTTATTGGATAACGTCAAACATATTAAAAAAATACCGACATTGATATCGGCGCTTATAGTTTCAGGTTTATTGGTAGGTACGTACTTTTATTCTAGAAAATTAGGTTTGCATAACGAAGAAGTATATTACTTGATTGCAAAGCGTAATGTTATTGTACTTGGTGCAATTGTTTGGATGTATGCAATAGTTCTCGTCATAAAACCGAAAATCTCTACCTTTCTATTGGCTTTCATTCTGATCGTTGAATCTTATTTCTCGCTCTACAACATCTTTCTAAACCCTGTCTCGAGTATTTCAATGTCAGCTGTTGAGCTTGAATCTTATCAACTTGACAACGATGAAGTGATTAGAAAAATCCAAAGTACTGATGATTCTGTTTATCGTATTGATGTTCAAGAAAGCTATAGTTTTAACAATCCACTGAGCAAGGACTATCTTGGATTTACTTTTTATCACTCGGTGTACAATTATGAAATTGATGATTTTATCCAGAATAATATTGCAAGTGCTGGTGGTTGGGTTGTTGGTTCAAATCCTGGTAAGTGGCAATATAAAGAGATGTTTGCAAGTAAGTACTGGTTCGATTTGACGAGTAGTAATCATGTTCCGTTTGGATATACTTATTTGGATTCAGTTTTATATGATCAGCAACCAGTAGATATTTATAGAAATCAATTCCCTGTTCCATTGATGTATGCAATGGAAAATACACTGAACTATGATACATGGCGAAATCTGAATTCTCAAGATAAAATGAGAAGTCTAATGAATCATGTTGTTTTATATGATTCATCTAATACTAAAGTTGAGTTCATTAATGATATGGTCGACTTAGGTTCGTTTGGAACACAAATGGTAAAAACATTTGACACACCACAAAA
>DITO01000027.1:0-10459 GCA_002422065.1 Erysipelotrichaceae bacterium UBA6182 | reverse complement strand
AACAACGAATTCTCATCGAAATTTGCTTCAAAAAAGGAACAATGGATGGTCACTTCGATCGCCTATGATTCGAACTGGACTGTTAAAATCAATGGTGAACCTGTCAAAGTAGAGAAAGTTAATGGTGGGTTTATAGGGTTCATTATTCCTGAAGGGAATCTAGTTATCGAGGGTAATTTTTATCCACGAGAAATGACATATGGTCTTATTATTTCCGTAATCTCATTATTATTGCTTATCTTAATCAAAAATAAACAATGGCTTTGATATAATCAAACGTGATTACAATCGTTAGACAGGATTATTTGTCTATGTTATGATTTGTGACGGTAGGGAAGATATGGCAAAAAAAGTTAAAAATAAGATGCATGTATACTTTAGATACACAATTATTAGCTTAGTAATTGGGGTGGTTTTGTTCACGACAATTTTCATGCTCACATTTGGTGGAGTATTGGGTAGTTCTGGAGAACAAGTTGTTTTCTCTAATGAATATTATATGTTGCGAGGTCGACCAACTGACTTGCAAAAAGAACTATTTAAAGAACTAACTGAACAGGTTGAAAAGAAAATTGAGTATGATATGGATCTAGTGGAGTTAGTTGCAAAAAATTTCGTTGCAGACTACTACACTTGGTCGAATAAACAGGGACCCTTTGATATCGGTGGTGCTGAGTTTGTATTTGGAAAAGAGAATTTGAACTTCAAGCAAAATGCTCGTCGTTATTTTTATTCTGGAATGGAAGCATATATCAGTCAGGGGCTAGAAATAAATGAGTTAATTGAAGTAGAGTCTCTTTCCTCAAATGATGCAGCATTTTCTACACCATTTAATCATTATGGCGAAGAGTATGTGGCTTATTATGTCGAAGTAAGTTGGGTTTACAAGGCCAACGAGAAAATTGATGTTTCAAAATTTCCAACATTTGCTTCTTTTACTCTAGTACAAAATGCCGATGGTAGATTCGAGATTGTGAGGTTCTACTAATATGAAAATTAAACCCTATTTAAATATAAGAAATATTCCAAACATCATTGCGTTTGCATTGTCGTATCTACTTTACTTCGTCGTTTTATTTTTAACAATTCGCTATAGCAAGTTAAGTCCAATTCCTTATTTCCTGATTTTCGGTATTGTGTTTGTAATCATACTTTTGTTTGGGATTATTTCACTTGAGGGAATGCTTGAACGAAAGCCGAAACTACTCAATATCAGTTTAGCCTTTTTGAGTGTTATATCGATTGTCTCGATAGTAATCATAGTCTTTATTTTCAGAATCAATTCAAGCATTAATAATGTCATTGTTGACCCAAATCAAAACACTGAAATATCCACTGCATTTGTTGTTTATGATACAAATAAGTATACAAATGAACAGGATTTAAGTGGACTTAAAATGGGGGTTTTATCGAACTCTGAGACATCTGATCGAAATGGTTTTGTAAAAAACCAAGTTGAGACGTTAAGTCTCAATATGAGTTTTATTGAATATCTTTCATATAATGACATGCTATTAGGCTTGTTTGATGGTGAAATAAGTGTAGCTGCATTACCTTCAGATTATTTCAATCAGTTTAGTGACTATGAAGGTTATTTGGAATATCTTGAAAAAACAAAAATTGTTTATGAGTTCAAATCTTCTGTAGTAAATAATAATGAAACGGTTGATGTAGATGTAACTAAAGAACCATTCAGTATTTTAATTATGGGTAACGATGGAGGTCGAACCGATAGTTTGATCCTCGCTACATACAATCCACTAAAACTTTCTGTAACAATGACTTCGATTCCACGTGATAGTTTCGTTCCGATTGCATGTTATCCAAATCAACAAAAAGATAAAATCGGTCATGCTTTTTCTGTAAGCCGTGAATGTGCTCTAGAAACCGTTGAGAATTTATTTGAGATTGACATCAATTATTTTATTGAAGTGAACTTCAAAGGTGTAGTTGAGATTGTAGATGCACTCGATCGTGTTTGGCTAGAATCACCTGTTGAGTTTGTTGGACAAAATTCCGATGAAGACAGAGGACATTATACAGTTTGGATTCCAAAGGGTGGTTTCTGGGCTACTGGTGAGATGGCTTTGGCTCTTGCTCGTGAAAGATATCATATGCCGGGTGGAGACTATCAAAGACAAGAAAACCAGCAACAAGTTATACAAGCAATTATTGATCGAACTTTGCAACTAAAAGATATCAACAAAGCTTTGGGTGTTTTAGATGCAGCTGGAAACAATGTTAAAACGAATATGTCTTTAGATCAAATGATCGATATATTCAATGTGTTAATCAACGCAATTAATAAAACATCAATCGAACCAGCTTACATCTTGGATATTGTTGGTTCACGCGTCATGGGTTATTCTTCATATACTTATAATGATAGTCTACAGTTGCCTCTTTGGATATCAAAACCATATGCTGGATCAATTGAGGATGTTCGAAAATTAATGGTTAGTAATCTGGAATCAAGTAATATACCAGAATTCTTTAAGAGTGAATTTGATGCTCGTCTTATTTTTTATCAAGAAGATTTCTTTAGTAAAGTTTATGATGAGAAGCAAGAACATGAACGCTTACCTGACTTCATGCCAACGATGGCTAATAATAATTGGACAATTGTTGAAGCTCGTAAGTGGGCAAGTGAGCGTGGAATTGCGCTCAGTATTGAAGAAATTCGCTCAGGAAACAGTTTATATAATGCAAACGTCGTTCACAACTATGTTGTTGGACAAAGTGTAAAATATGGTGTCAAGACAAGTAATTTTAATAAATTATCGATTAAAGTTATTAAACATGAATTGGATTGTTCACTAGAGTCAAATCAGCAATACGAAGAGTGTAAGTATCGTTTGCCTGATTTCCAAGACAATGGCGGAAGTTTGACAACAGTAAGTAGTGTCATAGCTTGGTTTAAAGATCTTGGTCTCAATGTAAAGGTCAATTATGTCCTGATTCCAGATTCTGATCCAACTTATAATAAGACTAAGATTGGATATGTTATAAGACAGTCACCAACCACTTGGGATGATGTTCGTTCACTTTCCGAAATCACCTTAACCGTTATGGATCCCAATTTCTCAATCGCAATTCCTGATACGACTCAATGGACTGTTCAAATTGCACGAGACTGGGTGAAGAGCAATTTGTCTAAGGAAGAGAACATTGTCTTAAAGTATGAGCCTACATTAGATGTTAACTTAGTAGGTAAAGTGAAATCTACAAATCCTGTTACTGGTCAGAAAATTAAGTATGAAAGTATTTTGAATGTTACTGCATACGGTGAAGGCTATGTCATGCCAAACCTTATAAACAAAACCAAAGAACAAGTTCAAACCGAGTTCTGCAATTTGGGAATAGCTATTTGTAGTTTTGTAGATGTTGAGACAAATGATAGTAGTTCTGTTGGAAAAGTCGTCTCGCAAGACATTGCTCCGGATTCAGTGAAACTGAAATCAGAACTATCAAAAACAACCATCGTATTTGGTATAAACAAGCTTGTTGCTCCGACAACAACGCCTTAATTAGACAGCATAAGCTGTCTAATTTTTTGAATATTAATTGGAATATGGTACAATTTTAGTGCTTGAAGAGGTGAAAAATGAAAGTTGTAGTATTGATCCCTTGTTATAATGAGGAACTGACAGTAGTTAAGGTTGTAAGTGATTTTAAGTCTGCTTTACCTAATGCGGATGTTTATGTTTATGACAATAATTCTACGGATCGAACGTATGATCTTGCAGTTAAAGCTGGAGCCATTGTCAAGAAAGAGCTAAAGCAAGGTAAAGGCAATGTAGTACGATCAATGTTTCGTGACATTGAAGCGGATTATTATGTACTAGTTGATGGTGATGATACATATCCAGCTGAAGAGGTAAATCAAATGATTACACTTGCTTCTGAAGAAGGTTTGGATATGTTGATCGGTGATCGATTATCAAATGGGACTTATCATCAAGAAAACAAGAGAAACTTTCATGGTTTTGGGAACAAATTGATTCAAACTTTAGTCAATTGGATATTCAAGAGTAAAATAAATGACATTATGACAGGTTATCGAGTTTTTAGTAAGACTTTTGTAAAGAATTTTCCAATTCTAAGCGAGGGGTTTCAAATTGAAACTGAGATGACCATGTTTGCATTGAACCATCGATTAAGAGTAAAAGAATTCCCTATAACATATCGAGATCGTCCGGAAGGTAGTTTTTCAAAGTTGAACACTTTTAAAGATGGATATCGAGTACTAAGTATTTTATCTGCACTCTTTAAACACACAAGACCTTTCTTGTTTTTTGGATTAATCTCACTTGTTTTTCTAACAGCGTCATTGTTTGTAGGAGTTCCTGTTATTCTCGAATTTCTTAAAACTCATTACATCACACTCGTTCCATCTGCTATTCTAGCAAGCGGACTTGCGACTGTAGCTTTTCTTTTCTTTGTTGTAGCTTTAATTCTAGATACTATGGCATATAACAGTCGTATTGATTTTGAATATAAGATAAATATGTTTATGTATAGAGAAAATAAATCTAAGGAGTCTAAAGGTGATTAAGGTATTTTTTGTCGTTGCGTACACAATATTAATCTCAACTGCTCTAGGTTTATTTGTTTCAGAAAAGTTTAACTTGGATCGGAAATTCTTTGCTGCACCAGTTGGTTTCGCAACTTTGTTGTTCTTCTTACAGTTGACATATTATCCGGTTCAGTTATTCAACTTATCGAGCTTTATTATTGTAGTTATTACATCAATTGCATACATTCTTTTGGGTGTATATTCGTTATATAGAATAAAAGATATTCTTAAACAGTATTTCCAATTAAAAAGTCTATGGATCACGTTTTATTTCATTGTTTTTTTGTTCGTTTTCTACAATGTGTCTATTTCGATACCTCGAGCGGATGGACAAATGTACCTTAACTACATTGCCCAAAATATAGATAATTCCGAACTAAATAATTTTAATTTATGGACGGGACTTAAAGGTGCCGAGTTTGTTACTATTTATCTCTTCCAAGGTTACTTTCATTTCGCTGGATTCTTAGTTAAATTTGTCAATATTTTCAGTGATTTGGGAGTTGGTTCAAAGATTGATACGATCGTAGTCAGTTTATGGGGACTTGGTTCACTGTATGCTTTGATATCGAGTATGTTCATTGTGAATATGGTGAAATCACTCAAAGTAAAAAGTAATGTGATTACCCATATATTAGTTTTCTTCAGTTTATTTTTCACGAATTTTTATTACTGGAAAGTATCATTTTCTTTCTACGGTAATACTTGGCGTTCATTGTTCATGACAATGTTTCTTTTTACATTGTATCAATCTATAAAAGAGAAGAATCGAAATTACATTTATGTTGCTGCGATTATTTTTGGAGCCTCAATTGCCGCTTCATCTTCAACACTGTTTATCGGTTTTTCAATTCTGCTTGGGGTGGCTTTCTATTTCTTTTATATAAAATCACCAACTGCATTTGAAGATGCTTCCTACATTGGATTACCAATGGTTTTGTATGTACTTGCGTTGATGTACAAGGACCACTTTAATATCTTTTTAATTTTATTTGCTGTTTCTGTAATATATTACTCATTACATTGGACTCCATACGCTAAGACACTTTTAACGAAGTTCAATAATTTTATTGGTAAACATGCAAACTTGATATTCCTATTGATCTTACCTGTAATTGCAGTGATTTACTCGTTCATTGATATGAATATTGATCCAAATTATCCTTGGAACATGTTCCATTATTTTAATGACCATGCTGCATATGATATGGTCAAAAATTATATTTTTCTACATTCAGATTGGGTTGATAATACCCTCAATGTGTTTAGATGGGTGGGAGTATTCCTTTTGTTTTATCACAATTCCAAGAATGAAGAGAATAAGTTTCTATCTAAGCATTTCTTAGTTTTGATTGTCTTTTTCCTTAATCCACTTACAACTTCGTTTATATCGAAGATGTTCGCGTCAAACGTTTATTACAGAGCTTTTGAATCCATGTTCAATGTATTTACGGAAGCACTATTGTTCTCCTTTATTCTAAATTTGATATGGGATCGAAAATTGCTAAGATTGATTATTCCTTTGATCTTATTTATTTCTGTATTTTATAGCCATTACACAAGTTTCGTATTGCAAGATAAAAGTAGTTTGTATGGGTATTATGTTAATGAGGGAAAAACTGTTTTACCACTTTACAAAATTAAAAACAGTGAACTTGATGTAATAAAAGCATTCGAAAAAACAATCGAAAATTACTCAACATCAAATGATCAGATAACAGTAGTATCCCATGCAGATGGTCTAAGAACATTTACACCAAACGTCTATCAAGTATTTACGGCAAGACAGTATTGGTCGAGCTGGGATCGTATCGACCAAGATTTCTATCAAGTTGCTCGTATGTGGTATGGTTGGGAAGAGCGACCAAGCAATTTAGATTATTCAAAAAGTTGTGACTATCTTAATAAATATCAGATTGACTTTGTCATAAATGAGATTTGGGAAAATCATGATTTTGATCAAGCCATTAATGAATGCACGACCATCTTACATGAAAACTATGAGTACAAATTAAGACAGGTCAATCGATGATGGGACCCTTAGTTAGTGTAATTGTTCCTGTTTTCAATGTTGAGAAGTACCTTTCAAAGTGCTTGAATTCACTCGTAAATCAAACTCTAAGTGAGATTGAAATTATCGTTGTTAATGATGGTTCAACAGATAAATCCCAAACCATAATCGACGATTTCGCTCGTCGGTATCCTCAAAAAATATTCTCCTTCATCAAAGAGAATGGAGGACTAAGTGATGCGCGGAATTTTGGTTTGCAATATGCAAATGCTGATTTTATCGGTTTTATTGATAGCGATGATTTTGTAGAACAAGAGATGTATAAGCTGATGCTTGAAAAAGCGATCAGTTGCAATGCTGATATTGTTGTATGTGACATCCTATACGAATGGGAGAAATCTAATACAAGTAGGTTAATGAGTGGTTTAAGACGACTTAATGGGGTTGATGTAAAAAAAGATGCTATGCTATCACCACTATTTGCATGGAATAAACTCTATCACAAAAAATTTTTCAAACAATATAATCTTAGATATCCAATTGGTTTATGGTATGAAGATATCCCAGTTACTTTACCAATCTTTGCTTTTGCAGATAAAATTGCTTACGTAGAAATACCTTTGGTACATTATTTGCAAAGGGATTCTTCCATAATGGGCGCCAGAAGTTCTAGAAAAATGAGAGATATTTTTGTTATTATGACGCAGGTGTCTGACTATTTCAATGATAAGGGATTGATGAATAAATATCATAGTGAAGTAGAGTATTTATTTATTGAGCAGCTCTTGATCTATGGTGGATTTCGCTTCATAAGATCAGATATACCAAATGAGCTTATGAATGAGGCTTTGGAATTAACGTATGCTTTATTCCCAAAATGGAAAAAGAATTTATACATAAAAACACTTGGTTTTAAGAATCGAATGTATGTAAGAACTTTAAATAAGTTTTCATACCGCTTGTATAGAGTTTTAATTAGAACAATAGATCTATTGAAAGGGAGAAGTTGAAATGATCGTTATTACAGGAAATAAGGGACAATTAGGTTTCGATATAGAGAAAGTGTGTAAACTCAGAAATCTTGATTACTTAGGCATTGATAAAGATGAGCTCGACATCACAAACCCGGATGCAATTCAAGCATTCTTTAATGAACACGAGATAGATACCTTCATCCATTGCGCAGCATTTACAGCAGTCGATGTCGCAGAAGATAATCCAGAATTGTGTTATCGAGTCAATACTGAGGCTGTAAAGTATCTAGTGGATGCATGCAAAACACACAATGTTAAGTTTATCTTTATCAGCACAGATTATGTTTTTGGTGGCGATAAAGACGGCATATACCAAGTTGATGACTCACCTTCACCATTAAGTGTCTATGGTAAGTCTAAAGCTGACGCTGAACTTTACATTCAACAAAATCTAAAAAACTACTATATCGTCCGAATCTCTTGGGCATTTGGATTAAATGGTAAGAACTTCGTCAGAACAATGCTTCGTCTAGGAAAAGAGCGTGACACGTTATCTGTCGTTTCTGATCAAATTGGCTCACCAACGTATACTAAAGATGTTGCACCACTCTTGATTGAAATGGCTTTGACAGACAAGTACGGAGTTTATCATGCGACTAATGAAGGCTATTGTTCATGGGCAGATTTCACACGCTATATTCTAAGTAAAGCTCAATACTCGACCAAAGTTAACGATATTTTGACCAGAGATTATCCAACAAAAGCAGTTCGTCCAATGAATTCAAGATTATCAAAAGATAAACTTGAAGAAAATGGTTTTAAGCGTTTACCAAGTTGGCAAGATGCTGTAGATCGCTATCTTCAAGAATTGATGGATGAGGAGGGAACGCTATGAAAATTGATGAGACGAAACTAAAAGATCTGATCGTCATTCATCCTGATGTTTTTGGTGACAATCGAGGATGGTTTACAGAAAGCTATAATAAGCAAAAGTATCTTGCTTTGGGCATTGATAATAATTTTATTCAAGATAATCATTCATACTCAAAAGAAGTTGGAACGCTTAGAGGTATGCACTTTCAAACAGGAGAGTTTGCGCAGAGTAAACTTATACGTTGTATCCGGGGAAGGCTTATGGATATATGTGTTGATTTGAGAAAAGATAGTCCTACTTTCCTTCAATGGGATGCGATTGAATTAAGTGAAGAGAACAAGCTACAATTGTTTGTACCTAAGGGATTTGCACATGGCTTTGTCACGCTCACTGAAAATGTGGAGATCATGTACAAAGTGGATGCTTTTTATTCAAAGGAACACGATTCTGGAATTCGTTATGATGATCCACAATTGAATATCGCTTGGCAGAGTATATTACCGAATGTTGAGTTCATTTTGTCTGACAAAGATAAGCAACTAAAACTATTACATGAATTGGAATTAAATTTCTAATGAATAAGATTTCAATTGCACTTTGTACCTATAATGGAGAAAAATACCTGGCTGAACAACTTCAGTCTCTTTTCGATCAATCATTATCTCCAGATGAGATTGTTATATCGGATGATGGATCAAAGGATGGTACATTGGCGATTGTGGAGACCTTCAAGCTTAAGAATCGCATTCCAATACGTGTATTAACACATGACCAAAATCTCGGTGTTTATAGGAATTTCATTCATTGCATAGAAAACTGCACGGGCGACATCATTTTTACTTGCGATCAAGATGATTATTGGATGCCAAACAAACTTGAAAAGCATATGTTCATACATACGAACAATCCTGAGGTCGATCTTGTATACTCTAATGCGGAAGTGGTCCTTAATACCCTTGATCATGTTTTGTATCCACTTTGGGAAACGGAATCTATTTTAGATGTTCAAAAGGGCAAATCTAGCTTTAGCAGTCTAGTTGTCAAAGGTCAATCCATTGCAGGTTGTTGTATGTCCTTCAAAAAATCATTCTTTGACAAAATATTACCCGTTCCTGATTTAGTCTACCATGACGATTGGATTGCGACATCTGCTTGTCTATCCGGTAAGATTATTGGTTTACCAGAGCCTTTAATTAAGTATCGCCAACACGGTGGTAATGTAGTTGGGACAGTGCGCGGATCTAAACTTTCTTTCTATAAAAGTTTGTTTACAAATGTAACATTTTATCACGAAGCGGATACTTATATTGCACAACGCCATCATCGAGTATATGACAATATGGCTAAACATAGTTATCTTGCACAATTCATTCAAAACCAAAACATAAATGCCATTACAAATCTTTATGACGCACGTTCTAACTATCGTTCTAGACAATTATTTGATGTTATCAGCTCATTAACCCAGGAACTTCTAAAAGGTCACTACAAGGCTATAAATGGCGTTTGGACATACTTAAAGGATCTATATAATCTTATCTTCATTAAACTATCTAAAAATAAAGCGAAGTGATCTGTTTATGATCAACTTCGCTTTAAACGTTTTAGTAACTTATCGAGTATTTGAGTCTTAAGATATTTAAACTCTTCCGTTCGATGATATAGTGCAATATGAATAATTGATGTGACAACAAAAATAATGAATCCGTGTGCAATGAAATTTAGAACAGCATTGTTCAAATCAACATTTGGAATGAGCCATAAAACAAATAGGAGTTCAAAAAGCATCAATCCAATGAATTCCAACTGCTTAAAATAATACCTACTGATAGACGCATGAATCACGTACTTATTAAGAATCCAAGCCTGACCAATCCAACTCACCATATAGGCTATCGTTGTACCTATGAATACGCCAAGCATTCCCCAATAAATTGCTCCATAAATCGAAATAACAAGATTTAGTACAAATTCAATGATTGAAAAAGGGATATAGTGTTTAAAAATGCCTGCGGTGGATTGAA
>DITO01000165.1 GCA_002422065.1 Erysipelotrichaceae bacterium UBA6182 | reverse complement strand
AATGAGGTGTTTCCTTAAGATGATAAATTTTTTGACTATCATCTCCAAACTTCTTCAAGTACGACTTATTCTTTTTCAAAGCTTGTTTTACAATTTTATTAGGAATAGGATTATTAAAGATAGCATTAAATTGTTTCATATTTCCTCCATAATGACTGTTTCAAACGGGGCTAATCTAATCATTTTACTGTGATATGGTTTAGATGACGTATTAACCCATTGGGTGTGAAGATGATTTTGCTTAGAGAAAGAGATCTTATATACACCCTTCTTTAAACAATCTATCTTATGAATCTTCAAATCATCATGATACATTAAAGCCTTACATGTTTCCTTTAAAGCATCACTGTACTTACTCACATCATCCGATGTAAAAAGTAAACCATGCGCTAGTTTATTAACATTAGCTAAAGTATGCTTTTGCACCGTTGTTAACTGATTAGATTCTTCTCTTAAGATAAAGACATCAGGATCATTAAGAAAGAAGCGACCATGCAGTGGATATCTTCCTAATGCATTATTAATTGCATGATAAGTAGATATTCTTTCACGATGAAACATTCTCATATACCATTTATCATTCCAATCAAGCCCAACATCACACCCTATACGACAGAAATCAACAGTTCCAAAGGCACTCCCTAAAGGAACACCACATCCTAAGATAAGTTTATCCTTAACACAAGAGCGAATGAATACCATAGCTTCATGCATCAATTGTCCACGTGTTTTTGTTTGTGTTGGATATAAACATGCAGCATATAAGAAATCTAGTTTCACCATGTCATAGTTCCAAACATCCAAAACAATATGAAATACATGCCTTAGATAATCTTTCACTTCTTCATTTTGCATATCAAGAATATAGAACCCACCCCAGTTACCACCACCAAGTCTAAACTCTCCAAACTCATCCTTAAGACACCATTCAGGATGATTCTTTGCTAATAAAGAATCCACTTGACACACACATGGTGCAAGCCAAATCCCTGCTTTAAATCCTTTCTCTTGAATCTGTGATGCAAGATAACCCATCCCTTGAGGGAACTTGTTGAAATCTACAGACAACCAATCTCCAATCGCTGTTTGATATCCATCATCAATCTGAACAATATCAAGTTGAGCTTTTGATTGCGCTAGTGCTTCAAGATTATGCATAATGATGGATTCACTAATATCTTGGTAATGATAATACCAACTTGTCCAACCAGTATGTGTTTGTATTGTCTTTAAAGTAACATTCATTAACCGAGCATAGGCATCAAATAAAGCTGTCTCTTCCCCTTTTAAGAGAATTACATCCAATAAAATCGTAGTTTGTGTACACTCTAACCCATGATTATCTTTTCTGATTGTCCATAATCCTTGACGATGATTATACTCAAACATGGTGAATCCACTTGTTTCATCAAGAGATGCTAAGAGAATCGATTGATCATGCTCCTTAAGTGAGACATACGTAAACCCATGAAATTGACCACGTCCATGCTTAAAAGGATAAATGAGTGTATCTCCATACTTATCAAATTGATACTTAGTCACTAAAGGCTGTGCTAGAGAAGACAAATGAGGCATCAAATCATGTGGATACAATGGTTGAGTATCAGTCCATGATTGATACCCATTAAAAGTCATCGCACAGGATTTATCTACTTTATACGAAATTTTAAGATTTACATCATCAATGATTACTTCTTCTTGAGGATAAAGTGTCACTAATAATCGCTCACCATATTCATGATGTGTAATTGTTGTTTTAATATGAGCACTTTTGTGTTGAACATCACTTCCTAATGTTATTTGTTGATCATCAACACTTAAGTGACACTGTAAGTGCGACACATCCCATTTCATACGGTTTGATTTTCTTGAGCTGTAATGACTGCTTGGATATCCTTCTCACGATAGAACAGAAGTAAGATTAATCCTAAGAAACAGAAGATTCCCGCTGCCACCGCAGTTAAGCGAATACCAAACTCATTAGAACCATTACGCTCAATTAGAAGTAAAGCACTAATGACGAGCATCGAAATCATTTGTCCCATCTTAGACATAAAAGTACGGGTTCCAAAGAACATTGCTTCACGTCTTACCCCTGTCTTGATTGCATCATATTGGGCAATATCTGCCACCATCGCATTCGGCAAGATACCAAAGACTGCCATAGGAAACATTCCCAAACCGACAAGGATATAAGCCTGAGTCATTCCCACAAGTGGTAGTGTTCCTAAGAACGCTCCATAAGAATAAGTCATGATAAAGAGTATAAAAGCAACAACCATAAGTGCTTTCTTACCAAAACGTGTGGATAATAAGTTCACTGGAATATAGAAGATAAATGAACCAAGCCCTAATAAGACAAGTAAGGTACCCGTTGTATCTTCTGGAAGAGAAAGTAGAATAGTGACATAGTAGATAAGTGTACTTTGAAAGATAGTAATCGCAACCCAATACACCAAATCAGAAAACACAAAGATTGAGAAGAACTTGTTTTTAAAGGTTGCCTTAATTGAATCGATCATTCCAATTGTTGATGGAATTGCTTGAGTATATTTCTTTTCATCAATAAACAAGACTGGAATGTATAGGAAGATTAAGCCAATTAATGAAAGAATTGAGAATGCAATTCTCATCGCCGTTACTTTATCATATCCCATACCTTCAAATGCACCCCAAAGAGATGGAGCTTGTGAAGCTATCGCAAACCCAATAAACCATGTAATTGAGATATAGGTAGATAAATTGAGACGTTCTTTAGGAGTATGCCCAAGTTCACTTAACAGCGCAAAGAATGGAGTGACATACATGGTTAAGAATAAGTAAAAGAGTAGTAGGTTGATTGTTAAAACAACCACATTCCACCAATTTGATGCTGCAAATGGATGAAAAAACACTAATACCGTGAACAATGCAAAAGGAAGTGCTGACTTTTGCATAAAAGAAATACGACGTCCTCTTTTATGAGTGCTTTGATCACTTAATGTTGCAATCCATGGATCTGTAATCGCATCAAACAAGCGACCTAACATCATAATAAGACCGATGATAGTTAAAAATCCAAAGAATTGTACTTGAGGAATACTGACAGGAATGCCTGAAATATTCGTCGGTATGTAATAAAAGATGAGATAGGTAGCGACAATCCCTGATAGTAATGACCATCCTAATTGACCTAATGCATAAGCGAGTTGAATACGGCCGGGTAACTTTGTTTTCATATAATCTCCTTTATTATTGGTGAGTTGGTTTAAGGTAGGATTTAATCATGTCAATAACACAATCAAGTTGAGCCTCCCCTAAGATAAGATCATCACTTCTTAATACATGCCCTCTTAATACTAACTTAGCAATTAAACTCATGAGTTGATGCGTCATGGTCAAATACAAAAGCTGAGTATCAATATCTAGGCGAATACTTAAATCCTGTTTTCCTTTGTCAATCATTGCCATCATTGATGGTTGAAACCATAAGACTTTATCTTCATAACCATCTAGAAGCTCTTCACTGAGTTGATGAGCAATGACATAGTTATCAAACTGTTCAAGAAATCGAAACATATCTGGTTTGTCGACATAAAAAGACTTAAACAAACTTAGCATAAATGCTACTTGTTCAAGTCCTGAATATGTTTCAAAGTTTTGTGGAACAGAATGATTCACTTCTAAAGAAAGTTTTTCCAAAAGCAATGTCGCTGTCGCAATAACTAAATGATGCTTCGTTTCGAAATATCTAAAAGCACTTGCAATACCACTTGATGAAGCCTTCGCCACATCATTCATGGTTGTTGATTCAATACCCGATTTTAGAAACAGTTCTAAAGCACGCTCAATCATCACTTCTTTGCGTGCCTGTTTTTGACGTTTTAGGGTGGTTGTTGAAAGATTATCTTGAGTCATAATGATACCTTTTATGGTAGTTGATAGTTAAACTATCATCTTTGATTTCATTATAGCATAACCATCTTTATACACAAGTATAAATTTAATAATAAGTCTTGGGTGATGCTTCACATTACTCTATAATAGAGGAAACAAAGGTCGTGGAGGGCTTATGAATCAATATACTCTTTCTCAGTGGCTTACGTCAGAAACGACACAAAATCTTTTAAAAAGCTTGTATGAAGAGTCTTCAGTAGCATTCCAAAAAGAACGTATACACTCACTAACTAAGAACTTTACAACTCAGTTCCCTTCTCATCAAGAATTTGAGTTGTTTAGTGCTAGTG
>DITO01000199.1 GCA_002422065.1 Erysipelotrichaceae bacterium UBA6182 | reverse complement strand
CACACTGTAGTAACAGATGATGATATTCTCCATATTAAACAGCTAAGTGATATTAACTTTCAAGACAATTGTATTACAGCTTGTGGTACTGTCGCCTGTGTAGCTGGTCATGGACCTTATGCTGGGATTGGTAATAAAGAAGATTGGCAATTTTGGGGTCAATATTGTGATCAACATCTTATTAATTATCAATCATTTCCAGTTGAGTGGGAATTTTTATTCTCGTCATCCTGGCATGGACCTGCACCTACATTAAAAGATGCTATCCAACGTCTCGAATATTTTATTCTTAACCAATTTACAATACCTGAACAGTGGTCAGCATATAGATATGGTGAATATAATATTAGATTTGATATGGTGAAGGACTGGGAATCTTATCTTAATATAGAAATTGAAGCTTTACGTTTAAACGGAGCAACTATACCTGATGTCAAATAACTCAATCTATCAAACAGCAAAGATCATTCGACGTGCAGGTAATGTACGTCGATTCCATACACACAGAATGATCTATCCAGATCACGTCAATGTACACAGCTTTAATGCTGGTATTCTAGCATTTCATATTGCATCTCGATTCAATAAACACTGTCCTGATTCTGTTGATCCTTATAAGTGTTCATTTTATATGTTGATGCACGATGTTGCAGAACACATCATTGGTGATATTCCTGGTCATATTAAAGTGCTTGAACCGCCAGTCAAAGAAATGTTTGATCGTCTTGAATCCGAATGGATGGAAGACAATCTTGATGCTTCCATGGTTTTTGGAATTCCAAATGGACCTCAGTTAAACGAATTTGAAGCTATCATCTGTAGTTTCTGCGATAAGTTTGAAGCGTTCCAAACATGCTATGAAGAATTAAGAACTGGTAACTATTCATTCAAATTTGTATATAATAGAATCAATGCGTTCTTTCCAGGAAAGATTGCAAAGATATCAGAGATTTCACCTACGCTAGGAAGTATCATATATCATGTCTATAATGACTTTAGACATGATTGTTTGGAAAAGTTTGAAGGGCGAAAGGATTTAATCATATGAAAAAGTTTGCTATCATTTTCAATGGACCACCTGACTCGGGTAAGGATTTCTTTGCTGATCTGTTACACAAACAACTGAATCGACCTTCGGAGCGATTACAGTTCAAGGACAAGTTGTTTGAGTTGGTATTGTGTATCTATGGTGTTGATAAAGAAGAATTCTTTGATCATTATAACAATCGTAAGTTAAAAGAACAGCCCTGGGATAAACTTCGTGGGTTGTCACCAAGACAAGCGATGATCAATGTTTCTGAAAATATCATTAAACCAAATTTCGATAAACGCTACTTTGGTGAACAGTCGTTGATCAAGATGGAGAAAAATCCTTATAGTCAATTCTATATCTTCTCTGATGGTGGGTTTGAAGAAGAACTCGAACCATTTATTGAAGCTGGTGTTGAGGTGATTGTCATCAGACTTCACCGGGAAGGAAAAACATATGCTGGTGATTCCAGACGTTATATAGAAAATTCTCCTGTGGTTATTGTTGATTGGGAAAACACAGGTGAATTTGAAAATGCAGAGCAATGCATTCGTATTCTTATTAAGAGCTTGGTGGTATATGGCATCTAAGAACGATGTTACTGGCGATTCAATCCAATCGAAGTTAAACTCAGATGCCTATAGAAATAGGCATTTGTGGGCTTTCTGTCGAGACCCTAATCATAAACCGAGTATTGATGACGAACCTAATGTTTATGAGTGTCCGTCATGTGGCATGAAAACGTTGATAGAACGAGGCTTGATCCACTACGGTATAAAATAAGTGTTTACAAATTGATACATTAGTTTATAATGATAAACTTATCCACACTGTTAAAGGTGCTATATCATGACTATCAGCAAATATCAACGAAATAATATTGTCAAGCTTTATAATTATCTTTCTATGCTCCCTGAAGATTATGAGCATTTTGATATGAAACATTATCATAGTTATCAAGATAAGGATGGTTATGTTATTTTAGGTGAAGTGAGTGATATGGTTAATATTACCGGTGAGTGTATTACTAAATGTGGTACTGTCGCCTGTGTAGCTGGTCATGGACCTTATGCTGGAATAAAAATAAAAACTGGTGACATGTTTTGGGATTATTATATTAAACGTGAGTTTATTGATCCTAATAAACATAATGTCGAATGGCATTTTTTGTTTTCTTCTAAATGGAGAAAGGTAGCACCATCTTTAAATGATGCTGTCCAGCGTTTGGAGTACTTTATTCTCAACAAGTTTAAACTTGCAAACCAATGGACGGAAAATTGTGGTGGATTATATTTTAGATATGATATGGTTGATGACTGGAAATCTTATTTAGACGTTGAGATTGATACTTTACGATCAAATGGAGCGGCTATACCACATGTCGAATGAATCTAATGCATCAAAACAATTTCTTGTTATGGAAGTTGGAGAGAAGTATGAATTATATGATGGTAGATTCGGTGGTCTCGTTTTTGATGAGTATGATGAAGCTGAATCATATATAAAGTGTATGATCAAAGAACATGAGTGGATTAGATTTACTATAATGCCGTTTTATGGGGGTAGTTGATATGATTGAAGACGACAAGATAGTAATTGAACGAGCAATGGAAATAATTGAAGATTTACAATACAGAATTAATCAATTTGCTGTTAATAACCATGAAAAACTCATTATTGGTTATAAAGAGTTTGATCGAAAATTCCATCATGGAGATCAAAAATGGCGAGTTTGTCCTACCTTTAATCTACCCTTATGGACAGTCCAAGAAGGACAAGTAACGCTAAAGTATTTTAAAGATTATGAAGATGAAGAGGGTTATAGTGCTAGGTACACAATTGTTTTAAAGTTCAGTGATTTGGATAACCCCGCTGATTTGTTTGATAGAATCATGGGTGATGTCTATGATCAGGCTGTTAAAATGATGGCCGAATATTTTCGTAAACAAGAAACTATTAAAGCCAAAGCATTAGAAGAATATCAAAAATATTTTGGAAGTGAGAATGTTAAATCCTGATCATTTCATACATATTCCAATTGAAGAAGCTATTCAGATCAAGGATGGTGCAACAGTCATGTTGAATCGTTATTGGACTGAATACGTTCCGGGTCATATTTCTGTCTATATTGGAAGCACAGAACGAATGTATTTTGGAAGATATCGTACATATATGCCACAGAGCAATCGTCATGAACAGATAGCAACTCGCAAAGGTACAATGAAAGCAAACTTCATACCTGTTGTCTATTTTGAGGATAAACAATATGAATAAGCGATTCAAAGTTCAGATTCGACGTAACTTAGGTCTAATAGTTAAACCAGAAGCAGAGAAGACTGATGGTAACATCTATACATTTCGAAAAGGATGGGTTATGGATGAAGACGATCCACTTCCTGGAGAGACTGCTTGGATTGTTTATGATAATACTTATCCAGAAGATGCTCCTATCTGGTTGGCTTCTGGTGATCTAGTGGAGGTTTGAATGACTGATAAAATTCTAGTAACAATAGAAACTACCGATGGAATACAATGGCTTGAATCAAAGTTGTTTACTTTACAAGAAGCTCGTGGTAGAATAGCAAAAATCATCAAAGATGGTTATTATATTGAATCATCAGGGACATATACATTTCCGATACATTCAATACTTCGTTTCAGAGTAGAGCAAGCGGATCATGAGTCTAGATAAAGCTATCGAGCACGGAAAAGAGAAGAGGAAGCAGTATCGTGGTGCTAAAGCTGTTTCCACTATGTGTCGAAATTTATCATGTCCTCACTGTGCCGCTGGCGTGAAACACAAAAAGAAAAGACGTGAACCTATTGAAGAAATACAACTTGAATTTAATTTTACATGAGGATTTATTATGAATAACGATAATTGTTTTTATCGGTTTGAAATGCGGGTAGCTAATGAAGACAAAGAAGGTTATTATTACACACGATGGGAAAGAGCTCAAAAATTAACTGTGGTCGCAAAAACAATAAGTGAAGCAAAGGAAAAAGCTGGTATTGTACTTGGTGATCCACCAGATGGGTGGAGATACGTATTTGAATTTGTTACAATAATTGGGTTATTAGACAAAGATGTTATTCCAGCTGTGTGATTTATGTTTAAAAGAGGTGTAATATGAGTGTTGTATACGTCATGAGTGATCTGCATTTAACACAACCAAGTGTGATTAAATTTAGATCACAATTTCCATCTCATATCGAACATGATGAACTCATCATTGATAATATTCTTACCATCTGTAAGAAACGAGATACTTTATGGTTGCTTGGTGATTGTTTTATCTTCCCAGAATCAATCAAACTTCTTGCTAAAATGAAACAGCATATAGGTTATATCCATTTGGTCTTGGGAAATCATGACACAGACAGAGAGCGTTATAAGAACATTGTGCTACCTATTATCAATCAATCTCTTGTAGATAGTGTTCATGGTGTTCATAAAATGAAAGGTAAAGCTTGGATGACTCATACACCTATGCACCCTCAAGAGTTATACGGTAAAATCAATATCCATGGTCATGTTCACTCAAATACAATCCCAGATGATCGATATTGTAATGTATCGTGTGAAAATACCGATTACAAACCAGTGAAACTTCAAGATATTTATGGAGGTTGGAGATACATTTAAACAATTCAGACGAACAAATATTGCTGAAATGAGACCGTATGTCAAAGGTGAATCACTAGATAATATCAGTGTTTCAAATGTTGATGACCCAGAAAGTGATATGGGGATGGATGTGGTTATTGTCCACAGTGTTGTGAAATACTTACACGAAATAAAGAAGATGATATTGACAAATATATTGATGTGTCTACTATAGATAGCTATCTTCAAATTCGTGTAAAAGTTTCTTAATTTAAGTAAAGAAGATGTTGACGTGGATAAATCTGAATTTAAAAGAGAAGAAAGATACATCGTTGTGAATCTCAAGGGTCTAAGACCGGAATATATCATACTTGCGCCAATATCTTTACTGATGCCAAAACCAGAAAGGTTATTGAAGAAGTACAACTTGAATTTAATTTGATTTTGGGGATATAAAATGATCGAGCTCAGATATGTCACGTATATTAATAAAGTTACAAATTGGTCAAGCGGGCAAACAACCGCGCAGTTACAGGCTGCTCAGGAGTTTTTTGACCTCAGCACAATCACAGGAGAGAGCACACAATGAATGCGGGTGATGGGGAGGTTTTTGGTTATGTGGTGGAGCATACGAATGGAACCCTGCAATTCGTTAAAGAATTCGGTCACATGTATCTCGACACTACCGTCAAATACACGGCTGTTTACGAACACCCACCAGCACAGCCGAAGGTGCTGGGTGAATACGCTGCTCTTTTGAAAGAATCCGCAGAGCTATTCAGATTTTATGAGCAGTCCCACAGAATGCGCGGCCCTGAACATCTTGAAAA
>DITO01000224.1 GCA_002422065.1 Erysipelotrichaceae bacterium UBA6182 | reverse complement strand
CAACAGTGATGTCACCAATATAACGTTGGTGAATTCCACATAAGTCAGTTGCTGACTTAACGAGTTTGCTTGGGTTAACACCTTGTTTACGACCAACATTAAGTGAGTAAGTTTTGAAGCTTCCTTCACGTGCTTGTTTAAGTGGTTTAAGAGCTGTTAATTGTTGCTTACTAGCCATGTGAGTTAATAACTCAGCAATAAGTGTTTCAGGATGATCATAGTTCACTAGAAGTGCTTGAGCAAGATCTAGCATACCTTCTTTCATTTCCACAGCTTGTAGTTTATCCATAATTGAAGAAGTAGCTAAGAAATCTAGTTCTTCTTGTGTAGGATAAGGCATATTAGCAACAGTAAGTTTTTGGGTTTGAATTAATCGAGCCCATGAACGACGTTGTTTAGGTGAAAGAAGTGTAATTGCAGTTCCTTGTGCACTTGCACGACCAGTACGGCCAATACGGTGAATATAATACTCATCGTCTTGAGGTAAGTCGTAGTTAATAACCATGTCTAAATGGTTAACATCAATACCACGAGCAGCAACGTCAGTTGCAATCATGATTTTGATATGTCCCAATTTAAACTTAGACATAATTGAAGTACGCATATCTTGTTTCATGTCACCATGAAGTGCAGCAACACTAAATCCAGCTTTATTCATAATATCAAGTAAATCATCAACCATTTTCTTTGTGTTTGCAAAGATTAGAGCTTGATTTGGCTTATACATCATAAGTAATTGAACAAGTAATTCATCTTTGTGTTCGCTTTGAACTTCATAGACGATTTGTTCAATGTTAGACACTGTACGTGTGCTCTTAGCAATTTGGATATGTTTTGGGCTAACTTGGTATTGCTTAGTAATATCAAGAATTGCTTTAGGCATCGTTGCTGAGAATAAAGATGTTTGTCTTTGTTTAGGAAGTTCTTTTAGAATATCTTCAAGTTCTTCTTTAAATCCCATTTGAAGCATTTCATCTGCTTCATCAAGTACTAAGAAACGAGTGTTTTCAAAACGTAAAGTTTTACGACGCATATGGTCTAAAATACGTCCTGGTGTCCCTACAACAATATCAACGCCACCTTTTAGTTGGAAGATTTGCGTTGAAATCGGCTGTCCGCCATAGATGGTGACGGTTTTAACGCCTTCCATGTATTTGGAGAACAAACGGATTTGGGTAGTGATCTGTATGGCCAATTCACGGGTTGGACATAAGATAAGTGCCTGAGGCAACCTTTTATCATTTGTTGTTTGGAGCATCGACAAGATCGGTAGCACGAATGCAGCAGTCTTTCCAGTTCCAGTATGTGATTGTCCAATGATGTCTAAACCATCTAACATCACCGGTATAGCTTGAGCTTGGATGTCTGTGGTTTCTGTGAATTGTGCGTCCTCGATGGCGCGTAAAATATTTGGATGCAATGCTAATTGATTAAAATTCATAATTTCTCTTTTCCGTGAATAGACACTTGTAGTAGTATAGCACACTTTAGGGGGCACTATGCAAGAACTTTCATCGTATTTGAAGATGAAAACACTTGAAATATATGTGTAATCGTTTACAATATACGTATAAGCAGAAAGGCGGTGATGTCCATGAGACGGATCGACACAACGATTGCTCTTTCTCTTGTGGCAAAAATCGTACGCCTGCAAAAAATAAACACACACTTTTAAGATGGACTAGGAATGTCCATCTTTTTTGTTAAGTTTGAACTATAGGAGGTAAACACATGGATCAAACAAACAAGTTATTCTTCGACGCTGCCGCAAATGGTGACATCAGCACAGTGAGTGCAATGGTGTCAAAAGGCGCAGATGTCAACGTGCTCAACGGTGAAGGTCGTAGTGCCCTCATGCGTGCTGCAAAGCGAGGGCATGAGAGTGTTGTTGTCTTTTTGCTAAGTCACGGAGCGAACGTGAATGCAAAAGATATTAATGGCAAAACTGCCATTATGGGTGCAGCTAAGAAAGGCCATTTAGATATTGTTCGTAGAATGGTTGATCTAGGAGCTGATGTGAATGCCGCTGACCACAAAGGAAGAACTGCGTTAATGCGTGCAGCATTTTTAGGACAACTCAATGTGGTAGATTACTTAATTAAAAAGGGTGCTAATGTTGATACCCAAGATGAAATGGGACGCACAGCTCTCATGGAAGCATGTCTTGCTTATAAAATAGAAGTCATTCAATCACTAATTGAAAATGGATCAGATGTTAATCTTCAAGACAAAATTGGATGTACGGCTTTAATGCGCGCAAGTTATTCAGGATATGTTGAACTAGTGACTCACTTGCTTAAACATGGTGCGGATAAAGAAATTCTGGACCATGATGGAAATAAAGCGATTCATTATGTAAGAGAACATAGTTTTGCGGAATTAAAACCGCTATTGAAATAAGGAGAAACCATGAGAGACTATCAATCATTTGAAGTAAGAAACGTTGTGACGCTTGGTCACTCAGGATCAGGAAAAACAACTTTAGTAGAGAGTATGCTCCTGCATACTAAAGCCATTGATCGTATTGGGAAAACCGTGGATGGTAACTCAGTACTTGATTATGACAGTGAAGAAATAAAACGTGGAGTTTCAGTGTTTACATCACTAGCTCCAATTGAAGTACGTAACACAAAGATTAACATGCTCGATACTCCAGGTTATCTTGACTATATTGGAGAAACAACAGCAGGGCTTGCAGTAGCAGATAATGCTCTTATCGTTGTTAGTGCAAGAGATGGAGTCCAAAGTGGAACTTTAGCAGCTTATAAGAAAGCAAAAGAACGTAAGCTTCCTACCATTTTCTTTGTCAATAAGCTTGATGAAGAAAATACATCATTTGATCAGACTTATGATCAATTAAGAACAACTTTTGGGAAAGCAGTCATAGCATTTGAACTTCCAATCATGGAAAATGGACAAATCATTGGATCTATTAATGTATTAAAGAATAAAGCTTGGTTTATTCAAGATCGCGAAAATGCTAAACCAGTACCTGAAGCTTATGTTGAGCGTGTGAATGAACTAAAAGACCAAATTAGTGAAGCAGTAGCAATGAGTGATGATACCCTCATGGAAAAATTCTTTGAAGGTGAAGTATTCACAGATGCTGAGATATTAAAAGGAGTAAGACTTGGGGTTAGAAGTGGTGAAATCTTACCTGTTTATTCTGGATCTGCGATGAAGGTTATTGGAGTAGAGCGTTTACTTGAACTCATCGTTGATTACTTCCCAACTTATGCAGAAAAAGGATATGTTGAAGCTAAAGATGAAAGAGTACAAGTAATTCAACTTCAAACCTCAGAAAGCGAAACCTTTAGTGCAAAAGTATTCAAAACAATTGTAGATCCATTTGTTGGAAGAATCTCATTTATTAAAGTAATGAGTGGAGTTCTTACTTCAGATTCAATGGTTTTCAATGCTCAAAAAGATAAGCCAGAAAAGATTAACCAACTATTCTTAATTAAAGGTAAAAACCAAATTGGTGTTGGTAAACTATTTGCAGGGGATATTGGAACAATCGTTAAGCTACAAATTACTGAGACTAATGACACACTTTGTGCTAAAAATAGAATCGTAACATTTGATCCAATTGAATTTGTTCAACCTATGTTAGGGGTTGCGGTATGGCCAAAAACTAAACTTGATGAAGATAAACTATCAACTTCAATTCAACGTTTACTTGAAGAAGATCCAACACTACGTATGGATAAGAATGCTGAAACACATGAACTATGCTTATATGGTGTCGGTGATCAACATATTGATATGATTATCTCCAAACTTAAAGCTAAGTATAAAGTTGAAGTTGATCTTACAGAACCTAAAGTTCCATATCGTGAAACGATTCGTGGAACAGTGACTGCTGAAGGGAAACATAAGAAACAATCCGGTGGTGCAGGTCAATTTGGTCACGTATTCATTACATTTGAACCAAGTGAATCATCAGAAATGATTTTTGAAGAAAAAGTATTTGGTGGAGCAGTTCCTCGCCAATACTTCCCAGCGGTAGAAGCAGGACTACGCGAAGCGATGGTTCGTGGGGTATTAGCAGGATACAAAGTTGTCGGTGTTAAAGCTACACTGGTCGATGGAAAATATCATGATGTTGACTCAAAAGAAATAGCTTTCAAACAAGCAGCTAAGTTAGCATATCGTGCAGGGATGCCACAAGCAAAACCAGTGTTATTAGAACCCATTGTTAAAGTTGCGGTAACAGTACCAGAAGAATATACAGGAACTGTTATTGGGGACTTAAATAAACGTCGTGGGATTATCTTAGGCATGGAAATGATATCAGACAATGAACAATTAGTAAGTGCAGAAGTTCCAATGACTGAAATGATGCGCTATCCTACTGAGTTAAGAAGTTTTACTCAAGGACGTGGTAGTTTCGTTCAAGAATTTGATCGTTATGAAGTAGCACCTCCACCAATTGCTCAAAAAGTAATTGAAGCCGCAGTTAAGCATACTGAAGAAGAAGAATAGTAAAAACAATAAAATGCCTTCCTCATTGAGGAAGGCATTTTTTCTATTATATATTATTAAGTGTAATATTAAGCGGCGTCGAAGTTTTTAGCAACGACATCCCAGTTAACAACATTAAACCAAGTTGTTAAATAGTCAGGACGACGATTTTGGAATTTTAGATAATAAGCATGTTCCCAAACGTCAACACCTAAGATAGGTGTTAATCCATCAGTCACAGGATTATCTTGATTTGGGGTTGATAATACTTTTAAAGTTTTATTTGCATCAACAACTAACCAAGCCCAACCTGAACCAAATCGAGTTTTACCAGCAGTCGAGATTGCTTCTTTTAAAGCATCAACACTACCAAAGGTTGCTTTAATGGCTTCAAGTAGTTTTCCGCTAGGTTCATTTGAACCTCCTGGAGTCATCACTTCCCAAAAATGGCTGTGATTAAGATGCCCACCACCATTGTTTCTTACTGCTCCACGAATATCTTCAGGAAGATCATTTAAGTTCTTAATTAAATCTAATAATGGTGTTTCAAATAATGCTGGATGTTTATCAAGTGCTGCGTTCAAATTGTCAACATAAGCTTGATGATGTTTAGAATGGTGAATCGTCATAGTTTGCGTATCGATGTGTGGTTCAAGTGCTTCATAGCCATACCCTAACGCAGGTAAATTGTGTTTTGACATTGTTATTCTCCTTTGTTTCTTTATTAACCATACCAAAATTAGCCTAATTTTTCAATGATTGTGCAAGTCTACAGTTTGTACAAAGCACTGTACTTAGCAATTAATCCATCAACATAACTTTGCGCAGAGAATGGTTTTGAACATACTTTTAGGATTAAATCTTTACCATTATATAAGCCACCATATTGGTGAATATTCTCTTTTAACCATTCTTTGATGACTTTGAAATTATTATTAAGTAGTGCTTCTTCAACATTGATTGTTTCATTCATAGCATCAAAGAACATAGCTCCATAAGCACTTCCTAATGCATAGGTAGGAAAATATCCAAAGGCTGCTCCACTCCAATGAACATCTTGAAGTACTCCATGATCGTCACTTGTAACATCAAGAGCTAAGTACTCCTTAAACTTCGTATTCCATACAGAAGGAAGATCATCAACACTTAGTGTGCCTTCAAACAATGCTTTCTCAAGTTCATAACGAAGCATGATATGAAGAGGATAAGTAAGTTCATCTGCTTCAACACGAATAAAGGATTGTTCCACATAGTTTATTCCAAAGATGAACTCATCTAGAGAGACATCTTTTAGTGCTGTCACAATACTTTGGACATGTTCATAATGCGGTTGCCAGAAAGCTTTTGTCTTCCCAACAAGATTCTCTAATAAACGAGATTGTGATTCATGAAGTCCATATGTCATCGATTGGGATACGGTTAGACCCTCAAACGCTGGATTAACTTGACCATTATAAGTTGCATGTCCAACTTCATGGATGAATGCAAAAATACTGGAAGTCATTTGATTCGTAAGATAGCGAACAGTGACACGATTATCATGAGCACTAAAGTGTGATGAGAATGGGTGAATGCTTTTAGCAATAGCACCTGTTTCTAAACTATATTCAAGTACTGGTGCAAGATAATCAATAAGACGACGTTGTTCATCTTCACTTACCATCGCACTGATGAAAGCAGGGGCAGGAAGTTTTGCATCTAATACCTTAGCAATAAAAGGAACTAGTTTCTCTTTAACTTCACTAAAGAATGCATCATAGTCTGCAGTTCTCATTCCTTCTTCAAAATCATCAAGAAGTTGCTCATAAGCACTTAAAGATGAATCACGATAGGATATGATTAGTTTAGTCATCTCAATAAGCTTTTGAAGATAAGGTTTAAACATGTCATAATCATTTTTTGATTTTGCTTGTTCCCAAATATGCTCTGCTTCACTTTGAAGTGATACAAATTCAATGTAAGTTTCCTTAGGAACATTAACAACATCTAGAATGTTTTTAAGTGATTGTGTAACTTCTTTACGTTGGACATCATCTAGTTCTTCTAAAGATGCTTCTTTTAATAATGAAATCGTCTTTTCATCTGTCATGATTGAGAACATTTCTCCAGATAAAATACCCATTTTCTGGGCACGATAGGATGCTCCTTGTTTTGGAGCAATAGTAGCCCCGTCCCAATGCAGCGTTGCTAAAGCAAGTTGGTAAGCTGCAATCTTAGAACGAAGTGATAAATACTGTTCATATGCGCTCATAAATTTCTCCTTTGTGGTGTCATTGTATCACATTCACATATTCCTATTGTATAATAACAGAAAGCTATGATTGAGTTGTTTCATCATTTACTTTAAAATCTTTATATAGAAAGGAAGCTTATGAAAAATATTGAAGCCTTACTTTTACAGCGTGGTGTCACAAAAAGAGATATTATTGATTGTGTATACTTCCTACAGTCACAGTATTTTGAAAACTTAGACATAAATATCATTGAACACTATGTTGATAGTGTACTGAATAAACGCGAAGTACAACAAGCAATTGCGACTGGAATTGCGATTGACATGGCTGCAGAACAACGATCATTTGGAAGTGAAGAGTTGCAAAACATCATACTGAATGACGAAGGTTTGTTTGGTGTTGATGAAGTCTTGGCATATGGTATTTGTAATTTATATGGATCCATAGCATTGACCAACTTTGGATATATCGATAAGATTAAACCAGGAATCATTGGAATATTGAATGATGACCATGAACATCAGTGTAATACATTCTTAGATGATATTGTAGGAGCAGTCGCTGCAGCAGCAGCATCAAAACTCGCACACGACAGGGAGAACATAAAATGAAAAAAATACTAATACTAATTATACTTGCATTGGCTTTAATGGGTTGTGCAAATGATTCATTCAAATCAACACCAGCAGCTGATGTTACAGATAGACTCGTCAACCTTGAATCAACGATTGTTGTCTTTGGACAATCGACATGTTCGGCATGTACCGAATTTAAAGCTGTATTAGAAGAAATACTTAAAAACTATCCTAGTGTTCCACTCGTTTATGTTGAGACAGATAAAGATAATAGTAATGATGTTGCAACACTAACTCAAACCTATTTACCAAATGCTACAGTAACTCCAATCACTTACTTCTTTGTTGATGGAACACTTGAAAAACAAGAAGTTGGATATTTCAGATACAGTCAACTTAAATCATTTTTGATTGAGACAGGATTCATTAACGAATAATGTTTGATAAAAAAGATTGGCAATCATTACTTAGAGAATGTGATATCCATAAGGGTGATAATATAATCATCGGTGGATCACTTTTTAATGAAGTAAATACTATTGATGGTTGGCCAACGTGTGTTGAGGCGTTACTAGGAATGGTTGGAGCTGAAGGAACGCTTATGAGTGTTTTTAGGAATCCAAGAAGTGAACCTCTGCATCAAGATCCACATATCAGTAATAATCTACGAACAAAGATAGTTAAACAATGGAACCAATCATCATATGCAATGAATGTGTCACATCCATTAGAAATTGCATTTATGTTGCACGATGAAATGAGAAGCATTCATCATGCTGGATATCGTTTCTATGCAATAGGTAAGTATGCGCCATTTATTGTAAGAAAAGTATTACATCATTTTCCACTTCATGATGACGGTCCATTACAAGCAGCTATAAAGCTTAAAGCTAAGTATCTTCATTTTGGAGACGATGAATCTTGGGTTGTCTCATCACTCATTGGACAAACAGTCATAGTAAACAGTGGAATAATAAACATTGAAGGTATTGCTAAATGGGATACATTCTTAGATAAAGAACCAGTCAATGAAATTAGTCCCACTTATACATGGAATATTGGTGAGGAGAAGATTAAACTTTATGAACTCAATAAGTATTAAATTTATAAAAGGGAAAAGTGCTGTTCTTGAAACTGGACCACTTCGTTTAGAAGTATTTGAACAAGAACAAGGCTTTGTCGATGAATTTGATGAATTTGATGAAGCCAGTATTCATGTCATCATCAAACTTGATGACCAAGTGATTGCTTCAGGTAGAATGTATGAAGAACACCCAGGGATTTATCATCTAGGAAGAATAGTTGTTAAAAAAGCATATCGTGCTTCAGGGTATGGAAGAGTTGTGGTTAGTCAACTCGTTGAGCATGCTAAAACACTTAATGCTAAACAATGTGTTCTTTCTTCTCAAACCCACGCATGTAGATTTTATGAACTCTGCGGATTTCAAAAAGATGGACCCATCATTTATGATCAAAACCAACCTCATCAAATGATGATATATAATATATAATGTAAAACGCCTTCAAGATTAACTTGGAGGCGTTTGTTTATATTATTATAATTACTTTGATAATTTCTTTTCAATTAATGAAGTAATCGCTTTAAATGTTTTTTCTTCTAATCCATCAAAGCGATTAAAGTGAAATGAGTCTATATCTAGAACACCAACTCCTTGCCCATTAACTACAATAGGAATAACTAGTTCAGAATTAGACGCACTATCACATGCTATATGTCCTTCAAATTTATGAACATCAGGAATGTTTTGAAGTGAAAGATTTGCAAATGCAGTACCACAAACTCCTGAGCCTACTTTAATGCGTGTACAAGCAAGTTTACCTTGAAAAGGTCCTAACACAAGCTCATCATTCTTATATAAGTAAAAGCCCACCCAGTTTAATCCTTCTACAATATCCATAATCACCGCAGATACATTAGCATAGTTTGCGATAGCATCATCCTCATCCATAAGCACATGTTCAATTTGAGAGACTAATAATTCATATAATTCTTCACGTTCTTGTGGTTTTTGTGTTGGTATATACATTGTTGATTCCTCGTTCTTTTAAAATATTATACACTATGGTACACTCTTTGTGTGAAACAGGGGAGCCGCAAGGCTGAGAATGTCATCAAACCCTATCACCTGATCTAGATAATACTAGCGTAGGGAGTTTCAAAACCTGCGCCTCACATGGAGGTGTACATGAACACAAAAGATCTAGTTAAGCTTTCTTTCTACTTGTCCATATTCTTTGTATTGGACTATGTTTCCAACGCGTTTAATTTCTTTAGAATGCCACAGGGTGGAGTCTTAGGGTTAGGGGTTATCGCTTTAATGCTTGCTGCCTATGACATGGGATGGAAAAAGGGACTACTTGTCGCTTTAGTCTCAGTTATCGTGCAAAACTTCGTTAATCCACTTTATGTCGTAGCTTTCCCACAGGTTTTCTTAGATTATATATTTGCATTTGGTATTTATGGATTAGTACCACTGTTTGGACCGGTATGGTTAGGTGTAATCAGTGTCAACGTAATACGATTCATTTCCCACGTTCTTTCTGGAGTACTTTACTTTGAAGCAGGATGGATTGCATCTATTATATACAATGCATGGTATATGGTACCAACACTTATAGTTTCATTACTCATTATTCCAGTTTTAAAAATTAGACTATTTAAATAAGAAGGAGATTACAGATGCAACTCGATGTTGGACAAACAATCTACATTCAAAGTTATAAGTATGATGGCAGTCTACATCGAACTTGGTCAAAGGCGACCGTTCTCGATGTCAAAGAACATGTTATTGTAGTGATGACATACAAAACATGGGTGATTGAATCAGATGGACGCCGATGGTTTACCAAAGAACCAGCCGTATGCTTCTTCTTTCCAAACGAATGGTATAACATCATCGCAATGATTCGCAAAACAGGTATATATTATTATTGCAATATTGCAACACCTGTTTTGTATGATGGTGAAGCTCTTAAGAATATTGACTTGGATTTAGATGTAAAAGTCTTTCCTGATGGTGCTCATATCATTCTTGATGAAGATGAGTTTGAGTTACATCAATTCGCCATGGACTATCCAGAAGACATCATTCAAATATCGAGACGTGCTTTAGAACAAGTTGTTGAGCTAGTTAAATACCAACGCTATCCATTTCATAAACAAACAATCTATGACTATTTGGATCTCTACTCCAAAAATCACAAGGTGACATCGCTTTAAGCGAACACCTTGTTTTTTATTTAAAAAAAAGGGTCAATCTTCAAAGTAAACGCAAT
>DITO01000265.1 GCA_002422065.1 Erysipelotrichaceae bacterium UBA6182 | reverse complement strand
ATTGAACATCATGAGGGAGATATTCGTGATTACAAGAATTTGGAACAAGTCTTTAATAAGTTTGAGCCAGAGTATGTATTTCATTTAGCTGCTCAGCCCCTCGTTTTAGAGTCTTATAAAGATCCTGTATACACGTATGAAACGAATGTAATGGGAACTGTCAATTTGTTGGATGTCGTTCGAAAAAGCAAAAGTGTTATTTCTGTTATCAATGTAACCACCGATAAGGTCTATCGTAATAATGACGCGTCGATTGCGTTTAAAGAAGATGATCAACTTTCTGGCTTCGATCCATATTCAAACAGTAAATCCTGTTCTGAATTGGTCAGTGAGAGTTATTTCAACAGCTTCTTAGCCAGCAAGAATATCCCATTATCAACAATGAGAGCTGGCAATGTGATTGGTGGAGGAGATTATGCTGAAAATCGAATCATCCCAGATTGTGTCCGAAGTTCAGTAAAAGGAGAATCAATTTTGATTCGTAATCCAAAATCTGTTCGACCTTTTCAACACGTACTTGAACCTTTGTTTGCCTATTTGTTCGTCGCATATAAACAAGCCAATGATTATTCAAAAGCGAGTTCCTATAATATTGGTCCTGAGCTCTCGGATTGCGTAGAGACCTCTGTATTAGTTGACCATTTCTGTAAATATTGGGATGGTGCAACATGGCACACTCAAGTCCAACAGAATGCTTTACATGAAGCGAAACTCCTAATGTTGGATTGTACAAAGATAAAGCAAACTTTTAATTGGCGTCCGCTCTTAAATGTGGAGGAGGCTGTTCGACTCACCGTGGAACTTAGTCAAGCCTTTGCTGATGATCACAATTATAAATATGTTCTGTTCAAACAGATTGAAGATTATGCAGAATCATTCGAACAGGAGATTGTACGATGAAAAAAGCAATTGTAACTGGAGCAAATGGTTTTGTTGGTCATTATCTAGTCAATGCTCTTATTGATGCGAACTATTTCGTTTATGCAGTGATTCGCAAGGGTGGGGTTTTCAAAGAGAAATTTGAATGGAATGATCGAATTAGAATAGTTGAGTTGAACTTGGATGAATATTCAAAGTTACCAGAATACATCGAAGAAGAGATTGATGCATTTTTTCATTTAGCATGGCAAGGATCTGCAGGTAGTGATCGCCAAAATATCTCTTTACAGCTTAAGAATGTTGAATGGACCTGTGATGCGATTAAAGCATCACACAGATTAGGTTGTCTCAACTTTATTGGAGCGGGAAGTATCATGGAGCTCGAAACCTTTAAAGCCGTATATTCGCAAGGGAATAAGCCTGGAGCAGCATACATTTATGGGGCTGCGAAACAAAGCGCTCATAGTATGGGAAAAGCACTCGCTGCATCATTACAAATGGATTTTAAGTGGGCAATGATCACGAATGCTTTCGGGCCAGGTGAAACATCACCTCGATTCATTAACACAACCATTCGAAAAATGATTAAGAGAGAACCTTTGCAATTTACCTCAGGAACACAGAATTATGACTTTATTTATGTAGAAAGATGTGGCTAAAGCATTTATCCATATCAGTGAAAAAGGTGTTCCATATAAATACTATGTGATCGGTAGTAATCAAGCTCAAGCACTTAGCAATTACATCAGACGGATGGGTGAGACACTCGCCCCAGATCAAACTCTACATTTCGGTGATGTACCATTTACTGGTATCAATTTGAGTCTTGAGGAATTTGACTCGAGTGACATAAGAAATGACACTGGATTTGAATGTGAAGTTGACTTTGAATCGGGTGTTCAAAAAACATTTGAATGGATAAAGGAGATGTATGATTCGCAAGTTTGAGTTAAAAGAAACAAGCCTTAAAGGAGCTTATATTGTTATTCCTTTTCGTGCGGATGACGAGCGTGGTTACTTTATAAAAGACTATAGTAAACCTTTGTTTGAAACTATCGGAATATCAAAAGAACTTCGGGAAGTTTTTTACACCCATTCAAAGAAAGGTGTAATACGAGCCATCCACTTTCAATCCATCAAACCACAAGCAAAACTTGTCCGATGCATTAAAGGAAGAGTGTATGACGTCATTGTGGATTTAAGACCCGATTCTCCGGATTTTGGGAAATGGGAAGCATTTGAGCTCAGT
The DNA here is from genome assembly GCA_002422065.1 of Erysipelotrichaceae bacterium UBA6182. Classification (GTDB taxonomy): domain Bacteria; phylum Bacillota_I; class Bacilli_A; order Erysipelotrichales; family Erysipelotrichaceae; genus UBA6182. Next base: position 7,621 of record DITO01000265.1, on the reverse strand, counting down.
GAAGATAACAACCTGGAACTTTATGTTCCCGAAGGCTTTGGCCATGGTTATCACGTGCTTGAAGATGCGATCGTCTCTTATAAATGTTCCGAAGACTTTTTTGGCCCTGGTGATGATGGTATACTATACAATGATTTGGAACTAAATATTGATTGGAAAATCAACCCGAATCAAAAGATAATCTTATCTGAAAAGGATAGAACCCTTCAAAGCTTTGAAGAGTTTAGAAAGAAAAATCAGTAAAATGAATAAACGTTTCAAGCAAGATTTCGATATGGTTGTTGTAGGAAGTGGATTTTCGGGCAGTATCATGGCTCGTCTTTTTGCTGAGCAACAAAACAAGAAAATCCTGCTTTTAGAGAAACGTAATCATTTTGGTGGGAATATGTTTGACTACAAAGATGATGGAATCTTAGTCCAAAAATATGGTCCGCATACCTTCCACACCAATAAAGAACATGTATATGAATTTTTAAGTCGTTTTGCAAACTTGATTCCTTATCGATTAACATATCGTGCTGTATTGAAAGGTGTACCCGTTCCATGTCCTTTTAACTTCGATACAATTCATTTGTTGTATCCTCCTAAGGATGCTGATATCTTGATACAAGCACTCAAAGATACTTATAAAGATCGTGAAATGGTCCCCATCTATGAGTTGTTGGATAGTGAGAACCAACTTGTTAAAGATTATGCAAATCTTTTGTTCGAAGAAGATTTTAGACCATATACCTCAAAACAATGGGGTAAGCATCCAAATGAAGTTGACCAAAGTATTTTAAAACGTGTACCCATCATCTTGAATCATCGTGATACTTACTTTAATGATAAATATGAAGCACAGCCTGAACACGGATTTACTCAAATGATGCTTGAAATAATCAATCACCCAAATATCACTGCAATTAAGGATGTGGATGCATTAAGTTATTTGGAAATAAGAAACAGCAAATTATACTTTGAAGGGCGAGAATTACCGATCGTTTATACTGGACCACTTGATTCACTCTTTGAATACCAATATGGACGATTACCATATCGATCTTTACATTTTGAAACACAACATCTTCCTGTGAAACATTTCCAAGAAACAGCGATTGTCGCTTATCCGAAAGATGAGGAGTATACACGCATTACCGAGTACACAAAATTGCCAATCCAAGATGTCGGTGATAGAACCTTTATTGCTTACGAATATCCTTTAGCTTATGATCCAGAAGCAGTTAAGGGGAATGAGCCTTTCTATCCTATCTTGACAGTGGATAATCAAGCTCTATATGCTCAATACAAAACAAAAGCGGATGAAATTGAAAACTTAATTTATTGTGGGCGATTGGCTGATTATCGATATTACAACATGGATGAGGTCATTGACCATATTCTTAAACTTTATGAATCATTAACAAGTAAGTGAGGGTACGATGGACAAGTTATACATTATCATTCCTGCTATCAATGAAGCAGAAAACATTGAGTCCGTTGTACGCGACTGGCACTATGTGTTGGAGCGATTAAATTTAAGTGACTCACGTTTGGTTGTTTTAGAAAGTGGTAGTAAAGACAATACCCTAGAAATATTGGAAAGATTAACATCTGAGCTTCCATATCTTGTCGTGTTGACAGAACCTTTGAATTCACATGGTGCAAAAGTAAATTTTGGCTATCGATATGCAATTGAGCAAAAAGCTGACTTTATCTTTCAAACGGATTCAGATGGACAAACCTTACCAGAAGAATTCGATGCTTTTTGGAATGCACGTAGCGTTCATACTGCAATAATTGGCCATCGCATTCATCGCAAAGATGGCTTGAACCGTGTATTTGTCGCACGTGTTTTGAAGTTTCTCATCTATCTAATCTATGGAATCAATGTACCGGATGCAAATACACCATTTCGCCTCATGTCGATCAAAAAGGTTGAACAGTATTTAAGAATCATGCCTAAGAACTATAATCTTACAAATGTGATGTTAACGATTATGTTCATTTTCTATAAGGATAATATTGCATTTCTGCCCATCACATTTCGACCACGCCAAGGCGGAGTCAATAATACAAACTTCAAAAAGATCACTAAAACCGGTTTCAATGCGATTCGGGAGTTTTATGAGATCAAACGGAAAATGCTAGAAAGTGTTCAAAATGTTTAAAGAGATAAACTTTAAAAATAAGTGGTCCTTGTTCGGTGTTTTCACACTCGGTTTTATTCTGCGCGTATTGTTATCTCGTTTTGGTTACAATTACGATCATGAGAGTTGGTTGATTGTTGGTGAAATAACTTCGACATTTAAGAACATCTTTGCAGAAACATCTCGCTATAATTATGGTTTTGTTTGGGCTTATTTAATCGGACTTTATTATGCTGTAGTTACAGGTCTTGGCCTGAGTCTTGGTTTCTACCGTCTACTCATCATCTTTACTTTAACATTAGCAGACGCTGGAATTGCATACTTTGTTTATCGTAAATCAAACATCAAATTAGCAGTTTTATTTTTCTTTAATCCAATTTCCCTTTTCATCAGCGGATTCCACAATCAATTTGACAATATTGCGATTATGTTGGCATTATTCGGTATCTTAGCGTTGGAGAAAGCAATCAAGTCAAACAAGCTTAACAAGTATGATATTTTTTCATTATTGTTATTTTCATTTTCTTTGATTACTAAGCATATCGTTTTTACGCTTCCATTTTGGTTGTTCCTTAATAAGAACCTAATTTTGAAGCGAAAGTTGATTTATTTTGCAATTCCTCCAATGTTGTTTCTGTTCAATTTCACTTTGTTTCTCCCAGATGGTTGGAACAATATTCTTAATAACGTATTCCTATATGATTCTTACAACAATATGCCTTTGATTTCTGGGTTCATTCCATTCTTTAGCACATTCCACTCTTCAATTTTTAGAAATGTCTTTTTAGTGGGCATGTTGATATTTGGATGGTTGTTTAGAAACGAAGATTTGGATCGCCTTGTTGTACTTTATCTAATGGTTATGTTCAGTATAACTTCCGCAATGGCTAATCAGTACTTTGTGATGCCTTTGGTTGGACTGTTCTTACTAGGCGGAGTCGAGAAACGCGTTTATCTTGTTTGGTTGAGTATATACTTGATCTTCCAATTCGATGGGCTCAATCTCCTCAATATCTTGTTTAGTTTTACAACTAAAGATTTACTGACTGAGAGCCCACTCTTGCACATGGGACTACAACTCATCAGCGATTTCGTTAGATTGAGCTATTCGATGGCTGCTTGGTTGGTTATGATCACGATTCTTCGCGAAACAGGATTATTAAAAAAGATAGGCACAAAGCTGCTAAAAAAGGGGGCAGAATTATGATTGTAATTACTGGGAATAGAGGGCAACTCGGATTTGACATTGAAAAGGTCTGTCAAGATAGAGGTTTTGAATATTTGGGCATTGATATCAACGAATTAGATATCACGGACAAAAACGCTGTAAATGAATTCTTTCAAAGCAGAACAATGGATACGTTTATTCATTGTGCGGCTTTCACTGCGGTAGATGTTGCTGAGGGCAATCCAGAGCTTTGTTACCGTGTGAATACAGAAGCTGTTAAATATTTAGCAGACGCATGCAAGAAACATGATGTTAAATTTATCTTTATCAGCACTGATTATGTTTTTAGTGGACAAAAAGAAGGTATCTATGTTCCTGAAGATAAAACATCTCCATTGAGCGTGTACGGAAAATCTAAGGCTGATTCTGAAGCGTATATCCAAAATAACTTAGAAAAATATTACATTGTGCGAATTTCTTGGGCATTTGGGTTAAACGGTAAGAATTTTGTACGTACCATGTTGAGACTCGGTAAAGAGAAACCAAGTATTTCGGTCGTTTCTGATCAAATTGGATCACCAACTTATACAAAAGATATTGCTCCGCTACTTGTAGATATGAGCCAAACGGATAAATATGGCATATATCATGCAACAAATGAAGGTTACTGCTCATGGGCTGATTTTACCCGTTACATTTTAGAAAGAGCTGGATTAACTGCTGAAGTAAAAGATATCTTGACCATCGATTATCCTACCAAGGCAGCTCGACCAATGAATTCCAAACTATCTAAAGATAAACTTGAAGAGAATGGCTTTTCGCGTCTACCTTCATGGCAATCCGCGGTAGATCGCTATCTTCAAGAATTGATAGATGTTGAAGGTTCACTATGAGAATTGAAAAGACTAAGTTAAATGATTTAATCATCATCGTACCAGATGTCTTTGGTGATAGTCGTGGTTGGTTTACCGAAAGTTATAATATGCAAAAATACAAAGAACTAGGAATTGAGGTTGATTTTGTCCAAGACAATCATTCCTACTCTAAAGAAGTTGGAACACTAAGAGGACTTCATTTTCAAACTGGAGAATTTTCTCAAACTAAGCTCGTACGTTGTGTAAGAGGAAGATTGATGGATGTTTGTGTTGATTTAAGAAAAGACAGTTCAACTTATCTTCAGTGGGAAGCGATTGAACTTACAGAGTCAAATAAGCTTCAACTTCTAGTCCCAAAAGGGTTTGCACATGGTTTTGTAACATTGAGTGAAGATGTAGAAATCATGTATAAAGTTGATGCTTTTTATTCAAAGGAACATGACTCTGGTGTGAAATATGATGATTCTGATATCGGAGTAGACTGGAATAGATTCTTACCGAATATTGATTTCATCCTATCCGATAAAGATAAACAACTTAAACCGATCAAGGAATTAAATCTGGATTTTTAATGAAAACCATCTCAATTGCTTTATGCACTTACAATGGAGAGAAATATTTGACTGAGCAACTTCAGTCCCTTTTTGATCAAACACTTAAGCCAAATGAAATTGTTATTTCAGATGATGGATCCAAAGATGGAACATTGAAGATTATTTCTCAATTTCAAAACAAGAACTTGATTCCGATTCGCTTGTTGACACAGGATAAAAATCTTGGTGTGTATAAGAATTTCATCCATTGTATTGAACAGTGCGAAGGCGAGATTATATTCACTTGCGATCAAGACGATTATTGGATGCCTGATAAACTTGAGAAACACATGCATGTTCATAAAAATGATGCAATAGATCTTGTCTATTCCAATGCTGAGGTGGTATTAAATACTCTAGATAATACCCTGTATACACTTTGGAAAATGGAATCAATATTAGACTTAAAAAGGGGAAAATCTAGCTTCAGCAGTTTGATTGTCAAAGGTCAATCCATCGCAGGTTGCTGTATGTCTTTCAAAAAATCTTTCTTTGACAAGATATTACCAGTTCCGGATCAAGTCTATCATGATGATTGGATTGCGACTTCAGCATGTCTTTCTGGAAAGATTACTGGCATACCTGAATCCTTAATCAAGTATCGTCAACATGGTGGAAACGTAGTGGGTACGGTACGTGGATCAAAACTCTCTTTCTATAAAAGTTTGTTTACGAATGTGCCTTATTATCACGATGCGGACACCTATATAGCTCAACGTCATCATCGAGTTTATGACTACATGGCCACTCATCCTTATCTTTCAAAGTTCATCCAAAACCAAAATATAAAAGCTATTTTAGATTTGTATGATGCTCGTTCAAACTATCGTACTAGACCTGCAATGGATGTTATTAACTCATTGACGATTGAACTCGGGGAAGGGCACTACAAAGCTCTAAATGGCGTCTGGACATATTTAAAAGATCTATATAACCTTATCTTCATCAAACTATTTAAAAATAAAGCGAAGTGATCTATTTCTGATCAACTTTGCTTTATTCGTCTTAGGAACTTGTCAAATACTTGAGCCTTAAGATACTTAAACTCTTCCGCTCGATGGTATATCAAAATATGAACTAGTGATGTGATTCCAAAAATGATAAATCCTTGAGCAATGAAGTTGAGTATTGCATTGTTCAAATCGATCTTTGGAATAAGCCATAAAACAAATAGGAACTCGATAAGCATCAATCCAATATATTCAATTTGTTTTAAATAATACCTACTGATTGATGCATGAATTACGTACTTATTGAGAATCCAAGCTTGACCTACCCAACTCACCATATAAGCAATGGTCGTACCCAAGAATACCCCCAGTAGTCCCCAATAGATTGCGCCATATATTGATATAACCAGATTTAGTACGAATTCAATGATTGAAAAGGGGATATAATGTTTAAAAATACCAGCAGTAGATTGGATCTGCCACACAGGTTGACGCATGAAATGCAGGTAACTGTTAAAGACAATCACCGCAACTAAGACTGATGCAATCTCATATTCTGGACTCAACCAGATGTTCTTTATGAATGGTGTTAATAAAACATAGAGTGCTATAGTGGTGAAGCTCGCGATCAAGAAATACGCAAAATGGTAAACATTGTAAATCCTTTGAATCTTATCTTTGTCGCCTTCAGCTAAAAGATTGCCAACGCTCGCAACGACGCCATTCAACAATGAAATGAATAGCAATTGAACCTGCTGAATGATTAAAGCATAGTTGGAATACACACCTAGAATTGTAATACCGACCAACGAAGAAATGATGATTCTATCGGTGCCCAATACACCAACAGAAATAATCGTTGAAATACTTAAATATTTTATATTTCTTAAAATATCCACTTTTATGCTTTCTTTGATTTGAATTGTTTTATTTTTCAAATATGGATAATCCTTACGAGCAATGTAACGAATGATTAAATTTGTCGATAAGGTATATATAATATTAAGTGCTAAGTAGAGTATGAAATTCTTAGTATAGATCAAAACCAAAGCTTGCGTAATCGTCAAAGTAATCTTTGCAATGAAATCGATACCTAAAACAACATAATTCCGTTGCTTAGCAAACAAGAGTATTCTTGAATAACCCAGGAAATAGGAAAGAGTTGTGTTGAATGCAAACAGAATGAATATGAAACGGATGTATTGGATATCCAATGTAAAATCTTTGATGAATATCTGAATGAACGGTAGAATTAGTAATGAAATAACAAAGATGATCGACCCGATAAAACGATAAGCTTTTCGATACAGATTCATTAAACCAGTTATTGTTTCCACATCATCTTCAAAAATCGGCTTATATAAGGAATAAGTGATCGCAGTTCCGATACCAAGTTCTGTTACAGATAGAATGCTCAAAATATCAAGAAATAAGCCATTTAAGCCTAGTATCTCTTGCCCTAAGACTTTGATGAAAATAGCACGCAAAATGAAACCAGTTACCAAAATGATTAACTGTGAAATCATACCTACGATACCATTTCTTAAAGTATTCACAACACGCATGTCAAACCTCGCACTTCCTAACAAATTTTAACCTTTATTCAACACTTCGACAATCTTAAGTTAAGATTAACGTGAGACAAGCTATACTAATCATGTTAAAATTGAATGGATTTAAGGTAAATTTATGAAGAAATTAAATGAAATATTCAAGAAATACGCAACCAATGAAAACCTTGTAACGATTATGGTATTGGTTGTTTTGCTTCAACCCATCATTGATATCGATTATTTATTATATCCATTACTTGATCCAATCGGTATACCATTACCTTCAACGATTATTTATTTTATTGGCTTTCCAATTGTCATTGCTTTGGCTTATTTAATCAAAGAGCAAAACA
>DITO01000015.1 GCA_002422065.1 Erysipelotrichaceae bacterium UBA6182 | reverse complement strand
TTCTTCTTTAGTTTCTTCTTTAACCACTGAAGGAGCAGCACTCTCTTCAATGACTTCACCAGGTTTTCCAATATAAGCAATGACAGAATTCACAGGAACAACTTCATTCTCATCAACTAAGATTTTAAGGATAACCCCTTCATCATAGGATTCAACTTCAATGGCAATCTTATCTGTCATGACTTCAAAGATAGGATCTCCTACACGGACTTTGTCCCCTTCATGTTTAATCCACTGAGTAACATACCCAGTTTCCATGGTAGAGCTTAGTTTGGGCATTAAGACTTCTTTTGCCATAATTACTCCCTTCCCATCATTTTGCGAACGGCTTCAATGATGTCTTCCACTTGAGGTACTGCTTTCTTCTCAAGATCTGGTTGGTATGGAATTGGAACTTCAAGTCCTGCCAGACGAACAATAGGATGATCAAGATAATCAAAACTCACTTCTTCCGCAATAACGGCTGCAAGTTCTGCACTAAATCCACTACGTTTAACTGCTTCAGTGACAATTAAGGCTTTACCTGTCTTCTTCACTGATTCAATGATTGTTTTCTTATCAAGAGGGACTAACGTACGTGGATCTACAATCTCCACATCAATCCCTTCTTTTTCTAATACTTCTGCAGCAGCTATGGCTTTATGTACCATAATCCCTGTAGCTACGATACTGACATCTTTTCCTCGACGTTTATAGTCTGCCACTCCAATAGGAATCGTATATTTCCCTTCAGGAACCACAGAGGATGTCTTATAGCACAGTTTATGTTCATAGAACATCACTGGGTTGTTATTTTCAATGGCACTGTGTAACAGTCCCTTAGCGTCATAGGCTGTACTTGGTTGAATAACGATTAATCCTGGAACATGTGCTGTCCAGTTTTCTAAACTTTGAGAATGTTGCGCTGCTGCTCCAGTTCCTGATCCTCCTGGGGTTCTCATGACTAAAGGAACACTCACTGCACCTCCATACATATAATGAATTTTTGCTGCTTGGTTAACAATTTGATCTAATGCGATGGTTACAAAGTCTGAGAATTGAAGTTCAAATATAGGGCGACTTCCAGTAATGGCTGCACCAACGGCAGCTCCCGCAATCGCACTTTCAGAGATTGGAGTACTAATAATACGCTCAGGTCCAAATTCTTCTAAAAGTCCCCGTGTAACCCCAAAAGCTCCTCCATAAACCCCTATATCTTCACCCATAATAAATACATTTTCATCTTCACGCAGTGCTTCACTTAACGCTTCATTCACTGCTTGTAAATAGGTTATTTCTCTCATGATGGTGTTCTCCTTAATCCGCGTAGACGTGGGTCATTAAATCATCCAAGGACGCCATTTCACCATTTAATCCAAACTCAACAGCTGCATCAATACGTGCTACTGCTTTTTCTTTAATTGCTTCTGCTTCTTCTTCAGTAAAGATTCCTGCTTTAATGAAACGATCTTTAGCAAGTGCTATTGGATCTTTTGTTTCTCTCCACATTTCTTCTTCTTCACGGGTTCTATATTTCTTAGCATCTGATTTGGAGTGACCTTTCCAACGATAAGTCAATGATTCTATAAGGGTTGGTCCTTCACCATTTCGTGCTCTTTCAACTGCATCATAGGTTGCGTTAATAACTTCAATAATGTCATTCCCATCAATGGTAATACCAGGAATACCATAAGCAGCACTACGATCAGATAAGTTTTTAACATTCGTCATTTTCTCAACAGGTCCACTCATACCATACTTGTTATTTTCAATGAAGAAGATGACTGGTAAATCCCATATAGAAGCCATATTAAGAGATTCATGAAAACTACCTTCATTGGTAGCACCATCCCCTGCATAACATAAAGTAACTTTGCCATCTTTTTTAAGTTTAGATGTTAAAGCTGCTCCTACTGCAATAGGGAATCCTCCCCCCACAATACCATTAGCACCTAAGTTTCCAGTGTGCATCTCTGCAATGTGCATTGAGCCACCTTTTCCTTTATTCGTACCATTCTTTCTTCCAAACAGTTCTGCCATCATTTGTGGAACATCAGTTCCTTTCGCAATCGTTTGTCCATGACCACGATGAGATGCGGTAATCCAATCGGTTGTTTTAAGTACTGATCCAGATCCTGTTGCTGAAGCTTCTTGTCCAACAGCTAAGTGAGTGGTTCCATGAATCATTCCCTTTGCAAAGAAGAAGTCGACTTTCTCTTCAAACAAGCGGATAACCCACATTGTTTCAAAGAGTTCTTTAAGTTTTAAGTCATCAAAATTTGCTTTATTAGCAATTGATATTGGCATGATTGTTTCCTCCTGGTTTATAAATGAATCGGATAACCCATCGCAAGCTCAGCATTATCCATAATTGCTTCACTTAAACTTGGATGTGGGAATATAGTTAAGGCAAGATCTTCAACTGTTAAGCCTGTTTCAATTGCTGTTGTAATGACAGTAATCATTTCACCCGCCTGTTCACCAACAATCTGAGCACCTAACACAAGACCTGATTTTTCTTCAAAGACTAAACGTACAAACCCATCTCCACCACCATTAGCAGTAGTACGAGAGTTTGCAGCCGAAGGAAACACAGTTGCTTTCGCAGTATATCCTTGAGCTTTTACTTCTTCTAGAGTTAATCCCGAAGTTGCAACTTCAGGGGTGGTATAACATACAGCTGGCATAGCTTTATAGTCAATAGCACTCTTATGGCCACTAATGACTTCCGCTACAATCTTCGCTTCATAGGATGCTTTATGAGCTAAGGCAAGACCTGCCACAACATCGCCAATCGCATAAATGTTAGGTACACTTGTTTGGCCTAATTCATTGATTTCAATCAGTCCTTGTTGAGACACCTTAATACCAGCCTTATCAAGTCCTAATGCCACAGTATTCGCTTTTCTACCCACCGAAATCATCACTTTATCGACTTCAATAGGTTCACTTTGTCCTTCAATAAACAAATGAAGCCCTGTTGTTTTCTCTTCTACTTTAGATAATTTAGCACTAACAAACATCTTCATTCCTAAACCATCAAAAGCCTTCTTTACTAAACTACTAATGTCAGATTCAAATCCTGGAAGAATACGATCTGCTCCTTCAATGAGTGTAATCTCTGATCCCATCATTGCAAATGCTTGAGCAAGTTCACTTCCAATATATCCTGCACCAACAATCGCTAATCTTTTTGGTAATGCTTCAATATTAAGAAGTCCTGTTGAATCAAGAATATGTTCAGATTTAGGTAAGAATGGTAAGACAATTGGAGAAGAACCCGCTGCAATAATACAGTGTTTAAAGGTTACTTCTTCTACTCCTGATTCTGTTGTAAGGATGAGTGTTGACGCATTCTTAAAGGTTGCGGTAGCACTAATGATGTCTACTTTGTTTTTCTTTAGTAGACCTGTAACTCCAAGTCTAAGTTTCTTAACAACACGATTATTCTTCCATTTCTGTGCTGTTGTAAAATCAAAACTCACTTCTTTAGTGGTAATCCCTAAATCTTTATTCCCAGATGCTT
>DITO01000251.1 GCA_002422065.1 Erysipelotrichaceae bacterium UBA6182 | reverse complement strand
AAGGTGTGGCGGAAGGCACCGAGGCTACAAGACGACAAGTAAATCTTAAAAAGAAGATTGATAAAGGCACTGCTACTCCTGAACAGAAAAAAGAATATGAAGCCTTAAAAGCAAAAAATACAGGCTTAAAGCCAGGTGTGGCGGAAGGCTCCACGCCCACGTATGTTCTCAATGTCATGGATGAGACCACGGGCGAACACTGGTCTATTGAAGTCCAGGCCAGCAGCCCAGACCTGGCCCGACAGCGAGCACAGCAACAGGGACTCAAGGTATTGCGTGTCAAGGAAAAAGGTGTGGCAGAAGGCTCTGGAATGATTTGGGTAGTTTATCGGCAAGAAACTACACTATATCCAAATGGTGAGCGAGATCACGAAACAGAAACAGTTAAAACATTCACAAGCGAAGCTGAGGCAGAAAAATATGCTGACAAATTAAATTCAGCAAAGGAACGAGATATCGATGAATATTATTTTGTCCGCGGCAAGAAACAAGGTGTGGCAGAAGGCTCTGAACACAATGTTGGTGATACTGTAAATTATTCTACCAAAGTGGCTGGATTCAGCAAGTCAGCACAGGGTGGTCAGGGCAAGATTACAAAGAAAACAGCAACACATTATACCATCAACGGTAAAGAAATGCCGCATGGTCATGTCAAAAGTAAATCAAAAGGTGTGGCGGAGGCTGAAAAGAAACCTCATCCCAAGACTTGGCACGATGTTGATCCAAAACTTGGCCGGGCTGTTGATAAGATGAGCCAGGCCGAAAAGGTCAAGAAAGGTCTTGCTCATCCTGATACACTAAAGAAGAAAAAATAACTCGACCGTTCGCCCAAACACTTCGTGCCCTGCTTGACAGGGCATTCTTTTCTGTGTATAATATAGTATAGGATTGGGAAATGTATGATACAATATCCAGCAGATAGCGAACCACACATCGAATGGAACCACATTGATGGTCCACTATTATATTGCCGCAATGGTAGAATACATTGGTTAACTCTATTGGAAAGACTGGGTCTGAAACTAGGGTTTTACAGTATTGAACAACTAGACAACAAGCATTGCGGGGAAGTATGAGTAATCTTTGGTTTAATATTAGATTTGGCACACGACACTTTCAGTGGTCACGAGACTGGGAAATATCATTCCGTGTGAATCCATATTTTATTGACAATCATCCAACTAAATGGTTTGAAGTTTATTGCCTATTTGGAAAGCAGGTAGGTCTGTGAGAGTAGAGTTCAATCAAGGCGTGCCATCAGAGTGTATTGAATGGTTGTACAAAAATGTGGGCAGAGGCAATATGAATGTTATCAACGACAGTTCCGAACCCGCCTGGTTGTATGAGCGTGTGGAAGTAGAGATAAAATCCACATCAGACGACGAGGATTCAAACATAAAGTATGTGCCCACTATCACAGTCAAGGATCCCAAGTTGGCTATGTGGTTTGCGTTAAGGTGGGGTTAAACCGTGGACCAAGCACTACCAATGAAGACCATTAACACAACCAGCGGTGATCCATATGTCAGCGTGATTGATAATGGTGATACTTTTGCTATACAACTACACAGATATGGCAGAGTGGTTGTAAATCTGGACAAGCGTGTGATTCCAGAGTTGATTGAACACTTACAACGATTACAGAAGGATACAGAATGAAAAAGATACCAATGTTAGAACGATTTGCCGCACAGAGTCTTGTTGAGTATGATGGAGAACTCGTCTTCAGTAAGGAAAAGTTCGCCGAGTTGATCGTCAGGGAATGTGCTGAATTGTGCTTGGAACACGAAACTATGATTGGTCCATTTGACACAACGGAGTTTCGTAAAGGCAGGCACTTTAACACAATGATTAAAGCGCATTTCGGAGTTGAAGAATGAGCAAAATATATTTGACCTATACCACACTTTACTATATAATGTAGTATAGGAGACAATTTTGAAATCAACAATATGGATATTCTCACTGGAGCCCATTTCTACACGCTACACTGAACAGTGGCACAGTCATGTGCCCTTGCTACTCAAGAACAAGTTAGGCGACAGGTTTAATGTAGTTCAAATAGATGGTGTTCAGAAGAACAGCCAACTTACTCCGGGTGCGTTCTTAAACTTTTCCGATACTAACTATTGGAAAAGTGCTCAAATGTGTGCGTTCTTGGAACAGCACAATCAAGGCAAGACCAGTCCCAACGATCACTTTATCTTTACAGATGCGTGGAATCCCACTGTGATCCAACTGAAATATATGTCGGACCTATTAGGATTCAACTGGACTTTACACGGCTTATGGCATGCCGGTAGTTACGATCCCCAAGACTTTTTAGGACGTCTTGTTGGAGATAAGCCTTGGGTAAGGCATGCTGAAAAGAGTTTCTTCCACGCCATTGATCATAACTACTTTGCCACAGACTTTCACATCGAACTGTTCTGTGAAGAATTGCTTGGATGTATTGTAGGTCTAAGAGAAAATCACGACAACAACAAAATTGTACGCACTGGTTGGCCTATGGAATATATGCCGGATACTTTATCAATGTATAAAGGCATGAAGAAGCGTGACCTTGTCTTATTCCCACATCGTATTGCTCCGGAAAAACAAGTAGAGATTTTTAGAGATTTAAAAGAACACTTACCGCAATACGAGTTTGTTATTTGCCAAGAACAACAGCTAACTAAAAATGAATATCACAACCTGCTCGGAGAGAGTAAGTTAGTATTCTCAGCAAACCTACAAGAAACACTGGGTATTAGCTGGTATGAGGGTGTCCTTGTTGATGCTATCCCCATGGTGCCAGATCGTTTGAGCTATAGTGAAATGGCTTTTGATACATTTAAATATCCTAGCGAATGGACAGAGTCATTTGATTCATATACTGTGTATAGAAAAGAGATCTGTTTTAAGATTATTCAATACATGGAAAATTATGAAAAGTTCTTACCTAGCCTAAATAAACAGGTAGATGTATTAACAGAAAACTTCTTCAGTTGCGATAACCTATTGAAGATGTTAAAGTAAATGTATGTTAGAGATATCTAAAAAAGTTTTGAACAGTCATTTCTTTTCTATCAGACAATCTACAAACTCTACAAATGTTTTTAGATTGTTGAGAAACTGCCTTCATAACTTTAGAATGATTTTCTCTAAATTGAATAGAAGAATGAGTTTGTTTTCTTTTAGCGATTTGTTTTTGACGAAACTCTTCATTCGCCCAATGATCTTTCATTGCTTTAGATCTACCTTTTTTAACTTGGTTTTTAGGTTTTCTAACATAAACATCGGGCCTGTGAAATCTTTTTCCTCCCTTGTTCTTGTTCAAAAGCAGAGGATTTTTCCAATGCTCGCTAATAAGAAATTCTTCAAACTCGAGAGCATCTTCTTTAGAAATAAATTGGGCAAGAATAGTCCAATTAAACTCATTAAAGATAGGTTTTACTATCTTAGATGTAGTATAATAAACTTTGCCAAGGTCGTCTTCGGGAGACAGGTTTTTTCTTTGATTAGAATACCGGACTCCTATATAAAATTGACCGGTGATTTTATGTATGCCTAAATAGACATACGGTGAAGTAATATTAAACATAATATTATTTATAAAAAATTTGTATAACTCGGAGAATTACAATTGACAAATAAAAAAGAAACAGGCCTGGACGCAATGGCAGGCGATGGCGGATATCAGGAAGCATATCTAGCAAATGTTATCCGCTTTAAAATGAAACGTGACAACAAACGTTTCTGGGCAGGAGATAATATCTCAGAATATGTTACCGAAGAAATAAAACATAAACTAATTGATGAGGCAACCGAAGCATTTGAATTAGTATTAGATCGATTGCTTATTGACAGAGAAACAGATCCCAATAGCCAAGGTACAGCCCGTAGATTGGCTAAGATGTACTTTAACGAAATAATGAGTGGACGATATGACCCAAGCCCAGATTGTACAGCGTTTCCAAACGATTCAGCAGACCGTTATGAAGGCATGCTCGTGGTTCGTAGTGAACTTCGTAGTATGTGTAGCCATCATCATCAACCCGTTGCTGGGGTTGCTTATATTGGCATCATTGCAGCAGAAAAACTCATAGGTCTTTCTAAATATACTCGTATCGCCCAGTGGTGTGCGAGACGCGGTACCCTGCAAGAAGAACTGGCCAATGATATCGCTCGCGAGATCGCTAAAGCCACTGGAGCCAAAGATCTAGGTGTTTACATAGAAGCACAGCACGGATGTTGCCTCAATAGAGGCATTATGGCACATAGCAGCCTAACGCAGACTACAGTTCTTCGCGGAGCATTTAAAGATGACGCAGGAACTAAGAAAGAGTTCTTTGATAATATTCTTCTTCAGTCAAGAAACGGAAACTAAATCGTTTCTTGAATAGATAAGGGGTAGTGTTAAAAAGCCGTGTTCTGGGCCCGCTTGAAAATCTAGGTTAGTGCGCACTAACCAAGCGGTTTTTGCCCGGTTGACCAGAAATTGCCTATTTTGCTATAATATGGGTATAGTGAATAATAAGGAGTTGAACGATGACCAACGGATATCAGGATTTTACCAAAATGAAAGATAACCAACGCCGCATGAGCCATCCCGCGGTACGGGCCGCGTATGAGC
>DITO01000030.1 GCA_002422065.1 Erysipelotrichaceae bacterium UBA6182 | reverse complement strand
GTTTATTTCGTTACAGCCCCTTATTATATTATGGTGCTGGAGTAGGTTCTGGCTCAGGAGTTGGCTCAGGTGTAGGAGTGGGATCTGGAGTAGCAGGTGGAGCAGCATAAACTAATGTAATGTTTTTTTGCTGTGATGTTGTAATTGAGGTTGCAGATACACCATTCACTAGTACATCACTAATAATACTTGTGCCGTTGACATTACTAGCAGCATCACTTATCGTCACAAATCCACGAAGTGGCCATGAGTTATATGCATAATTTCGTGTTTGTCCAATAAGAGGAGTTAACTCTACAACTCGCTCTTGGAAAGAAAGTGTGATTGGTGTAGCACGAATGTCATTCACGTGCATATTTGTGTTAATAATATTGCTTGGGCTGAATGCAGTAATGAGTCCAACATTAGCTGGTGTAGATGCTACAGTCGTTGCATAAGTGATTTGAGTAAGATTAAGTGTTTGAACCCACGTTTTAAATGCAGATAAACGTTGATTTATCCAATTTGGAACAGTAAGAATATTTGGATCTACAAGGGCTACGTTTTGACATACTACATTTGATCGTTGATCAAGGAAGTTTTCATAGGCATAGAATCCACATACTTCTAAAGTACTACCTGCTGCATTGGTGAGTGGTATTTGAATAGTTGGAGAATTAGAAACAAAGAATTTAGGTTCACCATTTATAACAGTGCGTGCTACATAAACAATAGGGCCTCTAATCCAAGATAATGAGAATAATCTTGTACCTGTTGCTGAAACGCTTTGAGTAGGGGTTTCAAGTTTCATTTCATAGTTTACTGGTTCACGAACTAGTGCTGTAGCATCTGGATATGCAGCCATTTGAATTGTGATGGTTTGTGAAATAGAAGTACCTGTGCTTGATGAAGTAAATCCAGTTAAGTTTGAAGGTGTTGGGAAAGGAACTGGTACTGTACCAGCACCAGCAGTTTTTATAAGACCTGTTGTAATTAGTGCAGAATCTAAGTTTTCTGTAGGAGTTAAGTACGGTTGTGGACCTAAAATGTGAGTAATTGAAGTAACTGTGGATGGTTGTCTTAATGTAGGATAACTATTTTCAACTTTGGCAATTGCACCTAGTAATCGATTCATTATCTTTCCACGGTAGTTTTGAGAGAAAATAGCTGAGGTTGTATAAGTGTTTCTATCTTTAATAGCTTTATCAAATCCAATCCATATTGTAGAGACATATTTTGTATTCCCAACAACAAGCCATTCATCTTTAGCTGCACCATTTGGGATACCAAATTGGGCACCTTCTGGCCCCCAGTTTGTAGTCCCTGTTTTACCATAGGTTGTAAAATCTGAGCGACGATATTGTCTTAATCCATTTGAATAGTCAGTATGAACAGCATCGTACATAAGTTGTAGTGTTAAGAATGAAGCTGCGGATGTTATTACACGCGTACTTGCATATTGAGGTATCAATGGATCTGATCCATCACTAAAGTCAATACGAGATACAGTATGTGGTTGAATGTATTGTCCATCATTGAAGATTGCACCATAAGCCCCATTAAGTTGCATTGGCGAAGCTGTAAATGTTGATCCTCCAATAGAGTATCCTAAGTCATAATCATTTAGTGCAACATCAAATCCTAATGAGTTTAAGTGCTCAACAACACTTCGGCTACCAATTGTCTGTGTGACACGTTGAAGATATAGAAATGCTGGGATGTTCATGGATCGTCCGAATGCTTCTTTAATTGTCATTTCACCACGATATCTACGATCATAATTTCTAAGAATTAAGTTAGTTCCTTCGATAATTAAAGGTTCATCTTTAGTGACATCAGCAGTTGACACATTTAAATGTTCGAAAGCTAATGGATAAGCTAAAATTCCTTTTGCGGTAGAACCAATCTGATTCACAGCATCAGTAGCACGATTCAAAATACGCTCTCCGGTATAGTTACGGCCTCCCATGACTCCAACAACTTGTCCAGTGGTATGGTCCATTACAACCCCAGAGGTTTGTAGTAAATCATCAATGAATTCAAAATCAACATCGCCGTTTTGAATATCATCAATTTGCTGTTGAATGATAGGTTGCATGTAGGTATAAATATTCATTGGTGTGTTGTAAGGGTCTTTTCCTGTAAGAGTGATGACTTCTTTAACAACAGTATCAATATAGGCTTGAAATGGACGACCATCAATGGTGGTTTTTCCAGCTAATAGGTTTTCGAGAGGAATATTCTTTGCATCTTGCTCTTCTTGCTCTGTGATGTATCCATGACGACGCATTTGAAATAACACGGTGTTACGACGTGCTGTAGCTTGTTCTAGGTTATTGTAAGCATTGAATGTTGTTGGTGCATTAATAACACCTGCAAGATAAGCTGCTTCACTTAAAGAGAGTTCTTGAGTGCTCTTACCAAAATAATATTGGGCAGCTGTTTCAATTCCACGTGATGAAGGAACTCCATAGTTAATTCTATTGACATAGAGTTCTAAAATACGACGTTTTGGCATATTGGAGTCTGCTTCAAGTGCTAATGCGATTTCTTGCATTTTACGCTCAATGGTTGTTGGAGCTAAAGAATCTTCAGTTTCAAAATACGTTCCTTTAACTAACTGCATGGTGATTGTTGAACCACCTCCTGCAGAAAATCCTGATGATCCAGTGAGTATTCCTTGTAAGTTTCCAATTAAAGCAAGTGAAAAACGAGGAATATCAAAACCTGCATGGGTAAAGAAACGAGAGTCTTCAATAGAGATGAAGGCGTCAATCACAACTTGAGGGAGTTGATCATAAGTAACGTTTTCTCTTAAATGTAAACCAATGTCGGCAATTAAATCTCCATTAATATCATAAATTTTGCTTGATTCTTGAGAATTAAAGTTATCTGCTTCAAATACTGGTTTGTCTTCTAACATGGATGAGACAATTAAAATTGTCATTCCACTTCCTGATAAAAACGCAGCGACAATCATTGTAAGTAAGAAAGAAACAAAGGTTATAAAAATATGCCTTTTAGGTTTCTTAGTTCTGATGTTGTTTTTCTTAACTTTTACAACATCTTTATTTATGTTTTTATTGGTGTCTTTTTTCATGTTGCTCCTTAATCCATTGTTGAACATGTGGTAAATAATCGATAGGCGGTGTAAACCCATGTTGTATTATAACACATTCTGATTGAAACCATGCTAGTGGAATAGATCGACGAGTTGTAGTTTTGAATTCTAAATCAAATTTTTCAAACGGTACAAAAAAGGTTTGCTCGTGTTTGATAAATCGAATAATAAGAAATGCACAACCTTTATGACGTACAATACTTCTTAAATGCTCAATTTGGTGGAGATGAATTCGACCAAATGAGAAGCGATGCATATCTGTTACTTCTTTTGCTTCGAAGTCGATATAAGTGCCAAGATAAATGCCATTGTAATCCGTTGTAGAAGGGGTTTTGTAATATGCCTCTGTAATTTTTGCTAGATTACGAGAAGGATAAGATACAGAAACCACTTGAACTGGAGTAGGCTTTTTATGAACATTAGCAATTTCGTGAACACGATAGTATTCGTTAGTGATATTTAAGTCGTGTTCTAATGACATTCCACGATTTTTTGTAGAAACACCTTGAGATTGCACAGATTTTCGCTTTGTTGGGTATTGAATCATGTTATTATTATATCAAATCTTTAAGGTATGACTCAATACACATGATGACTTGCATAAAAAGATGATATTTGACATAATTAACCAAGGAGCTTAATCATGAACGAAAAACTAAAGCAAAACCCTGAATCAATACTAAACAAGCGATTTAATGTTGATTTCAAAGGATATTCTCCTTTAGAAGTTGACAGTTTTTTAGATGATGTCATGCATGATTATGCCCACTTCGAATCTTTGATTGCAACGTTAGTGAATAAAGTTGAAATGTTAGAAGAAAGTTTGCATATGTATCAGCAAAAGCTTCTTGAATCAAACACGACTATTGCTGCTTTAAAGGATTCTGAGAATGCTCCACCAAGTGACGTACTAAAGAGATTAGCACGTCTTGAATCTTTATTAGAAAAGAAATAGTTTTCTGACATCCGGACAATCGCTGCCGCAAGGTAGAGGAAAGTCCATGCTCGCACCATCTGTGATGATGGTAGTGATTGTGCTAAATGAAACCATAAATTTAGGCAGAGACATCTGACGGCTGGTTGATCTTCTAAGTGGAAACATATGAAGTAGACCTTTAAAAGTGCCACAGTGACGTAGTCCTTTAAGAAATTTTAGGAGTGGAACGGGTAAACCCCACAAGCGAGAAACCCAAATTTGGTAGGGGAACTTTCAATCACGAATCGAAGTGAGCGAAAGACACGAAAGTGTAGATAAATGATTGTCCACGTTAACGCGTGACAGAACATGGCTTATAGGATGTCAGTCCTTTTTGTTTAAAAACACCGGGAGAATGGAAGGTAAATATGGATCGTATTGCTTCAATCTTCAAACATCAACGAGAACTTCTAGGATTATCTTTAGAAGATTTGAGTATAAAAACAAAACTTTCAATTCACCAACTTCAAGCACTTGAAGCAGGGAAAATTGAATTTTTTAAAGACGACATAACATATTTTCCATTTATGGTTCGTTTTGTTGCAAATACATTAAATATAGATTATGAATCAATTAAACCTGATGTTGAGCAGATAATCGCTACTTTTCATTCAACACAAGCTTTAAAAAAGGTAGAGCAGCGAGCAATCATTAATCATAGTGTACAACAGAAAACGAATAAGCTAGGTCTTAAAAAGAAGACTTCGATTGATTTTACTTTTGTTGGGCTAATGTTGATACTTGTAACGCTTGTTATTGCTTTGGTTTATACATTCTTTACGGTCATACTTCCTAACCTCTCACAAGAACCTAATGTCGATAATCCTGTTGTAGAGCTTCCAAGCAATCCAATTGATAATGATGATGTTGAAGAACCTACTGTTCCTGTTGATGAAGAGATTGTAGTTTTAGTTACTGAGACGACATATAACACATATGAGATTTCAAATTTTGATCCTGAGACAAAAGTTACATTTAAAGTTGTTCCGTTATTAAGACAAGCCTGGATTCGATTTGCACTTAACAACACAGTGTTAAATCTACCTGCTACTGCGATTTATTCTGTGGGACAAGAAGTAATATTAGAGCATTTACCAGTTCTTAATGATGAAGTAAACATTCGTATAGGGGATATCGTAGCTAATAATGCAGAGATTTTTATTAATGATGTAAAAATTGAATTAAATACTCGGTTTAGTTCCCGAGCAAGCAATGGAGGCAGTGCAGGTTCATTGACCTTTAAATTTATAGGAGAGTAACATGAATTTACCCAATAAACTTAGTCTGTTTCGAATGGGATTGATTCCTTTAATTGTTTTGATTAAAGTTTTTCCTTATGCACAATTTAACTATGTCATTCCCGTTTATGATTTAGGTGGATACACCTTATCATTACTCAATATCATCATTCTCATATTATTTGTTGTTGCATCAATAACAGATTATGTGGATGGCTATATTGCTAGAAAATATAACCTCATAACGACATTTGGTAAGTTTATCGATCCTATTGCTGATAAACTACTTGTCACTACTATGTTTATTCTTTTTGCTATTGATGGAATTGTTCCAATTGTAGTTGTATTAATCATGTTATGGCGTGATATTCTCGTGGATGGATTAAGAATGATTGCCTCATCTGAAGGTATTGTAATGTCAGCGGGATACTTAGGTAAACTAAAAACAGTATTACAAATGCTTACCATTATTGTAATTCTACTCAATAACCTTCCATTTGAAATGTTAGCGTTCCCAATGGCAAACTTCCTATTATGGTTCTCTCTTGTTGCTTCAGTTTTATCTGGAGTATCCTATTTTATTCAAGGAAAAGCAGTTTTACTACATTCAAAATAATGAAATCACTTCATGATTTATGTATTAAACATCAAATTACATTAGCTTGTGCTGAAAGTATGAGTGGGGGAGCTTTTAGTTCATCCATCACTCAGCTAGCTAACGCATCATGTTATTTTTTAGGTGGGATTGTATCTTATTCAACACAAAGTAAAATAAATATACTTGATGTGCCTAAAGAACTCATTGATACACATACGGTTTATTCACATGAATGTGTTCAAGCAATGGCCTTAGGAGTTAAGAAGAAGTTTAATTCACAGTTGAGTGTTGCAATCAGTGGTGAAGCTGGACATCATTTGATTGATGATCATCAAGAGCATTATGTGTATTCATGTATTATTTTTAATGATAGAATTGAATTGTTTAAGGATTCATGGACTGGTTTGCGTAATGATATAATAAGGAAGAGTGTTGATCTGCTTCACCAACGTTGCATTTCAATCATAGAAAGAGGATACAATGGCAAAGAATGATTTAGCATTAGAAGAAACTCTACGGGCCATAGAAAAACAATATGGCAAAGGGTCCATTATGAAACTTGGCGATCGTGCTCAAGTTGATGTGGATGCTATTTCCAGTGGTTCATTAACAATCGACGTCGCTTTAGGGGTCGGTGGCTATCCAAAAGGTAGAATTATTGAAATTTATGGTCCTGAATCAAGTGGGAAAACAACTTTAGCTCTACATGCAATTGCTGAAGTACAAAAGCGTGGTGGTAAAGCAGCGTTTATTGATGCTGAAAATGCGATTGATCCGATGTATGCTAAAAACTTAGGGGTTATGATTGATGATCTTATTCTTTCACAACCTGATTCTGGTGAACAAGCATTGGAAATTACTGAAATGCTTATTAAGTCCGAAGCATTTGACTTAATTGTAATAGACTCTGTTGCTGCACTTGTGCCTCAAGCTGAGCTTGATGGTGAAATGAGTGATGCCCATGTAGGACTTCAAGCTCGACTAATGTCGAAGGCGATGAGAAAATTATCAGGGCATATGAATCGTTCAAGTACAACGGTAATTTTCATTAATCAACTTCGTGAGAAGATTGGAATAATGTTTGGTAATCCAGAAACCACACCTGGTGGTAAAGCTTTAAAGTTTTATGCTTCAATTCGAATAGATGTGCGCAAAAGTGAAGCCATTAAACAAGGTGGAGAAATTCAAGGAAACAAAGTTAACGTTAAGATTGTAAAAAATAAGGTAGCTCCGCCATTTAAAGTTGCAGTTATCGAAATTATTTACGGTGAAGGAATTTCTAAAACAGGTGAACTTATTGATCTTGGTGTTGAACACGACATTATTGCTAAAGCAGGAGCTTGGTTCTCTTACAAAGGTGAAAAGATTGGTCAAGGTCGTGAATCAGTACGTCAATTTCTTAAAGATAATCCTAACGTTGCAAAAGAAGTTGAAGCAGAAATTAAGCAACGTTTACTGAGTGCGAAAGCGTAAAAAGCCCTTTGGGCTTTTTTTCTTGTAACATGTGAATAAATGAAGTAAAATAGATATAACTTGAACGGAGAATCACAATGGACTACCCAATGATGATCCTATCAGGGTTTCTAGGTTTAAGCGTTGGTATCATAGTAATGGTACTACTTTCGAAATTAGGTTTTAATAAAGATCAACAAAAGGCGAAATTTATACTCGAGGAAGCAAATATCAAAGCCGAAGGCACAGTCCGTCAGGCTATTTTAGAGGGTAAAACTCAGGTTTATGAACTTAAACTTGTTGCGGAAAAAGAGCTAAAAGAGCGTCGTCAAGAAATTACAGAGCTTGAAAGACAAGCTGCTAGAAGAGAAGACACCCTCAATTTCCGCGACCAATCGTTGACTCAAAAAGAAAAAAATATCGAAGATAAAATCCAACAATTAACTACCAAGCACGAAACACTTGATAGGTTAGAAGAAGAATTGAAAGAAAAAGTAAACTCACAAGTGAGTGTTTTAGAGCGAATTGCAAACATGTCTTCAGACGATGCGAAGCGCGAACTCATGAGTATTGTTGAAGTACGTACGCAAGGGGAAACCTTAGCATACATCAAAGAACAAGAAGAAATTGCAAGACAAATTGCGTCTGAAAAGGCACGCAACATTATTGGACTAGCAATATCACGTTATTCACAAGAAGAAGCGACTGAACGTACTGTTTCAGTTATCGCACTTCCTAACGAAGAGATGAAAGGACGTATTATTGGCCGTGAAGGTCGTAATATTCGTGCCATTGAACAAGCAACAGGAGTTGATTTAATTATTGACGATACACCTGAAGCTATCACAATTTCATGTTTTGATCCAATTCGTCGTGAAATTGCACGTATCTCTTTAGAAAACCTATTAAAAGATGGACGTATTCAACCGGGACGTATTGAAGAAATGGTTGCTAAAGTTACAAAAGAACTTGATGAAGTTATTCAGAAAAAAGGTGAAGAAACCATATTTAACTTGGGTATTCACAAAATGGATAAAGAAATCGTTAACTTAATTGGTAGACTTAAGTATCGTTATTCTTATGGACAGAATGCATTACAACATTCCATCGAAGTTGCTCATTTAACTGGCATGATGGCTGTTGAACTTGGGTTAAACCAAACTTTAGCCAAACGTGCAGGTCTTCTACATGATATTGGTAAAGCATTAGACTTTGAAATGGAAGGATCACATGTTGAGCTTGGTGCTCGTATTTGTAAGAAACATGGTGAACATCCTGTAGTTATTAATGGTATTGAATCGCATCACGGTGACAAAGAAGCAACTTCTGTCATTGCAACACTTGTAGGTGCTGCAGACACATTATCAGCAGCTCGTCCTGGTGCACGTTTTGAATCCTTTGAAAACTACATTAAACGACTTGAACAACTTGAAGCGATTGCTAAATCATTCAATGGTGTTGATAAAGTATTTGCAATCCAAGCAGGACGTGAAGTTCGTGTTATGGTCGTTCCTGATAAACTTGATGATGCAGGAGCACATCAAGTAGCAAGAGACATTAAAGATAAAATTGAAGCGGAACTAACTTATCCTGGACAAATCAAAGTTACTGTTATTCGTGAAATTCGTGCTTCTGAAGTAGCAAAATGATTTCAGTTCTATTTTTTGGAGATATCGTAGGAGCAAAAGGAAGATCACGTTTAAAACGTGACCTTCCTTTGTTACTTGAAAAATATCATTTTGATTTCGTTTTAGCAAACGCTGAAAATGCAGCCCATGGTAAAGGAATTACACCAAAGATTATTGATGAACTCCTTGAATGTGGTATTGATGCATTTTCACTTGGTAACCATAGTTATTCTAAAAATGAAGTCATGTGGCTAGATCCCTCAAAACCGGTAGCATTTCCCAAAAACTTGATTGGTCAATTTCAAAATCATCATACAGTTGTCCTTGAAAAAAACAGTCATACTATAGCACTTATGAGTGTTATGGGTAATGTTTTCATGGAGAATACAGATGCTTCTTGGGCTGACGAACTTCAAGTGATGACACAAGTCAATGCAGATATAAAAATCTGCGACTTTCATGCAGAAACAACTTCTGAGAAATATATTTTACTTCACACATTTCATCATAAACTTCAAGCGATAATTGGTACACATACTCATGTTCAAACAAGTGATGCTCAGATTTATGAAGGATGTGCCTATATTACTGATGTTGGGATGTGTGGACCATTTCCAAGCATTCTTGGACGTGATGTAGATGAAGTAATACGACGTTTTATTAAAAGGGAAAAAACACATTATACAGTTTCTGAAGAAGAGGCAATGTTAAGCTTTGTAGTTATAACATTTGATGATGAATATCATCCCAATAACATCAAACCTTATTCGATTTTACCAAATGAAAATTTATTGGAAGTCATAAATGATTGTGATATAATGAACTTGTTAAGGAGGTAATCGAAAGTGCCTGTTAGAGTTGATAAAGATACTTGTATCGGCTGTGAAGCCTGCATCTCAGTATGTCCGGTGAGCGCGCTTGTCATGGAAGATGATGGTAAAGCGTTTTGTCATGAAGACATCTGCATTGATTGTGGAGCATGTATTCCTACATGTCCAACACAAGCGATTAGCCAAGTCTAAACCAAGCCAAGCTTGGTTTTTTTAAACAAGAGGAATGATATGAAAAGAAATTGGGAATTACCAAGTTTAAATGAAGCGAAACTACGCTCAAAATCATTAGTGAACACACAACAATTTACCCTTGATCCACAATTGGTGGGAATAGGTTTACATAAGAAATATATGCTTCATACCTTTGGTTGCCAAGCCAATGTACGTGATTCTGAAGTTATGGCAGGAATTCTAGAATCTTTAGGATTCAGCATGGCTGAAAGTGATGAAGAAGCTGATTTAATTCTTTTAAACACGTGTGCTATCCGAGAGAATGCCGAGAATAAAGTATTTGGACAAGTCGGTAATCTTAAACACCTAAAACAAAAAAATCCTGACCTGATTATTGGAATTGCCGGATGTATGGCTCAAGAAGAAGTGGTTATCAATAAGATACTTCAGTCATATCATCAAGTTGACTTAGTCTTTGGGACACATAACATTCATCGATTAGGTGATCTTGTGTATAAAGCTATGTTTGCAAAAGAAAAAACTATTGAGGTATACTCCAAAGAAGGGGATATTATTGAAAACCTTCCTGAACGTCGTTTTGGAGAGCATAAAGCATGGGTTAATATAATGTATGGATGTGATAAATTTTGCACCTATTGCATCGTACCTTTTACTCGAGGTAAAGA
>DITO01000197.1 GCA_002422065.1 Erysipelotrichaceae bacterium UBA6182 | reverse complement strand
CAAAATTAGAAGCATTTGTTGATTGTGAATTAAGATAATATTCTGGTTTATCTGACAATATAAAATAAACAACATATGGGTATGTGGCAGCATCTGCCGCTTTTACAAAGTAAAATCTCCCACCTATACTCGTTTTAAAATTAGAAGAAACTTGTGAACGGGTATAGATAGCTGTAGTCAATTCGTTCATATTCTATGTTTTCCAATTATAGCCAAAATTTCGTCTTCAGAGTCAGTCAAAGCTGGACGAAGAAAGGGCCGCTTATCTTCATTCAATCTAGTCCCAAGCTCATTCCACAAGCCTTTTTCTTCTTTAGTTCCTATATGCCCTACTGCACCACTAGCGGCGGTCATTGGTAAATCAATATTATCCACTTTTGATGCAGAACCAGTTCCACCTGTTTTTCCACTAGAGGTTGAATAACTAATAGAATCTTTCAATTCCTCTGTATCGGGGGCAGGAGCAGTTCCAGGAGAAGAGGACCAATGATATGAACCATCTCCTCTTTTGCTCATCCACCTACGGTATGAACCTTCAACCATGGAATCTTTGGCTTTTTGAGTCACTAGAACGCAAGCGTCCTCTATGATCCCGTTTTCCGATAACTGAACAGCAGACAATACCGCTGCATCATTCCAAGTCACTCTCATTTAAGTGGGTACTTTTCAAGGATTTTAATAGCGGCTTCAAATATTGCCTCGTCAGAAACTGAATTTGCAACACTCCCAGAAGCGTCACACGCATTCATATTCATTTTAGAAACGTCTTTAAATATTGAAACATATCTAGCTGAACATTTCTTATCTGGTCCATTTTCATTCTTCTCAACAGAGATAGAAGCGCATCCAGATAAAACGAGCAATAATAGAGAAATAAATATGATTTTCATTCAATCTTCCTTAAAGTTATTTGAAGGAATCTATGCTTTAGTGCGACATCTTCATGCTCTGCAATAATCTCATAAAGCTTCTCTTCTCTTCTAATCCTATCTATCGTAGTAATATTAAGCCCATTCTTATATTTAATCATGAGAATATATGTAGTAGAAACTCTAGTTGAATCACCAATGAATTTCTCCCATCCCTCAACTCTTGTCAACGTCCCTTTTATATTCTCTACATCGGTCCAAACTGTAGTTTGGCCACCCATTCCGTCGGAGACTTCTGTTTTTCTTTGAATTTGGAATATTACTTTCGGGCCAGCCATTACACTCTCACCTTCTTATATCTGTTCAATATATATTTAGCTTCTTTCGGGAACAATTCTTCTTTATCAAACGTAGCCCAAATATTGTGCGCTCTATATTCCTTTAATCCAAAACTATCATCATCTCTTTTATTATAAAAGAATTGAATAATTATTTTAATAGCCAACTTCAAATCATTTGGCATGTTGTCAGAAGTATATCCTGCTGTATAATCAACATAAATATTTCTATTGCCAAAGGGCCATTCAGAATATCTAGCAATTTGACCACGTTCCAGAAGAACATCAAAATCGTCTAAAGGGGTGTCGGTTTTTCTCAAATATACCCAATTATCATCTATTGCACTAAGGCCATAAACTGGGATCAATTCTGTTGATTTAAAATTAGCATAGGTCGAAGAATTTAGTTTTGCTTCCCATCCATTACCCAGTGCGTTTATTGCAGTCACTACGGCACTCATGGTCGCGTTAGAGGCAAAGGTAATGGTAGAGTCCACTACTCCGTCAAGAACGAGCCTTAACCCCGTAGTTGTCACGGAAACACTCGCTGTGGATGTTGCATTTGAATTCTTTACACTAATCATATCTAGTGTCCAAATGGACACCCTATCAACTGCCGTAACCGGGTAATTATCAAGACGTAAAATCCTGCATCCATTGCCATCATATCTCTCCAGCCTATATGATGTTTCTTCGAATGTCCTACTACAATATTGGGTTACAAATTCTTCCACTGAATCTTTAATAGATGACACTACCTGACTAGGATCGCCAGCAGGGATATCAGAAGTGATTGTTTGAGTTGCTGTTTTATTTGACGTAAATCCTAGTGTCAGTCCAGCATCAGAAGAGGAATGAGTATATGCTATAGTTTTCCCCGCTCCGGCATTGATGGAAAATTTCCTTGTGCTGGAGCTGTATGAGACAGCAAATGTGATTGTTCCAGTTCCGGTAAGAGTGGTGTTGGCGTTCATCACGGTTTGAACGTGGGTCGCCAATCCAGCACCATCATAACTTGCGCTAGTTAAATCAAGGGTAACTGGGCCACCAGACGAAGATGTAAATGTCAACGAATTATTTGATGGAGTAATTATAAAATATGCAGTTTCTATATCAAGAAACTCAAGCACTTCATCTAATGTTGTGATTGCCATATTCTTATCCTAAGTTATCAGCAGTCCAGAATGCTTCAATTCCGTAAGTCTTATTCCCGGCATTTGCCCAAGCAATTACAACCTTATCTCCCGCAACAAATGGTACTGGATTAGTAGGGATATAGACATAATCAGTTACAGCCGTCATATCTTGGAGAGTAAGAACAGCATCATAGGTAGCCCCAGCGTTGGCGTCAGTGGTAACGGTAAGATTCCCTGCACCGCCAACAGCACTAAGATGAACCTTAATTGCAATCAATCTAAAATTAATACCTGGGTTGATAGTTAAAGATATTGCCCCAGTTTCAGCGGTTGCTCTTTGTGCTCTCATATTATTTTCCTTTATTTAAAAGAATTATTTTTCATTTTTAACAAACTTATTAAACAAATCCATATGTCCTTCGCTAAGAAGTTCTTTTTCTTGGCAAGCTTCGAGTCTTCCTTTAATTACAGAAAGCATTTTATTTCCAATATTGAATTCTCTTGGTTTATCATTCTTCCACTTGACTTCGCCATCTTCGCTATGTATGATTTGAAACTTATTGTGCTCTTCTTCACTAAATGACAATTCTTTAAGAAAATCATGATAAATCCCAAACATTGACATATCTACTTGTTCTGGCAAAATATTCAAAAGTAAAATTCTATCAAACACTCCCAATTGTACGCGCACCGTTTTTCTCCCATGTTGATTTGTTTACATTTAAAATTCCAAGGTGGTCATTTGTACAGCTCGAATCGCACCAGATTTTATATCCCAATTCTTTTGCTTTTAAACAAAATGCAAAATCTTCACTAACAACGCCTTCCCCAAACTTATAACCCATCTCAAACCAAGGACTTTTCATTTTCTCAAGAACTTCAACGTCAACTAGCAATGAAGCTGCTCCAATTGTATCAACCTCTAACAGATCACCATCATTCCATTGAGTGATATTCTTGAATTTATTTCCGCATTGTTTAAACATTATCGGGTCATATGGTTCAGAACGTCTAAAACTCAGTCCAGATACGATTGGTTGATTATGTGAAAGAAGTTTGACTATTGTATCTGGATAATGGCAATGATCTGTATCTAAAAATAGAATATGAGAGAACGAACCATCTTTAAGGACTGCGTTAATTATTGAATTTCTCTGGTCATCTTGCCTTCCCCTATTCCCAATTATCACACTATGTTTGGGTTTCTTCATTTCTATCCAAGATTGAAAAAATTGGATAGAAAGATAGTCCCAGTTTGTGGGTAGGCCAATGGCTATATTAGTTTCTTTAGCCATTTTACAGGCACCAGCTAATGGCGAGTTCTGGGAAGTTTAATTTATGGGGCAATCCTTCTCTGATAATAAATTTGTCTCTGGCTAATGCTGCGTCTTGGGCAGTTTTGAAACCAGATTGACTGAGAATATATTTTTTATTATATCCAATTTGACAAACATAAGATTTCTTATTTTTATGATAAAATACACCACGATAACCAGATGTGTTGTTTTCTTGAATAAGTCTCATATTTATTATATTTGTCTGAGATGTAACAAACCGGCAATTATTAGGCTCATAATTACCATCATTATTCTCTCTGTCTATTTCTAGCCCCTTCTCCCAACCATTATCTAGACACCATTTTATAAACAATTCCGGTTTATATTTCCATTCGTCACAAACACTTATTCCTCTGCCACCATAATCTTTATATTGGAGTCCCTTTTTATTATAACATCTACCCACCATTAATCCCCAGATGTTATATAATGGATGTTTTGTTAACCCATGGGTTATGTTTGCTTTCGAAGCCATTTCCCTTTGGAGACATCCACAAGAATTAGATTTTCCCATTTTTAAATCTACAAGAGATACTTCTCTAATCGTTTGTTCCTTACACGAGCACTTGCAAATTACAGACCTTCTTTTCTTTGTCCTAATATCTGGATCATTATTTACAACAAGCCACCTTCCATACTCATTACCAAAAACATTTTCCATAGTTATTCCTCCTATGAAAATCCATTTAATAAAATTGGGGAAAAAGATGGATTAAGTCTTCTTATCAGGTTCGAATCCCTATCCCCAAAATAATATAATAATTCCGACTACTTATGCGGCATAAACAATAATACCATTTACGATTCTCATGGCAGTTGGGCTAGCTCCACTTGTCCAACTGATCCCGGTAGACCCAGCCACTGTATATGCATCTGCTTCCAATGAGCTACCTGCATCAACCGTGCCAGAAATAATTAGCTTATCTGCTGACTGATCCCAAAGCATATATTTTCCGGTAGTATCACCGAAACATTTAAAGTCGAGTCCAGTAGCATCTTCACCCAGAGTAATTCCGGTAGCTGCACCAGTCCCGATTTTCTTAAATACAAGACTTCCACTTGACCATTCTGATTTTACAAGAGTTACAGGCATATTAAATCCTCCATACGCATATAGCGTTTATAGGCGTGGTTCGCCTTTTATTTTTCTTTTCTCGGCCTTCTAGCCTTTTTCACTGGAGCTGCCGAAATCATTTTGTTATTAGGCGGTTCATCAATTGCTCTGGTTTTCACTTCTTCTCTAAAACCGTTAGGTGATTCCACGAATTCAACGGTCCCTCTTTTCTTCAATTCTTCAGCTTTCGCTTCGATTATTGAAAGAGTAGAACCTTCTGGATTTCCCATCCATTCAGATAGAAATTTAACTTTTACAAATTTATTCTGCCTAATCATGTTTTACCTTTTAAGTTTGCTAGAATCGCCCAAAGCGGTTCCGTTGCTTTTTCCGCACATGGCGAAT
>DITO01000121.1:3695-4661 GCA_002422065.1 Erysipelotrichaceae bacterium UBA6182 | reverse complement strand
TAAGGAAAAAAGTGCTTACGCACTTTATTCAGGTATTCTTCTTAAATCATCCATAAGTTGGCGGTATTCTTCGAGTTGTGCTTTTGAGTGTAGAATAACAGAGTATTTACGCTCTGGATCATTTGGCCATGATGCCCATCCATTTTCACCACTTAAGACATGTGATTCAATTTCCCAGCCTTTTGTGCTAGAGAAATGTAAATCTAGTAAGTCTGTAATCACTCCCGCAGTCACATCTGTTTGCACAAACTTACGTGTGGAATTAATCACTTTTTGAATATTCATAATCTGACTTGGAGATGTTAGTTTCTTAAATACTCCTTTTATGATTTCTTGTTGGTGAAGTCCTCGTGTCAAATCTCCTCCAGGAACTTCATAAC
Source organism: Erysipelotrichaceae bacterium UBA6182 (assembly GCA_002422065.1). Taxonomy (GTDB): domain Bacteria; phylum Bacillota_I; class Bacilli_A; order Erysipelotrichales; family Erysipelotrichaceae; genus UBA6182. Next base: position 4,281 of record DITO01000121.1, on the reverse strand, counting down.
GAGTACGGGCAAACATAAGTGCTTTTTCTGCATCCATAACATTCATTCCTTTTACAAAATCGAACCCATGAGATGTAAATGTATAATGTGAATAGATTTCTGTCGGTCCAATTATGTCAAAGATTGAAATGAAAGATGAGAAGTTTAATCTTACATAGTGATCAATTGGAATCTGAAGGTATTGTTCAATGGTTCCAAGGGAGCACTGTATTCCTCTAACCCCAGCATGACTTAACTTATCACTCACATCGTTTAAACAAGTGGTAGGTACATAAGTGTCTCGAGGTAAACTCACTAACGAAATCTTTCGAGTATCAGGATTAACAATCGCAAGCTGATTTACATCACTTCGTGATCGTGTATTTAAATCNNATGACTGGATCTCTATCAATCACTTCGTTGTTTTTTTCATAAGAATAAATAACAACTGTTTTATCTAAGAAATCCTGCGCATCTGCAACTTCTAAAAACCCAAGATTGGCCACATCGATTACTATTGCTGGAATGTCACTAGAATATAAAGCACGGATAAGATCATTATCATTATCTTCAAGATCTGGAGTAAGAACAAACCCTAAATCATCTT
>DITO01000121.1:0-3680 GCA_002422065.1 Erysipelotrichaceae bacterium UBA6182 | reverse complement strand
GAGATTTGAGTGGTTTCAAGTTGAATTGGATTTAAAATGTTATTAACATTCACAAACACATAGATGTTTGCAGCACTAATGAATAATGCAAGTACTAGCATCACAATGTGAATAGGATATATTTTACGTCTTCTTGAATAAATCTTAAGTAACCACATACTAATGAGGACACCAAGGACTAATAAACCAAATTTTAAATTTGTAAAAATAATTGGATTAAACCAAACAGTAAGACCATAAATTGTAAGTATTAATAATGATAGTCTAAAGTATATAACTTTTTTCATTGGTGAAATTTTCCCACTCTTGGTGTTTTTTGATCGTTTTTTATTCATGTAATCCATTAATCCAATATTCATCGAATGTCATTTGAGTATTGTATAAGTATGTGGCAAGTTCTACTCCCACATAACGCCAGTGCCATGGTTCATAGATATAACCCGTTATATAAGATTTATTTTCTGGATAGCGCTCAATAAAACCAAACTTATGAGCATTTCGTTTCACCCATGGATAAGCACTTGAATCTCCAAATTCCATAGTGTTAGGTGAAAGTGTAATATCAATCGCTAAACCAGTTTGGTGTTCAGAATGACCAGGTAAAGCACTATAGGTATTCGCCTCTTCATAACCATCAATTTGGGCATAACGATTAAACAAGCCCACTTGCGTACTATATGAGCGATATGCACTATTGGTGCTTAAGGTGTGTTTTGTAGCTTCAAAGACAGCCTTTTTCAACGCAACAAAACTATGAGCTGCTTCTTGGCGCATAAAACGCTCAGGAAGTGATGGATCTAGATCTGAGAGTAATACTAAGTCTTTAGGTTCGTAATCTTTATCTAGTTTAGTAAAGCGACCCACATAGACTTGAATACTATCAGGCTGGTCAATCATATAATACAGATTGAAAGAAGGACTATAGTATGAAGAGAAAGGATTTCTCATATTGAAAAGATCCCATTGTCGCTGTAATTGAAGTGCCTTTGTGTTAAATTCAACCACTTGATCAACTGGTTGAGTGTAGACAGGTTCAATAAGCAACGGATGGGTCCAAAAAGGAATGAGCGATAGTAAAAGCGCAATTGGGTTCATAGGTTATCCTTACTGTTACAATGCATGAATATATTCTAAAATTATGAAAGCCTACTGTAAAGTGCTTGTTAAAAGATAACACAATTGTCAAAAGTCATCACAAAATATGTCGCTTTTATAACAAGTATTATCAATGTTAAGAAACATGTGTTTTCACAAGTTCTATGGTCACATAATACCACTATTCGAACCAAACCACTAATATCCTAACTTCTAAAAAGTATAATCAGAAACACACACAAATAAAAAACTATAACCCTATAGGTTACAGTTTGATTTTTTCATTATAATATCCACATTCACACACATGATGTGGAAGTTTATATTCTCCACAAGATGGGCATTTCACCATGGTCACGGTAGGTAGTTTATAATGTGTACGACGTTTTGCTTTACGCGTTTTGGATCCTCTTCTTTGTTGAACAGCCATAGTTTCACCTCCATCTATTCGGGCTTGTAATCTTTAAGTATTGCTAAACGTGGGTCTAGCGGTTTTTCTAAGGTGGATTCATCCACCACAATCTCCCATCCATCTCCTGAAGGTAATGATGATAAATCATCCTTCACGACGCTGAGCGGTGCAGACAGAATAATAACATCTTCCAACCACTTTGTCAAATCAATATTGTGACCTTTCACAAATTGATCATCGCTTTCTCCATCGGCCTTAAAGAGATTAAATTCCTCAAAAGCTTCAAGACTAAAAGGCACAAACAGGTTCTCACTTGTGATAGCACAAGGTACTTGAAAATCACCTTCTATACTAACCGTCACCATAAGGATATCAGCCGTTTCATCATAGCGCATAATACCCTTAACATGGACATCACTCACTTCATTTAAATAGATAAAAGGCTCACATACTTCTGGTGAAATCGCAAAATCAAATTCTAGGGCAATATCTTCTTCAGCATGTTGTAAGATTTCTTTTTTAGTATAGTTCATAGTTGGTCTCCTAGAAATTATTTCTTTCATATTATAGCATAACTTATTAGATAATCATGAAGACACACACACAATAAAAGATGTGATAAAATACACTCATTATGATCCATGTTATCCTCACCCCACTCACCACAAAAATACATCCTAAGGGCTTTTCTAAGGCGTTTGTCGACGCTTTTCTTAAAACTAGTGAACAAAGTTCGACAACACTCTCTTATGATTCTATTGGACGCCCACAACTCAGTGATGGACGTTATATTTCAATTGCTCATAAAGATGAGGTCTTAGTGTTTGTGATCTCAGAATTAAATGTAGGCGTTGATATTGAGCGCAATACTCCCCCTTCAAAACAACTTATTGAGACATATGCGCTCAATCCTTTTACTCCAGTAAAAGATTGGTGTATGAAAGAAGCATATTATAAGATGACTCAAGATCGTCAATATGATAAAGTGATGATTCCAAAACTCTCAATGCCTCACATAGAAATTAAATATGATCCTTATTATATTCTTGTCTTAGTTGAAGACCATGATGATGTGAAGATTGATATTTTTGATGGAGAAAGCATTAGACCACTACCCATGTAAAACAAACTGATATTGCCATTATTTTGTGTTGCAATATCCTTGAAAGGAAGTGAACTTATGAGCATTATTAGTGTACGAACAACCGAAGAAGAAAAAGAGCTGATTAAAGAGTATGCACAATTTTTTGGAATGAGTGTCAGTGACTTCGTTAGATCAACAGTAATTGATCGTATTGAAGATCTGGTTGATTTAAAAGAAATTGAAACTTATGAGAAGAATAGAACTCAAGAAGTAAATAAAACTATTTCTTTAGACGAAGTAAAAAAGCAGTTAAGTTTATAGCAAAAACCACTTTGTTATACGCTAATGTGACAGAGTGTGTATAAAAGTCAAAGGAAATATTGAAGTCTTCTTCTAATATTAAATTAAGCACCACATGTGCTTTTTTTAGTATAGATCTTATGAAGATTGAAGTTTCTATGTGATTGCCACTATTCATTGAAAACCATAGGGTTTCTAAAATAAGCAATATTGTTCTATTCAATTTTTAATACAATTGTATTTTTAATATTGATTTGCTCCAAATAATAGTGTAATATGCAATTATATGGAGGATATAGATATGATTAAATCAATGAATGATCTACTAGTTATGTACAATGATTATTCAGATCCACTAGGCAAAATACATCGAGAACTTAAAAAGGAGAATTTGATTTCTTTGGTTAAAGGATTGTATGAAACAGATCGAATGACCCCTGGATATTTTTTGTCAGCCTATATCTATGGACCTTCTTACTTATCCTTTGAATATGCTCTGTATTATCATGGACTTATTCCAGAAAAAGTAGTCGTTTACACAAACGCTTCTTTTCAAAAAAGAAAGTCAAAGAAATATACAAATGCGTTTGGTGTGTTTACTTATAGGGATATTCCAAAATTAGCATTTCCATATGGTGTTAAAAATTACATTGTAAATGGGTATTCATATTTTATAGCCACAAAAGAAAAAGCATTATGTGACACACTTTATATTTCAACCCCTCAAACAAGCATGAAAGCAGTCAAGGAGTTAATGTTTGATAACTTGCGAATTGACGAAGATGAGTT
>DITO01000178.1 GCA_002422065.1 Erysipelotrichaceae bacterium UBA6182 | reverse complement strand
AGGCGAAGTAGAAGTTCAACCGGTACAAAAAAAGAAAAAATCACTAGATGACATCTAATATCCACATATTAGGCAGTTCGAGTAAAGGCAACGCCATAGTTTATTTTGACGAAATCATGGTAGACTGTGGCGTTAACTACCAAACGTTAAAACCGGTTGAAGATAATATCCGTTTGGTATTGCTAACGCATAGGCATGGCGATCACTTTAAAACCACTACGATGAAATCATTAGCCAAGAACAGACCTAGCTTGTTATGGGGAGTTCCAGAACATCTAGAAGACCTGTTTCTAAAACTCGATATTCCTAACTATGTTGTATTTAACGAAGGCAAAGCATATTCGTTTGGAGATTACATCATCAGTCCTTTCAAACTGTATCACGACGTTCCTAACGTTGGGTGGAGAATCATAAACAAGCTGAAAGACTACAAAGTATTCCATGCGACTGACACGTTTACACTAGACGGTATTCAAGCTAAGGGATATGATCTATACGCTATTGAGTTCAATCATGACGCTGAAAGAATTATGGATGACATTATTTCTAAACTATCAACGGGAGAATATGCATACGAAGTCAAATCAATGGAGAATCATTTAACATTCCAAAAGGCGCAAGCATTCTTTGATGAAAACAAAAAAGGGTCTAGTGAACTAGTGAAGCTTCACATAAGCAGCAGGTACATAGAAGAAGGTATCCTATCATGAAAATTGTTTCGAATAAAATATCCAGGGAAGGTAGATCAATCATTATTGATACCGACTTATCTGAATACCACATTCAAAAACTAATGCAAGAAATTGAACGTGTGGAAATGTACGAAGTCACAATCAAGCAACATAAAGAATCAAGGAGCGTCAAACAAAACAAATTACTCTGGGCAATTATTGAAAAAGTATCAGATGAAGTGAACGGTTCACATCGAGAAGACGACATCTGGAACGTATATAAAGAATTACTTAGACGTGCAAATGTTAAGTACGAAATTGTAGCAGCTGAGACGAAGGCAAAACATATTCTGGATGAGCACTTTAGATATGTCGAAGAACTTCCAAATAGTCTAACAACACAAAAAGGAAGAACACTCATCGCTTATAAATGTTACATCGGCTCTAGCAAGTTTAACACGAAGGAAATGAACGAACTTATCGAAGCTGTCAAAGATTATGCTGCGGAGTATGGAATCATTGATCATGAGATTCAAATGTTAGAAGAAACATATCGATGAAAAGAACAGAAGCAACTAAGATTACCTTTAAGGTAAGAGAAGAAGTTATGCAGAGAGATCGCCATAGATGTATTGTTTGTGGCGCTCCGCATGGCTTACAATGTGCTCATATATTTTATAATCGATCACACGGCGGTTTAGGCGTTAAAGAAAATCTCGCTATGCTATGTGTTGAGTGTCATATGAAGTTAGACAACGGACTAAAAAAACATAGTGAACCGATAGCACTAATCACAAAATCATACTTAAGGAGTAAATATCCAAATTTAGATGAATCAACACTAAAATTTAGAAAGGACTCATCATGGTAGAAATATATAAGAACATCGATACAATGGTGGTATTCGAAAAGAAAAACGATATGTACAAAATAAAGGTTAAAGCAGATATTCATTTAAACCACACAAATACATATCAGTTTACAGAAGAAGAAGTAAATGCCATTCTAAGAGCATTTAAACTCTTAGACGATAAGAAGTTCATAAACGAGCCACAAACGGCGGAAGGGATACAAAATGAATAGATCAATACTAGTTGGGAGACTTACAAAAACTCCAGAATTGAAATCAACACAAAGCGGAATATCAGTTACAGCGTTTACTGTTGCAGTAAATAGACCGTTCTCGAATGAATCTGGCGAAAGAGAAGCCGACTTCATACAATGTGTGGCTTGGAGAAAACAAGCTGAAAACCTAGTCAAATATTGTGATAAAGGTTCGCTAGTTGGAATTGAAGGTAGGATACAAACGAGAAATTACGAAGATGATAAGGGCAATTCAAAGTACGTAACGGAAGTTGTATGCGATCAGATAACGTTCATGGACACCAAAAAGAAAGAAGAAGATAATAGCGGTTATCAACCAGACCCAGAGTTTCAAGAAGAAAAAGTTCCATACACACAAGAAGAAGACTTACCATTCTAAATTGATAAGCGGCATTTTAAATAGTGTCGCTTTTTTATAAAAGATAATAAAAGTATTGCAAAAGATATTAAAAGTGTGTATAATGAAATCAAGAAAGGGGGTAATGTTATGAACGACAAATCCGTATACACAGTAGAAGAGTTTGCACAAATCATGGGAGTTAAGCCACTAACAGTCAGACGTTGGATTAAAAATGGCGAAATTCAAGTTATCAGATTGGGACGAACAGTCCGTATTAGTAAAGACGAATTAAAAAGGAAGGAGAAGTAACGATGACAGGTCAAACAAAAAAATACTTCTGGTTAAAACTTGATCGAAACTTCTTCAAACGTCACGACATTCAAATTGTAGAAAGCATGCCTAATGGGAAAGATTATGTATTATTTTATTTAAAACTTCTTGTTGAAAGTATAGATCACGAAGGTATGCTAAGGTTCAACGAAATGATTCCATACAACGACTCAATGCTTGCAACAATCACTAACACAAATATTGACATCGTAAGAAGCGCTATAAAGGTGTTTCAAGAATTAAAACTTATGGAACTGTTTGACGATAAGACGTTGTACCTAAAAGAAACTCAAAAAATGTTAGGAGAATCATCATCTACACCACGTGTTAAGGCATTTAGAGAGAGACAAAAGCAAGCACAATTAACACATAGAAACGTTACAGAAACGTTACATGAAACGGAGATAGAGAAAGAGATAGAGTTAGATATAGAGAAAGAAAAAGATATAAAGACAAAAAAAGAGCCTGTTATCTATTTCGAAAATCTAGAACTTAATAAAACATTTATCGATTTCATGAAGATGAGAAAATCTCTTAAAAACGGTGCAATGACTGAACGAGCTATTAAGATGATGATCAACAAACTTAATGGTTATGACATTGATATTTCTATCCAGATGTTAGAACAAAGTATTCTCAATAATTGGAAAGACGTTTACGATTTAAAAGTTGAGTATAAAAAACTATCAAAAACACAAGAGAAAGATAAACGCACAGATGATATGTTGACTCGCGCTATGAAAGAAGGTGCATTTAATGACTAAAGCTGCATTTAATAAAGGTATGGTCATGTTAACTGTTTATTATAACAACTTTGAATTTAATATCCTTCCTGAAACTGAAACTGAAAAGTTGAAATATCAAGTATGGCAAAATGCATTATCAAGCATACCGGAAGACATCTTCGAAAAAGTGATCACAAAGTATTGTATCAGCAACGTGTTTGCGCCAAATAGTCCAACAGCTATACTTGCGTATTATGAGCAACAATTATTAGAACAAGAACCGAGCGCCCAAGAAGAATGGGAAGAAGTATTAAAAGGGATTAGAAAACATGGTTTAAGGTATAATTCAGACCGCTTCTATCAATCATTAAAGCCTTTCACAGCAGAGTGTGCAAGAAAGATTGAGTCACGACTAGCTGAACTATCAGAAAACAACAGAGAGTTTGTTATGAGAGATTTTATTGACCTATACAACGGTTCAGTTAAAATTAAAGTAAAAACCCAACTCATGTTGCAAAACGATAAATTAAAGTTGATTGAATGACACTACTTGATCAGATGATAGAAGAAGCAAAAAAGGCATATGAAGAAGCTAAGGCAAAATACACAGACCTTGTTAAACTAAGAAGGGAGATTCAAAATGGAGTATGTTATCCAGATAAACGAGATGACGTTCCTAAAGAACAGTAAGTTTGATACGGAAAACATCGAAGAAGCTAGAACATTTGAAAGTGAATCGAAAGCGCAAAAATATTTGAATCATCATTGCGTAGGAACGGCCAGCGTCGTACCTAAATCAAAAATAAAAGAACAATCTAAAAAGGGAGATTAAAAACATGGAAGACCAAAGCAAAGTATTAGTAAATCTAGATGAGTATAAAGAATTCGTCATCAGCCAATATGAAAACGGCAAGATGAAGAAAACACTTATTCAAGACATCAAAGAGCAAAGACAAACACTCAACGACTTTAAAAAAAGAGCAGACGAATTTAAAAAAATACTTAAGACAAATAAAGAACTCGTCTTAGGGCTTGCGTTTAAAAGAAATAATATGGGTAGTGATACCAGAAGTGAACAAGTTGATTTAACCGGTCAATGGTGTGGGTTTGATAAAGGAAAACAAAAAGTATTGATAGAATTAGGTTTCACAGAACAAGAGCTCGTCGACTACATCAACGAACAATGGGACATCAGAGAGCGTCCGCAAGAAGAAAAGGCGGATGAATAACGATGTTTAAATGTGACGGATTTATAGTGATGATCAACAGTCAAGTGTGGTCTGTGAAAATAATCAATCTAAGAGATAGCAGACTTTCAACGCCAAATGGAGATTTCTACGGTATTTGTAATTTTGATACCTACGAAATTTTAGTAGGCGAAGTAGAAAATAAACAAAAAATGAGACTTACCTATATTCACGAAGTGGTCCATGCAATTATTTTCTCTCACATGCTAGAAAAGAAAAAACATTACAAAGAAGAAGAAATTTCCGAATTAGTCGCAAAATACTTTCACACAATAACATACGCTGTTCAATTTTGGGACATGAATGTAGGTGGCGAAGATGTTATTAAATGAAGCATTAAAACAAGTAGAAAAAAGTGTAATGGTTCAACTTAAACAAGCTAAAGTTCTAATGGATCTTAGAACGCTTGGGATACAACGAAAAGCGTTTGTGAAACACGCGTTAGAACTTGCGATTTCAAAACAAACACCAAAGTTAGTAGTTCAGACGTACATAGAATCTGACACAAGAGTATTTGATTGCCCATTATGTAAAAACACATGGATGTACACAAATACACCAGAAGAATTTAGATACTGTCCTACATGTGGCCAAAAACTAGATTGGGACGGAAATATAGAATTAGAAGAAGGAGAATAACAATGCCATTTGATATCGATTTAAACGACATGGAATCAGTAGAAGACCCAGGTAAGGTTATACTTGATCCAGATTATATGACATTAGAAGAGGCGCAAAACATCATA
>DITO01000082.1 GCA_002422065.1 Erysipelotrichaceae bacterium UBA6182 | reverse complement strand
ACTGGAACGATTAAAGCTGGTGAACCACTAGTCGATTTTAGTGGAGAACATCTCTACATTGCAAAGGCTGATAAAACAGGTAGCGTAGGCACACCACTTGCAGAATCGGATTATTTAAAAATACCTGGAGTAGCTAAAGTTGATACTCAAATTGATACCAAGATAACCGCACTTGGGTTAGGCACAGCAGCTACAAAAAACACCGGAACTGGAAACGGAAACATTCCAATTCTGGATGCCGATGGAAAACTCTCAGATTCAGTCATTCCAAAAGTAGCGATTACGAATACCTGGGTGGTGGCAAGCCAGGCTGCGATGCTAGCTCTATCGAATGCACAAGAAGGTGATGTTGCAGTCAGAACGGACATCAATAAATCCTTTATTCTTAAAACTGCCGGCTATGCAACACTGGCAAACTGGCAAGAACTTTTAACACCCACTGACTCGGTAACCAGTGTCAACGGTTCAACCGGAGCTGTCACAGTCACACTTGCTGGACTTGGTGGTGTGTCAACAACAACCTATAATGCTCACGTTGCGGCTGATGTCCACTTGACAACCACTCAAAAGAACATACTAGCTAATGTGCTCAACACCCGCATTTTTGATGGTACAGGTTCAGAATCTTTAGGAACACTTGCGGGATTTGATGCAGCAGTTATTGCTGATGCAATTAAGGTATATCAAGTGGTCGATTCAAACTATACACCAAGTGTTGTGAAATACCAAATCGGTATCGATACTAATAAAGTTTTACAACCATCATCAATTATTGATGGCGGAACATACTAATGGCAATTCTTCGGGTAAAACGTGGCACCACAAAGCCCTCGACAGCGAACCTTTCCTATGTCGGGGAATTAGCCTTCGATTACTCAAACAACGCACTCTACGCCCGAAATTCAACGTCTGTGGTGAAGGTGGGTGGCGAGCTTGAATTAGTCTATGCCTATGAAGGCATTACCTATACGCATAGTGCTTCATTGGTGTTTGATCCAGCGTATATCTATAAGGTTCATGTGGTCGCAACGACTCAAGGGACATCGGTTGATTCATCATCGACACTAATTTACTACCGTACTTCGGGTTTATCCAATCTCATCGGCTCCTACGTAGCCACTTACTCAAACGATGTGGCAACAACAATCACAAAGACTTCTGCAAGAAGTACCTCATCCTTTACGATTCCAGATGTTCATTCCTCTGGTGTAACCCTCACAAGTGGTATTTCAAAGGTGATTGATTTCGAATTATCACCAACATTTGCACTCTCACTAAATGACACACAACAATGGCTAGCATACGGCAAAGCTATTACTTCAGTAACTGGCCAAGGAAATGCAACCCTTACAATGGTCGATTTTGCTCATACCATCAATGGCACTATTGGAAATCTCTACATCAATCCAGGACTTAATCTTGGCTCTCCTGATTTAATCTCTGTGACGATTTATCGCACGTTAAGAAAGTAGGTATTTTATGGCAATTATTAAAGATATGCAATCAAAATTTGGCATCTCTCTATCCTATCACCGAATTACCGCATTCAACATCAACTATGTCGTTAAGAAAGCTGTTATCTGTGTCGCTTCGTATCTATCAAAAGAAGCACGAGCTAACCAAAGTGCACCAATAGAAGAAATTGATATAGAGATTCCGACATCAGATTTTACTCAATTTCAAAATACCAATCCCATCGAACAAGGTTATCTATGGCTAAAAGAAAACGTGGTCGGGTTTGACGATTCCATCGATGATTTTGAAGTGGTTGAACCACAAGTCAATGCTCCAAGTGAAACAGAAAATCCAATCTAACGAAAGTATCCTAGAAATCGTTCAAGGAATATTCCCAAATACCACCGTGATGTTCATCTATTACTGTGGTTCCTTAGCCTTTGGATTAAACGATGAGAATAGCGATGATGATGTGACTGTAGTACTAGATGGATTCAAAGGGAATGTGCATTTAAGTTTAGGAACATTAGATGTGTTTGCGTATGGAAAAGATATCTATCTCAAAAAACAAAATCTAGATCCAACAGTTCCTCTATATGATCGTGCTTATATCGATGAGGTTTTATCGGAAAAAGATAATCTGATTTACTTGGATGAAAACTATCGAGATGAGTATGAAGCCTACAAGAATATTGATTTAACCAGTAAACTCGGACTGTTTCTGGACAGTTTTGTAGAACATTATAAAATGCGAATTGACTATCCAGAACCGCAGAAATCCCATTATCACATTTTTAGAGTTCGAGGCATTTTGGATCATATTGATGAATCGGGAAATTATAGGCATGTTGTTCATGAACCATGGTACACACGCATGATTGACTATAAAAAGAACTGGAATACAAGTAAGGGTTTAGAATACATGCCTTTATTAAGGGAAGCACTAGCTTACATAGAAAACTACAAAGATAGGGTGATTAGCAATGAACTGGGATAATTTACTCAGTCTATTTAGAATGGAAAACTTGGTGTATTGGATTGTGACAATGGTGGTTGTTATTATGACAACGATCAAGCAGTTCAATCGTCAAGAACAGAAAAACAAAACGAATAACGATGAGATTCTTGTCAATCTTCAAACCATAGAGAAGCAAAACATCAAGATGCTCAACCTGCTGGAGATGCATGCACAAGATATCAAATCGTTAAAGAAAGACGTCAATGTCCTGGAACATCGTGTATCCAGACTTGAAGATTCGCAAGTCAATATTTATAAACGCTTAGGAGGCAAAGAAAATGACAATACTTGAAATCATTCTACTTATTACATCCCTTTTACTATTGGCACTGTATGTGACTTCTAAACTGGGCAAAGATCAATCATTGAATGATGTGATCAAAGAGGTGAAGCAAGACCTAAAAAACACTGCAGAGAATGTGTCTGATTTGGTAAGCAAAGCTAAAGATATCGTCTTTGATGAAAGTGTCCAAAAAACCATCAAAGAATTCATCATGATTGTTGAAGAAAAGAACAGACTCGCAAAAGAAAAAGGTGAAGCGTATCTTGTTGGTGATGACAAAAAACTCGCTGTCGTATCAAGATTAAGCGAGTGGGTTAGCAATCTCACGGGTTCTACCGAGAAGGCTGTAACGTTTGTAGAAACCAATCAATCAAAGATTGAAGCTATCATTGATGACTACATTTCCTTCAGTAACAAGATGCAGGGAAGGGCTACTTTATCTGCAGCTGAGAAAATCATTCAAGAACAACTTAAAAAGTAGAAAAGCCGCTCCTCAATTTTTTTATTGGGGTGCGGCTTTTTTTATTTATTAAACGTTAATGTGAGTAAGTAATTTTTCAAAATTATCTTTTGTTTCTTTTGATAGCTTTTTCTTCAAGTCTTCAATGTTGTGTTTGAAATAAGATGACAACTTATAGTCTTTCTTATCGCCATCACGATAACAGTATTGTTTTCTATCAGCTTCACTAAATAAGCTCTCTATTACTGTAAATTTAGAATCAGCATTGGCTAGTTGATGTATTTCAATATTTGTGTTTTCACCATATTTCTCGACAACATATTTTCCGTCGCTATCAGAATCCACAAGAAGAATTGGTCTTTTCGTAATCTTTAGTAAGTCCTTATCAAGGTTTAATCTTCTGATGCCTTGAATTGGAATGAATGTCAGTCTATCGATTTTGAATAGGTTCTTAAAAGCTACTAGATAATTATAATCTGTGATACCTTCGACGAAGATTAATAGGTCATCGGGATTCAGTAAAATGTGTCGATTAACAGTTAATGCAGTTTTTATTGGTAATAATACGTCAAATGAACTATCTTCATTAACTGTGAATTTGTTCACTAATACGGAATCTTGATTATTTTTCTTAACCAATCTAATTTCATCAAGATAATCTTGATCAATCATAAATGGAGAATGGGTACTCATGATGAAAAGAATACCATTCTTGTGACCAAATCCTTGAATTTGCTTTCTAAGTTCTATTTGCCCAGCAGGATGTAGATTTGTTGCTGGTTCATCCAAGATGACAATGTCACCATTTCCTACTTTACTATCAGCAAAAACATTGAAGAAGAAATCGAAGAACCATTTGAATCCTGCAGATTGACTATCTAGTGGGATGTCAAATCCATTTTCGCTAATTAGAAAGTAAACTGCATCACTTTCAAGTGACATTCTAAATGAGTATTTCTTCTTATCTGTAAATGAGTATACCTGATTGAATTGATTTGTTAGATTTTGCAAACTTTCATTGATCTTTCTTTCATAATTTGTGAGTATGTCTTTTCTTTTCTTACCACTTTCATGAAACTTCTGATATGCTGCTTCTAAAGCTTCAATTTTATCATCTGGAAGTGTATCAAACAGTTTATTAAAGAAAGCTGGATTTGCCAACTTACCACCACTAACTGTAGAAATTGTTTGATCAGTTTTAATGTTTTGTGTTGAGACATAATTGATAATTCTTGGATATAGTTTAATCCCGAATGTACTCAATACCTCAGCTTCTAATTCTTTAGCTTTTTCCTCAAAAACATTAGAAGAAGCTGTGTTATTAATTTCGTTTATAAAGACTTCAATTTGAGAAGCAGTATATTTCTGATTTAATACTGGTTGAACATAACCATTTCGTAAATGATCGAACATTTGACCGATTTCAGTTTTATCAATAGGTTCTTTAGTAGATATTTTAGTTATAAATGGATTAAGTATTTGGAAATATCTCTGAATTCTTGGATTTGATGCAACTTGATTCTGTAAATCTGTGGATAAGAAATATTCGATAAAATCTAGGAGTTCTTTTGAGTAAGTTACTTGTTTCTTATATGGTACTTCATTGTTAGATTCATATTTGTCATAAAATGTACGATTTTCTTTGACTTTAACTTTGTAATCTAACTTCTTATCAGTATCTTTTAGAACCAAAGAAATGGATGGGTTTCTCCCAATATCAAACACATGAAAAGGAGTATCATTTGGATTAAATTTCTTTTCACCGAAAGCTTTAATTGCCTCTAGAAAATTGCTCTTTCCAGAATTATTCTCACCAATCAAAGTTATTAGACCACCCATTTTATCAGAGATTGTTTTCACATAATTCAACTCGAGTTTAGTGGTTTCGTTAATTCCAATACTTCTAAAATTCGTAATGTCAATAAATCGTTCAATCATTGTTAGTTTTCTCCTTTATTATTTTTTTTAATGATTTTTGAAATGAAAGTATAACTGATTCCACACCTACTTGCTCAATAGCAGAGTTAATTAATTGCAAGGTGTCAGAATCTGCTCTAAGTTTCTCTATGAGGTTATCTACCGAACCATGACTTTCGTTTTGTCTGTTAAGTTCTATTATTTTATTTATAACCTCAATTTTGCTTGTTGTAGATTTTTGCATGATATAGTCAAAAATCACTTTAACCTTAAAATCTATGTTCTTGAACTCTTTTTTCTCATAGTCATCTAGAAATTTATAAAGCGTTGGTCTTGAGAAACCAAGATATGTAGATAACTCTGTTAGTCGAAGTTCAAGTGATTTGAGTTTTGTTCTCATTATTATACCTCCCACATATAAGATATCACGCTTTACAGAAAATGTAAATACAAATTACATAAAATGTTAAAATATCTTGTTGATTACTGTTCTCTATGCCCTATCACGTGCTCAATCGAGTAATTTCAAATTTAGTTTTTAACTTTGCTACATGAATGTTATAATTAATTTATACATATTACGAGGTTGACATGAATAATTATGAAGTAGCTATCAATAGCGTTAGGATAGTATCTAAGACTTTAAATATCCCAGTACCACACATAAGCTTTTTTAATCCGTCAGAAATAACTAATAAAGAAACAACTGGGATGTATTTATTTGAATCTGACGAAGTCGTTTTTAATGAAGAATGGGTCGTTAATTCACCATGGATTGAAGTTGTTGTGACAGCATTTCATGAGACCAGACATGCTTATCAAGGGTATTGCATAAGAAATAAAATTTATGAAGCTCTTGAAACCCTGGATATTTGGCACCACGAATTCAATAATTACTTAAAACCAAGTGGCAAGAATAATGAGACGGATGATGTCGAGTACTTAAATCAATTTATAGAAATCGATGCCATTGCGTACACACACAAAACTATGCTAGAGATATTTAATGTTAAGAGTATTATTCCAAAAACAATTGATAAAGAAGTTAGACTGAGAATGATTAAGTTATAGGGGGTGAATTATGATTTCACTGGATGAATTATTGGAATCATTTTTAAACAAAAAAGATGACTCACAATATATAAGCAACCTTTTAAAAGAAATGGAAACAATCGACTATAAATTATACCGATATGTGTCTATTTCGTATATAGATGAAATTGCAAAAATCAGTAAAGATAATCGAATATTAAAACGGCTATCAAAAAATAATCAATATGGCATTAGTTCTTTAGTTCAGTCTTTCCTTTTTCATAATAAGCCAGAATTTTTTAATGATCCTTTTGATTGTAATTTTGGAATGGGAATCAACGGTTTCTTTATGGAAATTATGGATTTGTTTATGGATTATAAAAATCTCTCAAATGGTGTTAGAAAAATTGAAGAAGAAGAAATGAACATGGGTTTAGATAATTTTAGAGATTATATTAAGAATATGGACATTCCTGACTCTCTCAAAAATTTCCTTCTTTTTACTTTTGAAGCAACTTTCGACTCGATAAAAGAAGATCCAAATGATGAAATTAAGATGGAAAATATTCAGCAAAAATTCATGAGTAAATTGCTAGATAACCCTAAATACCTGATAGACTTTTTGAGACCTCAACTAAAAACAGATGCTGCTTTGCAAGGGCTAATAAATCAGATTGACTCTAAGAAAGATAAACTTATAGAATCTGCAGATGATATGAAACAGCTCAATTTAATTCAAAAGCCTGATTTTGATGGATTTTTTCAAGTTGCTGGTAAAATGCTTAATCCTTCTGATTTGATATCGGCAACTACAAAAGCAAAAGATCAACTTAGTGATTATAACAAAAAAATATTTTCAATGATTAATTCTCAATTTGGTGTGTGTTCACTAACACAAAAATTTAATGATGTATTAATGTGGTCTCATTATGCGGATTCACACAAAGGATTTTTAATAGAATATGATTTACATGATTACATAGAAAGTCTAAGAGAAAACAAAATCTTTCTATATCCTGTTAGTTATCAAGATGAAAGAGTGTCAATTGACGAGAATATTCTTCAGAAAATCAACATTCACGACATATCGATTGAGGGGAAAAATACTCTTGCTGTTCTTTTTCTTAAAGGTTTATTAACGAAAAAGAAGGATTGGGAGATTGAGAAGGAATGGAGATCAATTAGAATTTTGGGAAGTCAAGATGTCTTATCTGAGATGGAACGCAGAAAAGTAAAATCTCCAAAAATTAATGGGATTTACTTTGGTAACAAGATGCCTGAAAGTGTGAAAAAAGGAATTTACAGATTAATAAAGATGAACCCAACTTTAAACGATTTATCTATTTATGAAATGATAAATGATACTAGTGACTATCGATTGGAACCTCAAAAATATAACCCGAATTTCTAATTGTATTGTCTATAGGTAAAAGCATTAAATAGTGGATATTTTAATAAAAATATGTTCCCACACTGGAAAAAGTCTGGAATGGGGGAACATAAAATGGCTAAAAATATGTTTCCGACGTACACGAACCGACGTATTTTCGAGCAATTAGATATACTC
>DITO01000286.1 GCA_002422065.1 Erysipelotrichaceae bacterium UBA6182 | reverse complement strand
GCAGCATATTCATCTGCTCCACCTAACTGATAAAAACGAGCATCTTTTGTACGTAAGTTAATCAGTGAGAATCCAACAATAGAGCGATCTGCACCAACTGACGTTAGTCCACTATAAACATGAACTTGATCGTTAAGTAATACATAGTTGTATCCATCAGTGGTTTGAATCATGTCCTTTTGGGCAAATAATGTGTTGAAAAATCCATTAATGTAGTAACCCCAATTATCTATTTGAGACCATGCAATCTCAGTTGGTTGAACATGATCAACCCATGAAGGTAAATCTGCAATATCATAATACGCTGAGGTTTTATTAATTGGATCAACAATGATAGCTCCTTGAGCACTTAAACCACCAAAAAAGCCAATTTCTGGTTCAAGTACAGAAACAACAAAGTAAGGATAATCTTGATCATCAACTTCAAAGGCATATGAACCTAAAATCTTATCACGATGATTAAATCTTACAAAACGAAGTAAATTATCATTAAACAACGCATTTGGAAGAATTTTCATTCCATCGGTTAGATTTACAAGTACTACATCAGAAGGATTTGAAACATTCACTTTCACAAATGAAGTAATCCCTTCAGAGCGATTATTAAGCCATTTGATAAAGTCACGATATTCTAAGTTAGCTACACGATATAGTGAATCTTTTTGAGAGACAATCGTATATTTTGGATTGACGTCATATTGGGATCCTAAAGATTGAATAGTCCCAATTTGCTTTTCACCTAACTTGATTGCTGTTTGCTTATCCACAACAGGAATCTTAGATAGTGCGATTGACTCAAAACTAGAATCAAAAGATGTTGAAGAAGTAATGTTGATTTGTGATTGATATCGAGAAGCATTTAACATTTCAGAACTCAAGAAACCTAACACTATAGTTAGCATTACAAGTAAAACAGAACTAGAATATGAATATTTAGACCACGAAACTAGTTTTCTACTTAAGAACTGATAAATCACGGTCCATACTGTGATTAGTATAGCAATTAGAATAACAAAGAATGGATTTCTAATATTCCAAGCAGGTAATAAAACGTAATCAATAATAAAGAATAAAATNNATTTACCTCATTTGCGATTTTAAAGCAGCATTCTTCAATCAATTCATTGACTTGCATTAGTGTTAGATGCTTAACTGCTGCAGCAAGTGGATGTCCTCCGCCATTATATCGGTTAGCAATGTCATTTACGACGATTGACTGTGAGCGCAAGCTACCATTATAGAGTGATTGACCTTCAACTTCTATTTCAATAAATATTGCCCAAACTTTAAATTCTTTTACTTGTGATAATGCAAAGATATACTCTTTCGCTTTGTTAGGATGCATATTGTGTTCTTCAAGCATTGACCTATTTACAATGACATATGCCATACCACATGATGATCTTTGAATTCTAGATCTTAAAGCATTAATGAATAAAAACTCATCTTCAGAATAGTGGTAAAGCTGTGCATGAATATCCGATAAACGTATATTAGATTGCGTTAAATAAGACGCTGCAAGAAATGTTTTGGATGAAACACTAGGGATTGAAAACATAATGGTGTCACTTAGAATTCCAGCAGTAAGATAGGTTGCAATTTGACTTGGTAGTGGATCAATATAGATATGTCTAAACATGAGTGCTAGGATTTCGCATGTAGAAGATGCTTGTTCATTAATTAGAAGTAAATCCCCAAATAAATCATGGATTGGGTGGTGATCAATACGTATTACATAATCACATTGATTAAATCGTTGATCATCGACACGTTCATGATTAGCAGTATCACAAATGATGCCGAGTGCTCCATTAAATTGATAATCGGCTATTTCATCTGATGGTGGGTAATCCACTCCTTTAACAATTTGATGTAGTCCTGCACCTAATATGGTTTTCTTAGGAAACAATAAACGCAAAAAGCTCACAGTTGCCCACTGTGAACCTAGGGCGTCGTTGTCAGGATTTATGTGACGAAATACAATGACCGTCTCATAATCCTTTACAACCGATAGGAATTGCTCTGCAAACTTATTCATTAATGAGATTAAAAGTATCTTGAGCAATCACTAGTTCTTCATTAGTCGGAACTAACCAGATTTGTACTTTTGAATTAGGTTTTGATAAAAGTGTTTCTGATCCACGAACACGGTTGTTTAACTCTGTATCAAATTCAATGCCTAATGCTTTAGAGACTTTTGCTGTAACATCATGACGTACTCCAAAGTCATTTTCTCCAACACCACCAGTAAATACAATAGCATCAACTCCACCCATTTGCACAAAATAACTTCCAATGGTGTGAGCAATACGATTAGCATACATTTCGCGAGTAAGAATAGCAGTAGGTTCCCCTTCTAAGAAGGCTTTTTCAATATCACGAGCATCTGAAGAGAACTCAGAAACACCTAGCATACCTGATTTTTTGTTTAGAACATCAATAACTTCTTTAGCAGATTTGTTTGTTTTATCCATTAGGAATGTTAAGATCGCTGGATCAATATCTCCAGAGCGAGTTCCCATCATAATCCCAGCAAGTGGAGTAAATCCCATGGATGTGTTAACACTCTTACCATTTGCGATAGCACAAATAGATGCACCATTTCCTAAATGACAAGTAATAATATTTAATGTGTTTAGTGATTTACCCATTAGTTCAGCAACACGTTTTGATACATAATAATGTGACGTACCATGGAAACCATATTTGCGAACTTTATATGTCTTGTAGTATTCCATAGGAATAGGATATAGATAAACGTCTTTTGACATTGTTTGATGAAATGCAGTATCAAAGATTGCAGCATGTGTAGCATGTGGTAATGCTTTTGCAAAAGAGCGGTATCCGATTAAGTTGGCTGGGTTGTGAAGTGGAGCAAGATCAGAAAGCTCTTCGATTTTAGTTTCAACTTCAGGCGTTAAAAGTACAGAATGATTATAGTACTCTCCTCCATGAACAATACGGTGACCAACAGCAGTAATTTCATCAAGTGAAGCAACAATTTTCTTATCTACGAGTACATTTAAAAGCATATCAACTGCTTCAGAGTGTGTTGGGAAAGGTTGCTTAACAACATCTTTCTTGCCATCAACTTTAATTTGGAAAATTCCATCTTCTAATCCAATACGCTCAAAAATTCCAGAGCATACTACTTCCTCGGATGGCATATTAAATAATTGGAATTTTAGTGATGAACTTCCTGCATTTACTGAAATAATTTTAGTCATATTTTTCCTCTTTCATAATGGTGTTTATAATCGTGTTAATCTCCTCATTATTTAGTTCTTTTAATGAGGAAATTAATTGTTGAAGTTTTCTTTCTGTTGAAACTGCTTTGAGTTCTTTTTCATAGTCAATAAGTCGTTTCGTAGCTTTTTGAACTGTGTCATAAACTGCGGAATGAGATATCTCTAATAACTCTGCAATTTCTCTGTAAGAGAGGTCTTCTTGGTAATAGTATATCATAATCTCTAACTGCTTTTTAGTGAGTAATGATTCATACCAGTCTAGATAAAGATTAATAATCTCTGGTTTTTCAATCATAATGATCACCAAATAAACTTAAAAAATAACTTTGTGGATTGAAAGGTTTTAAGTCATCTTCTTTCTCACCAAGACCAACAAATAGCACTTTTACATCGAGTTGATCTTTTATAGAAAGGACAACTCCCCCTTTACTACTTCCATCAAGTTTTGTAAGGATTATTCCCCCAACCTCGGTTGCTTCAATAAACTGCTTAGCTTGATTGATTCCGTTTTGACCTATAGTAGCATCTAGAACTAACCAAATAGCATGTGGAGCACCTGAAATCTCACGGTCCATTACTCTAAACATTTTTGCAAGTTCATTCATTAAGTTTGATTTATTAGTTAAACGACCTGCTGTATCACACAACAAAATGTCAATCTTATCTGCTTTAGATTGTCGCAAAGCATCAACAAGCACTGAGCTCGGATCTTGCTGATAAGACCCAAAATAGCATTTAACATCAATCTTTTGAGCCCAAAGTTTTAACTGATCAATTGCTCCGGCTCTAAATGTATCTGCAGCAACTAAACCTACGTTAAGACCTTCAGATTTATATTTCTTGGAGAGCTTAGCGATAGTCGTTGTTTTACCAACACCGTTAACACCAACCACTAGAATAACAGTAGGTCCATCAAGAGCCATCATGACATCAATTGGGGTTTCACCATAGAAATCAATAAGTGTTTGAACTAATACTTCTTTGGCAAATGTATTATCCTCTATTTTGGATTCTTTTAGAGCACGCTTGAATAAATCAATGATTTTTCCTGCAGTTTCAATACTAACATCCGACGATACTAGTGCAAATAATATATCATCAAACCATGATTCATCCATTGTTCTTGATTGAGCGAACAAATCTAAAAACTGAGTGTCTAGATAATCACGACTTTTCTTGAGTCCTTCAATGTACACATTCTTATCTTTGTTAACTGAAAATGTTGCTTTAAGTTTATCAAGAAATCCCATGTTGCCCTCCAACTGGTTCTGCCAGTGTTACTGCATCTAAGAGTTTAACTTGTAGCATATCGCTAATTCCATCTTCTGGCATAGTTACACCATAAAGGTTATCGCACATAGCCATTGTCCCTGGACGATGTGTTATAACAATAAATTGAGTATCTTGTGCGAAGTTTTTCAAGTACTTAGCAAATCTCTCAACATTAGCCTGATCTAGTGCCGCCTCCACTTCATCAAAGACGCACATAGGAACATGTCTTGCTTTAAGAATTGAGAATAGAACTGAGATTGCTATAAGACTCTTTTCACCCCCAGAAAATAATCGAATGTTTTGTATTGTCTTTCCAGGAGGAGCAACATCAATATCAATCCCTGTATTAAGTAAATCATTAGGATCTTCTAAAACAAGTTTTGCTTTTCCTCCACCAAATAATGAAGCAAAAACACTTGGTAAGTATTCATTAATGGAATTGAATGTTTGAGAGAAACGTTCAATCATAATTTGATCCATCTCATGGATTAAATCTTCAAGTTGTTTCTTAGCACGGTTCAATTCACTTAACTGTTCATTTAAAAACTCATAACGCTCATTCACAGATTCAAATTCTGCTGGAGCATCCATATTAATATTTCCTAAAGATTGGATTTCAGTTCGTAGTTTTGCAACTTCTTCTTGTGCATTTTCTAAGTCATCAATCATAGGTAAAGTGGAAGCATAATCATAAGTCATAGCATAATCGCTTGAGAGTCGATTTAGTGTGTTTTCTAGCATTGTCTTCATTCTTGCTAGTTCAATCTCAACTTTTCTCTCTTGAGCACTTATTTCAACATATTCTTTTCTTAAAGATAAAACATGTTTATCTTTTCTTTCAAGTTCGAAAGATAATTTAATTTTTAGTTCTCTTTTTGACTCAATTGCTTGGCGAACTTCATCTTTTAAAGAGTATTGCTGATTTAAATTCGTTATTAAAGATTCTTCAAAGGATTCAATGTTAGTATTATCATGTTGACTTAATTGGTCAAACTCATTGAGTAGTCGTTCATATTTAGCACGTTTAGCTTCAATAACTGGTTCAATTTGAGCATTGGACAAGCGAAGGTTTAGTAATGTTTCTTCTAGTTTTTGACGCTTCAAATTATGATCATTTAAATCTTTAGTTATGAGTGAAAACTCCTCTTTTAGAGTAAGTATGTTCTCTCTAACTACAGTGATTTCATGTTTAGCTTCAATTTGATTGTGATGATCTCTATTCTTACCACCAGTCATACTTCCGCCACGATGAATGATATCTCCATCGAGTGTAACAATTTTTACATTTTGTTGGAGTAGTTTTGCTAAATGATTTGCGTTATCTAGAGTATCTACTACAAAGGTGTTACCCAAGAATGACTCACTCAACAAACCTTCGGCAACAAGATCAACCACAAAGTCAGAAGCAACTCCGAGATAGCCTGAGGTAGACTTTGCGATAATCATTTGATCTTGATGAACCGAATATCGCTTAAGTACATTCAATGGTATGAATGTTGCTCTTCCTGATTCATTTCGCTTTAAGAATTTGATTGCATTTTTTGCAGCTTCATCATCTTTGGTAACAATGTGATTACTTGCTGCACCTAGTGCTGTGCTAATTGCTATTTCAAAACCTTGCTTAACATCAAAACATGAACTTACAATGTCAATAATCCCGTTTAAACTGTGTTTTGCAGAAATTATTGCATTAACCCCCACAGACCCAATAAAAGGTTTATCAATGGTATTTTGTAGAATAACTTCTTTATTCTCTAAGCGGCTTAATCTACTTTTTATCAATTCTGAGTTAGCTTGAAGATCAATCCAATTGCGATTTAATTCTTGTATCAGTATGGAAGTTTCATGAATTTCTGCCATAATTTGTTCTTTACGCGAGACTCGATCCTCATATTCCAATTTAGAGTCATTTAGTAATAATTGAACTTGTTCAAGTTTTTCTTCATCACTTCCTGTTTCGAAGATATACTTACGTTTTTCATCAAGTTCAATTTTTCTTGTTTCTAATGTTTGTATCTCATGAATAACTCTCATTAATTGATCTTGTAATTGAGCCATTTCTTTATCAATTAAATTAATTTGTGATTTTACGTTTTGTATGTGATTTTCTTCGATATTAACTTGGGTGGTTTTTAATGTAGTTTGTGTAGAAAGATCAAACAACTCCTGTTCAAACACTTCGATATCAAATCTTAGCTTTTGAACTTGCTTAACTAAAACACTTATTTCTATAGTTTCTAGTCGTGTCTTCTTCTCTACATATAGTTGAGCTTTCTTTGCTGCTCTTCTTAAAGGATTAACTTGCTTCTCAAGTTCTAAGACAATATCGTTAACTCTACTAATGTTTTCTTGAGTCCGTGATAATTTAGACAGTGACTCATTTTTTCTTTTCTTATACTTTGCAACTCCTGCAGCTTCTTCAAATATGCTTCGACGATCAATTGGCTTTGACTCAGCAAAAGAACTAATATTCCCTTGAGAAATCATACTTAAGGAATCTTTACCTATTCCACTATCAGCAATCAGATCTAGTACATCCTTCAACCTTACAGGTGCATTATTGATAAAATACTCCCCAACAGATGAATGTCTGTGATATCTTCGAGAGACACTAACTTCATCGAAATCGATGGGCAGAGATCTTCTTGAATTATCAAAAGTAAGTGTTACAGACGCAAGATTTACCATTTTTCTTTTAGCACTTCCATTAAAAATAACATCCGTCATTGTTTCCGAACGTAATGATTTTGTTGATTGCTCACCTAAAACCCATCGAATAGCTTCTGCGATATTACTTTTACCACATCCATTGGGTCCCACTACACCAGTAATATTGCTATCAAAGGTAATGATTTTCTTGTCCGCAAAGGATTTAAAACCTTGTATTTCAATTTTCTTTAAAAACATGGAAACCTCCACTTAACGCTCTTTATTATACCCCAAATTCTTGCACAATCATTAAACAATATTATAAATCTTTATTTTTTAATGATTACGGTTTGATGTGGGAAAGCAATTTCAATCTTATGTTTATCAAATTCTTTCTTTATACTCTCTCTTAAATCTGCCATTAATTTAAAACTATCTGCAGCATTCTTTGACCAAATTGCCATTCTTAAATCAACACTCGAAGTATTTAAATTTGCCACAACGACGTTCACATGTGGTACATTATTCTCTTTGTCAGTTTCTGATCGAGTATCAATAAGTAATGGGTGTTTAATTGCTTCCTCAATCATGATTCCTTTCGCGACATCAATATCACTATCATATGAGATACCAACGATAAAGAAATTGCAAATTTTATTATCAATGATATCTCTATTTTCAATGACGGAAGAGTTTATAACATTGTTAGGAACAATGACACGATTATTCTCGAATGTACGAATAACAGTATGTCTCAATGTAATATCCTCTATACGACCCATGACATTAATTGATGGAATATTAATAAGTTCATCCACTGAAAACGGTCTAAATAATGATAAGAAAATACCTGCAATAATATTTGAAAATGCTTCTTGTGCTGCAAATCCAATGACCAAGACAGCAACACCACTCCCTGCTAATAGAGAAACTGATATTTGAGAAAGCGGTTTAATCTGAGAGATAATAACAAAAATAAAGAATGAATAAATCAATGTACTAATCAAACGAGTTAAAAATTTCGCCATCGTGGGATCAATTTTATTATTTAGTGTTTGACGTTTGAAATATTTATTCTTAAGTTTGATTATTATACTCATTAAAACGAGTGTAATAAGTGTAGAAATGATAAAGGTTACTAATCCTTGAGTGAACCATACTTCTGTCATTTTATTAATATCGTTTATCCATGTCATCATAATTAATTAAATTCCTTTCATCATTAAAAATTAATCCGATTATGTAATACTTTGCCTAAAATCTGTATTTTTTTAGTTTCAATGTCATAAGGTGTAAACACCATAGGTTCGTATTTTTCATTTTCAGGTTTTAAAATAATATTGTTCCCTTTAAATAATATACGTTTTACTGTAGCTTCTTGATCAATAAGAACCACACCAATGTCACCATTATTTACATTACTTTGTTTTCTTACAAACAAGTCATCTCCTGGGAAAATTCGAGCCCCAATCATTGAATCTCCAACAACTCTTAAATAGAAATAATCATTGTGTAAGTCAGGTAAATCTACTTCATATTCCCCTATCCAATTTTCTATAGCTGTAATAGGAGATCCACCTGCAACAACACCTACAATAGGGACCTTACGACGATTATTAGCCTCTGCTAATAAATCGCCAATACTTATTTCAAAAAGCCGAGATAATCTCTCTATAATATGAATAGGAGGAACAGCTTGATCTTTTTCCCATTTTTGAATTGTTGTAAATGACTTGTAGCCTAAATGATCTGCAAGTTCTTCCTGTGACATGTTTTTTACTTTGCGATATTGTCTTAATCGATGACCTAGTGACATAGTTTACCTCTTATATTATTGTAACAGAACTTGAATAATTTTCAAGTTTTTCTATTGAAACTTGAATTTAATTCAAGTAAACTTAAAGTATCAGAGAGGTAATTATATGGACCATCCAATAATATTACATTGTGATTTAAATCATTTCTACGCTGCCGTTGAAGAATTGCATCAACCGTATACACGTTATGTTCCTATGGCCGTAGGTGGAGATAAAGACAAACGACATGGTATTATTTTAGCTAAAAATCCTTTAGCTAAGAAATATGGTATTCAAACGGGCGAACCGCTTTGGCAAGCAAAGCAAAAATGTCCTAATCTTTTAATCCTTCCTGCTCGCTTCTCTCTATATATGAAATTTTCGAAGAAAGTAATGGATATATATAAACGCTATACTGACAAAATTGAACCTTTTGGGATTGATGAAGCATGGTTAGATGTTACATCATGTAAACGATTATATGGCAATGGGTATACTATTGCACAAAAAATTAGTAATGAAATTAAAAGCGAATGTGGATTAACAGTATCCATCGGAGTGAGTAACAATAAGATATATTCAAAATTAGGGTCAGATTATAAGAAGCCTGACGCAATTACTGTTTTAGATGATTCTAATATTGAACATATTGTCTATCCGTTACCCGTAGAAGACTTGCTTTATGTTGGTCGAGCTACAAAACTTAAACTACATCGCTACGGTATTAAAACCATTGGAGATCTTGCAAATACACCCCTTTCCTTTCTTACTTCGCATTTTGGGAAATGGGGATATATTCTTCATCGTTTTTCAAATGGTTTGGAATCAAGTGAGGTTAAGCATTTCTCACATCATAGTCTTGTTAAATCGATTGGAAACTCAACTACATCTCAAGTTGATTTATGTTCTCTTAATGACATTAAAATAGTTGCTACTGTACTTTGTGAAAGTGTTGCTTCCCGCTTGAAAGGACAAAATCTCGCTTGTCGTACCCTTAGTATCACAATGCGTGATGAAAATCTTAATAGTTTTACTCGACAAATAAGTTGTGATGTTCCTACTGACGTCACAGATGACTTAATATACTTCGCCATGATATTGTTTAAAGAAAATTATGATTCTTCTAAAAAATACCGTAGCATTGGCGTTCGTGCAGAACAATTAGTATCAAGCGAGGTAGCATGGCAAATATCAATGTTTACTTCCATTGAAAACCATCTTCGTTCTCGAAATATTGATAAAACAGTCGATGCGATTCGATCTCGCTTTGGTTATGAAAGTGTTAAACGAGGGATTTCACTTTCCAATCTTTCGCTAAGTGATTTCAATCCTAAGGATGATCATGTTATTTTTCCCTTTGCTTACTTTAAGGAGTCTATTTGATGCAGCATAAACATTATATTCAGGTCATTGCAATATTTAATAAAGAAGGAAAAATAACACCCCTTAGTGTGATTGCCGATAATGGATTAACCTATAGTGTTGATAAAATCACTCAAATAGTGAATGCTGCTTCACTAAAATCCGGAGGCGCAGGTATTCGATATACTTGCCATATTGGAGGACATATCCGATACTTATATTTAGAAGATACCCGATGGTTTATTGAAAAAAAGGAGAACTAGACAATGTGTGGACAATTATTTATTCAAGAAGATCTGATGGTAGCTTACAATATTGAACAACTACAAACACTTTTTAGACCAAGTGATGAATTAGTTATTACTCAAAATTTAGACCTTAAGGGAACAACCCTCGCTCGATGGGGTTGGCTTCATGACTCATCACAACAGCTCATACTATTTGCTCGACTAGAAAATATTCAACATTCTAGATTATTTAATAATGCTTATCAAAATCAAAGATGTATTGTTTTAGCATCAGGTTACTATGAGTGGGATCAAAGTCGAATAAAACAAAAAATAGTCAACAAAAACCATGAACCACTCTACATTGCAGCAGTCTACAATGAAAATCAAGATCGAGTTGCACTCATCACTCATGAATCACAACCATCCATAGCTTGGGTACATCATCGACAACCTATGATACTAAATGAATCTGAGGCAAGAGAATATTTAAATCATCCAATTAAAAATCTTGATTTCTTACGAAACCAAGATCTTGTAGTCGAATCAACTATGCGCCAAGCATCACTTTTTTAATTAACTTGAGTTGAAGTTTCTGCCGATCAACATCAATACCAATAACTTCTACTAATACTGCTTCATTAACTTTTAATAACGAATAAACGGATTCATTTGAGTCACTATTCATTTGTGATTTATGGATTAAACCATCATTCTTTAAACCAATATCTACAAACGCTCCAAAATCAACGACATTTCTGACTGTCCCCTCAAACATATCATGAAGATTAACATCTTCAAATTTGAGAATATCTTGTCGAAGTGAAACACCTTTAAACTTTTCACGATAATCTCGTCCTGGTGCCTTTAAGTTTTCAAGAATATCAATGACCGTGTACATGTCTGTATTGTGTGATACATACCATGCTTGTAAATCAGATTGGGATGGATTTAAATCTGGAAATGATTCTTTTAGTTTACGAGCTAATTTATAAGATTCTGGATGTATAAACGTGGCATCTAATGGTTCTTGACTATTTAGAATTCTTAAGAAGCCGATGGCTTGTTCAAATGTTTTCGGTCCTAATCCTTTTACATCTTTTAACTGGTTACGATCTTTAAATCCTTTAAGTTCTAATCGCTTTGCTACAATATTTTTCGCTAGTGGTTTACTAAGTCCTGAAATATTGCTAATAAGATGAGTAGAAGCTGTGTTAACATCAACGCCTACCTTGTTTACAACTTTGTTAACTACAAAATCAACTTTTTCCTTTAACTGTTGAGGTGGACAATCATGTTGGTACTGCCCAACACCTACACTTCTAGGATCAATTTTAATTAATTCTGAGAGTGGATCATGCAATCGTCTAGCAATTGATATTGCTGATCTTAAACTGACATCGAGTTGTGGGAATTCTTCTTTTGCAAGTGGGCTTGCTGAGTACACTGATGCTCCTGCTTCTGAAACAATTGCATAGCTTAATGTCATTTCTGGATGACCTTTAATGAATTCACTGATAAACTGCTCAGATTCACGTGATGCAGTACCATTACCACAAGCAATGATTGAAACATTGAATTTCTTGATTAAAATCTCCACTGTTTTAGTAGATCCAACTGTATCATTTTTAGGATCAAATGGATAAATCGTATCTACATGGAGGCAATCGCCATGCTCATCAATAATTGCTAGTTTGCATCCTGTGCGATAGGCTGGATCCCACCCTAGAATTGTTTTACCTTTAAGAGGTGGAACCAAAAGTAATTGTTCAATGTTATTCGCAAAAACACTTACTGAATGCTCTTGTGCCTTTGATGTTAGATCTGTACGAATAGAGCGTACAATGCTAGGATATAATACTTTTTTCATTGCATCTTTACATAATGCTACTAAATCCTTTTGTAATGTAGGATGCGCAAAGCTAATATACTTCACTTTGGTTTGGTCATAGAACACTTCTACATCATAATCGATTGAAACACTAAGAATCTTTACATCTTCACCTCGATTAATAGCCATCACTTGATAAGGTTGCATTGATGTAAGTCGTTGTTTAAATTGATGATACATAACATATGTCTTCTCAGTATCTGCACCTTCTTTTTTAAGTTGACTTAAAAACATTCCTTTTCGCTCAATATCCTTTGTTAATGCTTGTCTCCATTGAGGGTTATGAATGAGTTCATCAACTAAGATGTCACATGCCATACTGTAAGCTTGATCAAATGACTTAATCTCATCTTTGATAAAGGGACCACAAATTTCTTCAAGTGAAGCATTTGAACCTGCTGCTTTCAATGAGTTAGCTAACGGTTGAAGTCCTGCCGCAATAGCTAAAGCTGATTTAGTTAATTTTTTAAGTTTATATGGCTTGTATATCTCTTCGACTTGACTTAGTTTCTCACAGTCCATAATTCTTAGGCTAAGTTCTGGACTCATAAGTCCTTGCTCATCAATCAAGCGAATGACATCTTCTTTACGTTTTAATAACTGAACTTCATAATCATATCGCAATGCTATGCTTTGAATCATTTCTTCATCTAGACCTTGTGTTGCTTCTTTGCGATATCGAGCAATAAAGGCAACAGTGTTGCCTGATTGAAGTAATGAAAGTGTTTGTTCAACTTGTGATAATTTGACTTGTAGTGAGGAAGCAAGCGACTCAATAATGAATGAATTCACTTAATTGTCTCCTTTTTCAATTTTTTATACTTCTTCTTTAAGAATATATTATTAATCATACTTAGTAAAAGTAACAACCAACCTACACCTACTCCAATGACAAGTGCTAATAAGTAGCGGTCATCAATCTCACTAAATCCTTCTGTAAACTGCACTGGAGTAATCACTAAATGAAGAGGGCCTCCGACTTCTATCGTACTATTAAGTGGAAGTACATTCCAATCCTCAATGAGTTGTAACCCATCTTCAGTCACTTGATAGCCATAGAGTGAAAAGTATAGTGACAAGCTTTCCATTTGAATGAATGTAAAGGAAATTGGTTTGTCAAAATCAGTTTCTTTAAATATTACGTTTGTTTGTACAATATAATCAAATCTCTTTTGAAAATCTAAACTAACATCTTCTTCAATAAAGAAGTTTAAATCTTTTAAAAGTGCTGAATCTTCACTAGATAAAAACCAATATCCAAGTACAGAAGCTGTTTGGACATAAATTCTAAAAGATTTATTTGAAACATTTAATGTATTAAGGATTTCATCTTCAACAACAAGTCCTTCATAAAAGAATGACAATGTATCAATGGGATAACTCTCAATATTTTCTAGTAGTTCTGTAAGTGTTACAGGATTCATTTGATTTTCACGAAATAGATTAATAGTAATCGTCTTTACTGTTCCATCAAATGCAGTGAGTGTTACATCAATATTATTATCTCCAAAGACAAGTGTTCCTACTTCAGAAATTTCAACTTTTGTTAGTGTTGAACCTGCAATAATTGTTAAGACAGGTGCTTCAATGTTGTATGGCAGAAGTGCTTTATCTTGATTTAATAAATACTGTACTCCATCAATAAGAACTTGCTCAATATCCGTCGATGTATATTTTACTGGAAAAACATTTTGTTCATCAGCGCGAACAATCATCACAGAATAAGTTGTCACTGTACCCTTTTCAGATTGTACCGTTATTTCAATGTTGTTCTCACCAACATTTAATGTTTGGCTTAATGTAGAAGTAACTTTTGAAGAACTTTCGTTTAATTGTACGCTGATATTTGTTTGAGAAATCGTGTTTGGGATAAGCAATATGTTTTGAGTAATATCAGCAGTATTCCACTCCAATGTCTGGTCACCTACAGTAATACTCTTTATAGAAGTGTCATCCCCACGTAAATCCGGACGAGGCACATTAATAGTATATGTTCTATTACTTCCACTTTCAGAACGAACAGTTAATACAAAACGATTATTCCCATAACTAAGTGGAAATGTTCCTGTACCACTCAGTGTTGATTTTGAATCAGTACGCTCAGCACCAATCGATATCGATGTTTCTTGCGTATCAGGTAATGTATAAGTTGTTGTTGAGGATCTGAAACCAGAAAGGTTGGAACCATTGATGGTTATATTATTCAAAGTGTTAATAGTTGATAGCGGGGCAATAGAAGTTAACTCAACAGAGTGATTCGCCACAGAAACTCTAGTTCCGTTTTGAATAATAAACGTGTTTGTCATAGAGATGGTGCTCTTTGTTCCAACTGAAAATCCAGGCCTTCCTTGGAACCTAACTCTTAAGAACTGAACAGTTCCAGATTTAGGTGAGCCTGTCCATAAATCAGCGTATTTATTAGTTGATGTATTAATAAATGTTGTGTTTGTTGTTCCTAAATTTGTGTAGTCGATAACGGAAAAATGATTCGAATTGAAAGTAAGAACAGTTTCAACTCCTTCAACATTAGTTGCATTTACGATTGCAAAAGTCAGTGAAAATTGTGTTTCTGCAGTAACACTAGTATTCCCAGATATTGACCCACTTGCTGTACTTGCAGAAATATTTAATGGGGTAAACGAACTAAATAATATAAGACATGTGATGATGATTTTTTTCATTTTTCATTCCAATCCTAGTATCATACGATGAAGTATGTACAAATCCATAATGGATAGTTGACCGTCTGAATCTAAATCTCCAAGACTAATTAATGTTGGGGTCTGTGGGTCTAATTCTAATAAAACTCTATGTAAAATATATAAGTCCATAATTGAATGTATTCCATCTTGATCCATATCTCCAGGTGAAATAGTAACCAATGCAATATTCATACTTAATTGATCAGTACCTTGTGTAAAACTTATCTGATGATTAGTTCCCATCAAAACAGAATTTTGATTAACATTAAGTGCTACAGGTAACATAATCGCTTGATTCAAGAATACTGATTGATATTGCAGTTCAATATTTACTACTGCATCTTGAAGGGTAATGTCTGGAATATTAAATGAACTAGTGAACCCAAAATTTGACTGGTTAAGTGAAGGATTTGTATTTGATATAGCTGTCGTTGTGGCTGGAACAACTTGTTGTATACCATCTTTTGACAGTATAAGTCTTGGAGTCAGAACAACTTTTGAATCAGTACCAAGATGAGGAATTGTCATAACACCTGACAAAGTCATAACATTATTCACTATCGTTATTGTATTTATCATTGCTTGTTTTGGGAGTTCTAACTTAGTTGAATCATACAAATGTGGCACTTTTGCATTTGTATGGTTAATTACACGATAATTCGCTGGCTGAATATAAGCCATATGTGTTGAATAATAATAAGGCAGTTGTACCCCCACCGATTGATTTGGCCAAATCGTATCTCGATTATCATTAAGAGGCAGAAGGCTTGGAGTCATAATCCAACCACCATCTTGAATCGTTGATGCTATAAACATT
Organism: Erysipelotrichaceae bacterium UBA6182; assembly: GCA_002422065.1. GTDB lineage: Bacteria > Bacillota_I > Bacilli_A > Erysipelotrichales > Erysipelotrichaceae > UBA6182. The sequence goes on along the minus strand of DITO01000286.1, from coordinate 5,437 downwards.
CTTTGTTGATTACGTGCAGGAACTGTTTGTATAACAGATGTTGTACTTGCTTGTTTATATAAAGGCGTTGTAGTTGTGTCATTGACAATAATAACTGGATAGTAATTATAATCTACGAAGTTTAGATAACGATCAATTCGATACGCCCAGCCTGCAATTTTCTGACCCCAATATGGATCAGATGCATACTTTGTATTCATACCATTATTCTTGTTTCCAACGACCTGACCAAAATGTCGAGTATCAGTTGGATTCATGTAACCTCTCAAATTTATGGCAAAATGCTGATTGACAGCAACTTCTACGCTACTATAGGCATATGCATCTGAGGGGTTAGCGTCTCCTGCTCCCCAACCGAATAAATTGAATTTAGTTACCGCTTGAGTACTTAATCCACGATCAGATTCATGAAGTCCCATAGCATAAACAAGGAGTGCATTCATTCCAAAATTATTCTGGGCATTGATAAAAACTTGACCTTGTCGATACATAGCACTTTTTGAAGGTGGTTCATTTGCGGAAATTGCAACATTCTCAAGAAAAGCATCAAGTTGACTTGCTGTAATGTTAGTTGTTGATCTAAATGGTAAATAAGCAAAGTATTGATAATATTCTCCAACTTCAGTTCCATTAAGAACTGGTTGTTGTAAGTCTAAATCATTATAGAATCGTATTCCATCGTAACTAAAATATGTCCCGTTTGGTAACCAATCAGGTGCGGGACCGTAGATGTAAGGACGTCGCGTGTTTCCGGAATAAAAACTAAAATTTTCATGAATTACTTCGCGTTGATTATTTGAATTAGTGATAACACGATATTCATTGACACGCGGACGAATAGTGTAAGGTTGTTCAGCACTAAACTTGTCATCATTTTTAAAAACTGTTTTAACATTAAGTTGTGTTTCTAAGTACGTTCTACCACCTAAAGTTATTGTCCAATTGTTTTCAACATAAATCGTGGGAATAATATCAACTGCTGCGATATTCATAAATCCAACAAAACCCGAGACTTCAACTTTAACAACTCCTCGTTGATTATAGGATGTATCGCGTGTGTATGCAATGTTATTTGGGTCATACCCCGTAGACCCTTCAATATTACCATTTATGTCAACATTAACTAGTGTTTGATTTGGATTGTATGAGATTGTTTCAAAATATCTAAAGTCATGATAAGCAGGCATATACGTGCTATCAGAGGATGTAGAAAGTGTAGAACTTCGATAAATATAACCAAGTAAATTGTTAACTCTTGTTCCATCTTTAAGTGTATCACGTAGCCTTAACGGATACGAAGTAAGTACTGCACGCGATGCTGAAACGATTTTTAGAGGACTTGGGCTTGTTTCATGAATAATGATGAGATTAGGAGTCGCTGCTTTTGCTGCATTCATTGCAGCTTGGGCATCAGAAAACGCAGCAAAACATCCTAACGTTTCAAATTGGTTATGACCAATAATGTTAGATAATGTATATTCAGCTACTGAACACTGTATATTAGCCCGAACAACCCACCCTGACTGAAAGTTGAACAGTAGTATAATGGCAAGAATCAATTTCTTCATGTCATCATTATAGCAAATATTTAAAGAGTTTTACTTCAGAAAAGACAACACTTGTTAAGAATGATATAATGCAACCATGAAAAACATTCCATTTACAACATATTCAATTAAAGAAGAAGTAGGTAATTCGATTACACATGGTTTAATGGCCATTTTGATGCTTCTATTTTTACCTTATGCATCAATTCGTGCCTATCTTTTCCAAGATGCTACACTTGCATTTGGAGTCAGTACATTTATCATTAGTTTATTCTTAATGTTTCTAATGTCTACGCTTTATCATAGTATGGCTTATGACACAAAACACAAAGCTGTATTTAAAATATTAGATCATATCTTTATTTATGTTGCGATTGCTGGGAGCTATACTCCTGTCGCTTTATCGATTATTGGTGGAACCCTTGGATGGGTCATCTTCGCAATTCAATGGACTATGGTTATTGTAGGTGTTTTATATAAATCACTATCAAGAAAATCAGTTCCTGCCCTATCCTTATTGATCTACATGGTTATGGGATGGCTTGTAGTACTTATTTTTCCATATCTATACAAGCAATCGAATCTTCTCTTTCTTTCCTTGATGGCTTTAGGAGGCGTTTTATATACGGTCGGTGCATTCTTTTATATACAAAAAAATAAACCATACACGCATGTTGTATGGCACATTTTTGTTAATTTAGCTTCAATCGCTCACTTTGCTGCGATTGTCTTCTTCATTTAATCGTTTTAATCTAAAATCATAATCAGTTAAAACGATATCATGTAGTGAATATTGAGGATTCCACTTTAGTAGTTCATTTGCTTTTGAAGATTTTGCGATAAGCTTAGCAGGATCTCCCGCACGACGCTCACCCATTTGCACTTGTAAAGGTGCAATTTTTTTAACTTCATCAATTACTTGTTTTACTGAGTAACCTTGTGAAGAGCCAAGATTAAAGATTTCATTAGAGCTATTTTTAATAGTATACTCTAGACCTAATACGTGAGCATAAGCAAGATCAGAGACGTGGATGTAATCACGAATGCATGTTCCATCAAATGTTGGATAATCATCCCCAAATATCGTTACATGAGGTCTTTGTTTTAATGCAGCCATCACTGTAATAGGAACAATATGAGTGAGTGTTGATTTATCTAAGCCTAATCGAAGTGAAGGATGTGCACCTGCTACATTGAAGTATCTAAATATGCAAGTTTTTAATCCATATGCTTTGGCACAATCTTGAATAACCATTTCGGCAGCTAACTTGCTATTGCCATATGGATTAATGGGTTGACATACATCAGTTTCTTGACAAAAACCTGTAGCATGATCACCATAGACTGCTGCAGTAGATGAAAACACAAGCGTATCTATCTTTGATTCTAGCATTGATTGAATAAGTGTGATAACACCAAAGACATTATTGTAATAATAAGATAATGGTTGACTTACGCTCTCAGGTACTATGAGTTTAGCTGCAAAATGCATGACAGCATCAATAGGACCATTTAATGATTCTTTTTGAAAAACATCAAGTAATTGTTGTTGATTAGTACAGTCAGCTTCGTAAAATCGAGCTTCATCAAACAGGAATTCTTTACTTCCAGTTGATAAATTATCAATAACAAATACATCATGACCAGCTTTTAATAGTTCTAATACCGTGTGTGAACCAATATAGCCTGCACCACCTAATACACATATTTTCATACTTTCCCCCCTATTTTTTGTTCATGAAATAAATAAATGCAGCTGAGCCTAAAAATCCAACGAACTGAATAAATGGTTGTGAGAAGTTTGGAATAATAGACCAACTTGAACCAACTATTAGTCCTAAGATAACGTGATAGATGAATTTTGAGTGTTTCTTTAAAAACAGCGACATAATTTTAGACCCTAAAATTAATCCTAAAACCATCCCAATGAGTACAATAATTAGATGTGGAAATACCAGTCCTCGGATAATGTATGAGAAGATTGCTGAATAGTACCCAATCATGACGAGTAACATTGATCCACTCACACCTGGGATAATCATGGTTATTGTAGATAAAGAGGAAGCAATTAGGAGTCCTAAGATTTTTGCAGGTGTTAATATTGTGACATCAATATCTCCAAGAGAACGATCTTGAAATACTATCATGAGTGTCACAAGAATTGCAGTCACCACAAATCCAGTAAGATTGATTAAATTCTTTTCACGAATATGACTTAATTTTGCAATGAGTGGAAAACTACCAACAATAATGCCTAAGAAAACTGTATATGTAATGTCATTGTAGTTTTCTAGTAAAAATCCCATAACTTGAGCAAAGCCTAAGATTCCAACTACAATACCAATAAACAAAATAAATAGAGGTAAAATATACTTCTTAATGTTCTTAAAGTCGAGAGAAAGTACTTCTACCATCATTTCATATACACCGAAAACAACTGCCATTGTTCCTCCACTAACTCCTGGAATAACATTCGCAACACCAATAAAAAAACCTGCTAGAAATGTCTTGATCATTTTCATGAGAATAATAGTCTCCAAACATCTTGAAATGTGACAAGCACAAACAGAGCAAGCATTAAGAACATACTTAACCCCATTAGATTGTGTTCAATTTTCTCTGGAATTGGTCTTCTAGTAATCCACTCAATTCCTGTAAGTATTACTCGTCCACCATCTAATATTGGTAATGGTAGTAAGTTAAACACAGCAATATTGACTGAAAGAATTGCAATTAAGGCAAATAAACTGGATGCTCCAGCTTGTGCAGATTGAGCTGTAATGTTAAATATTCCAACCGGGCCACTTACTTGATTTAAACCAATGCCTCGAATTAGAAGACTTAATGATGCAATAACTTGCATAAAGGAAGTTATGAAAGCACTAAATCCATAGATTGGTGCTTCATACCAAGAAATTGCCTTAAAATTTGCAGGAGGTACGAAAAGCCCTAAAAAGTAGCGTTGGTTTGCAGCATCGTACTCAGGTGTAATCTCAACAGAAATTACTTGTCCTTGTCGCTCAATTCCAAAAACCATTGTATCACCAATAATTTGAGTCATATTAATTACATCATAAAAGTCATTAGGGACGTAATCTGTTCCATCAGGAAGAAGAATAGTAACAATGCGATCACCTTGTTGTAAGCCTACTGCTTGTGCTGGTGAATTCTCAACAACACGATCAACAACAGCACTAGGAGGAGTATTGATACCCCCTTGATTTAGAATTAATCCTGTGAAAATTATAAAAGCTAAAATAAAGTTGAATGCGATACCCGCAAGCATCACAAGGATTCTTTTAAATGGATGAATACCTTTAATGGTACGCTCAAACGGGATAGTATCATCAATATTTTCTGATTCTCCTGCCATTGCTACAAATCCACCGAGTGGAATCGCACGTATTGAGTATTGTGTTTCATTCTTTTGCTTAGACCAAACAACGGGACCAAATCCAAGTGCAAATTCTTTACAATAGACATTGAATGATTTCGCAACAATTAGATGACCTAATTCATGAACAAAAACAATTAAACCTAATACGAATATGAAATAAATGATTGACATGTATCCTCCTTCGAATTGCTAAACGATCATCGTCGCAAGCAAAGTATAAAAAAACATGAAGTTAAATAAAAGACTATCAATTCGATCAAGCACTCCACCATGTTCTGGGAATAAGTGACCAAAATCTTTAATTTTGAAATATCGTTTAAATGATGAAAAAGCTAAATCTCCTAATTGTGATACAACCGGCATAAGAATGCTTGCAGTAATCACAAGTTCAATTGGAAAACGATCAGGAATAACATAGAACACATAAAGAAACGATACAATACTAGAAATTAGCCAACCTCCAATAGCACCTTCTATTGTTTTATTTGGTGAA
>DITO01000149.1:20557-21025 GCA_002422065.1 Erysipelotrichaceae bacterium UBA6182 | reverse complement strand
AACCCCGTATTTGTCTACAGTCTGAGAGTTCTCATATGAGAACTCATTTTTTTGATATTGCAGCTTGTATTAATCCTTGTTTTAAATCGTATAATCCTTGGCTTAAATCGACATAATAAATCGATGGATTTAGTAAGCGAGTAACTTCACTCCATATACTTTCGAAATCTTTCTGTGCATAAAGTTTAACTTCTTCAAGGGTAGGAATATTGTAAACAAGTTGTCCTTGATCAAGAATAAGCTGATGCATTTCTTTAAAGTAATATTTGCTGATCATCTTACGCTTCCAAGGAGAAATAGGATCAAAAAGTTCAAATTCATCTAATGGAACTTCTTCATCTTTAAGGAATATTACATCTGCAATGGCTTTGTGTTGTTCATCATAGAATCGAACAACTTTTTTATGAGCTGGATTTGTTACTTTCTCAATATTATCAGAAAGTTTTATCTTAGGAGTGACATTATTGT
>DITO01000149.1:0-20474 GCA_002422065.1 Erysipelotrichaceae bacterium UBA6182 | reverse complement strand
CTTCATCAAGCATTTGACGTGCTTTCTTAGACAGGTAAGCTAAATCACCTGAATCAAGTCGTATCGCATATAAACGATATCCATTAGGAATAAGAAATTCTTTAGCTACTTTAATTGCATTTGGAACTCCAGAACTTAAAGTATTATACGTATCAACAAGCAATACGGTCTTTGTAGGATTTATCCTTGCATAACTTAAGAAAGCTTCATATTCGCTGTCATGCATTTGGATGTAGCTGTGAGCGAGTGTTCCAGATAAGGGAAGATTATGTGTATATGCTGCTAAAGTGTTAGAAGTAGCCTTAAAACCGCCTATAATCGCAGCTCTAGCACCAATGAGCGCTGCATCAAATCCATGAGCACGACGAGCACCAAATTCAACTACTGCTTTATCTTTTGCTACAGTCGAAATACGACGAGCTTTAGTTGCTACAAGGGTAGGGTAATTAATACTTGCAAGTAACAAAGTTTCAATGAGTTGTGCTTGAATGAGTGGTCCTGAGATTGTAATAAGTGGTTCATTTGCAAAAGCAATTGATCCTTCAGGCATTGCTGTCATGGTGAGTGTGAGTTTTAACTCAGTTAAGTAAGTCAAATATGATTCATCAAACATATTTGTTTTTCGAAGATACTCAATGTGCTCTGGTTCAAATTTAAAGTTTTGTAGACGCTCAATAAGTGCATGAAGTCCATTGACAACAATAAACCCTCCAGAATCTGGAATCTTTCTAACAAACATATCAAAGGTTGCTTCGACATCAAGTAAATTTTCTTTGAAATAGGTATAGGCCATGGTGATTTCATAGAAATCAATATATAAGGATTCTTGACTCATAAGGACTCGCTTTCAATGAAGTGGATTACCACTTTTTCATNNATAAGACTTTTTAATCTTATAAACATGACGGTTGATATAGTTAGGTTTTATCTTTAAGTCTTCTAGAATTGAAAAATAGAGCATACTTCATTACTGAAAATAAAATATTACTTGGTTTATTAATCAAAAAGAGGACCTTCATTGACAAATCCGTCAATCATATCAATAATAAGTAAGACTGATTGTGAACAGTGCTTTGATTCATAATCATAACACGGTGTAATTATACCAAATATAAAGGGGAATATAGATGTTTCAAACTCAACAAATAAAACAAAACTTTAATTTTCACACAAAATACTCGACCCAATTCAAAGATAATACATTTGTTTTTCGTTTTTTAATACCAATGACACAACATAATATCAACTGCGCACAAGTTTATAGTCAACTTCTAGATGATCGATCTATCAAGGCTCCGACTAAACAAGCTATGCTTCGTTGGATGGATGAACTCTATGATGCATCTTTTGGTTCGTACCTTACAACCTATGGTCAATCCTTTGTTCTTAGTGTGGTGTTTAAAGGCATTGAAGGGAAGATAGTGAATGATCCTGAACAAAATCATCGTTTTATATCATGGATGATGATGATTTTAGAAGGAGTGCTTGTTAATAAGGAAACACTTAAAGAAGCAAAAACGAATGTACTTCAAAACGTGAAGCGTGAACAAGAACAACATGTTAAATATGCACTTGCATTAAGTGCAGCTCGATACGAAAACACATCATATGCATTAAGGGTTGATGGAGATGAATCAGTGAACAACATATCACTTCAAGATATCCATGATTTTAGTCAACTACTAAAGCAGGTTGCATGTGATACCTATCATATTGGTCAGTTTGATGAATCTGTAATTCTTGATGCTCTCAAGCAATCATTTCTATTTCAAGATAAGGTAAAGAGTCCTAGTTATACTTTGTTGAAAGCAAATCCTCTCCCAAGACTTTCGGTGAAAAAATTCAGTCCTCAAACTATACTAGTGAAAACATATGCTACTCACGTTGATTACCAAGATTCACGATATCTTGCATATCGTGTGGGTGCGATTGCATTTGGTAGCTTACCAACATCCTTATTGTTTACGAATATTAGAGAAAAGAACAGTTTATGTTATTTCATTCATGCTTCTGTGATTGCTTTTGATGGGGTGATGAATGTGATTACAGGGATTGAAAGTGATAAGGTGGATGTTGTTTCAACAATGATTGATGAGCAGTTTGAAGCAATGAAAGATATTGATGATTCACTTCTTGACCAAGCAAAACAAATGATGATTCATAGTTTAGTGAGTAGCGATGATGATGTGATGTCTGCTATCAATCTTCATTATTCAAGTTCACTTAAAGGAGATGAGTTCAATATTGAAAGCATTTCTAAAAAGATTAATGAACTAAAGAGAGAACAAATTCTTGAGGCGATTGCATTGAGTGAATGTATTGGAGAATTCGTATTACTAGGAGAAAATGATGCTTAAACAACTTGAAAAAACACATGTCTTTCAAACTCCTTCTGGAATGAAAGTAACCATCTTATATAAACCAGACTTCAAACAACAATCCATGATTGTGGGAGTTCCTTTTGGGGGTATACATTCTAACGTTTATGATGAACAACATCAGTTATATAAACCAGGACTAGCACATTTTCTTGAACATAAGCTCTTTGAGTCAGAAAGTGGTGACATTATGGCTCAGTTTTCACAACTTGGTGCTCAAGTTAATGCATTCACTTCTTATCAAGAAACATGTTATTACTTTAACACCACCACAAAATTTAAAGAAGCATCAAACTTACTTCTTGATTTAGTGAGTGAATGCTCTTTGAGTGAAGAAAGTGTTGAAAAAGAAAAAGGAATCATTATTTCAGAGTTATCAATGTATGAGGCGATGGTTGATCAAGCATTAGTTAAGAATCTCTATAAATCACTCTATCATCATCATCCTATCATTCATGATATTGGTGGTTCAAAACAAAGTGTGACAGAGATTAATCTAAGTCAACTCATGGATGCATTTCATCGTTTCTATCATCCTTCTTTAATGCAATGTGTTTGTGTCACGAATGAATCCATTGAATCGGTAGAAGCTATGATTTTAGCTCATCCACTGTCTTCTAAATTAAAAGAGAAGTTCAGTGTAAAAGAAGAGCAAATCACTGAACCTCGAGAAGTGGCTTTCAAAGATATTGATGTATCCATGGATATTGAAGTTGCTAAAGGAGTTTATGCATTAAAACTCGATGCTCATGCTGGTAATCCAATGAGTAATGTGTTAAAACAATTTGCATTACGTTTTCTTTTAGAAGCGACCTTTAGTGAGCTTAATCCTCATTACCAACAATGGCTTGATGAAGAATTAATTAATGATTACTTTGATATGGATGTGGATGTGTCACAAAACTATAGTTATATTGCATTTCTTTGTGAACATGAGCATCTAGATGAAGTATTCAATTGGATTGAAACAACACTTCAGAATGTTAACCTTGATGAAGTTACGCTAAATCAGCTTAAACGACGTTATTTAGGAATGAGTTTGAAAGCACTAAATAAACCTTCCTCTTTATCTAAGCAACTTATTCGTTATGCTTTGAATGATTTAGATTTCTTTGATGTATTGGGTTTATTTCAAACAATGTCAATGGATGACATAGAGATTGCTAAACAACATATCCTTAGTTCTCTTTCCCATGCAAGTCGTGTAAAAATAACTCCACAGTCGAAATAAGTAAGAAATGATGTCTAACATCATTTTTTGTTATTCAAAAGTGGTTTAGAAGCAAGTTTGCACGTTTGTACTTGTTTAAAAGATTAAATATAATGCCTTCACAGGAGGACATCGGTGTATGTTAAATCAAATTGTATTAGTTGGTAAGGTTGTTGAACTTCCTACGTTAAGGGAGACAAGTGGGGGGAGTAAGGTAGCGAATTTGTTATTGGAAGTAGATCGTAATTTTAAGAATTCTCATGGAGAATATGAAAAGGATTTGATCTTATGTACACTATGGCGTGGTGTAGCGGAATCTGCTATTGCTGTTTGTGAAATAGGATCTTTGGTTGGTGTTAAGGGTAGGGTACAAGCAAACATGATTGTAACAAAAGAAAACAAGCCATTTTATAGTTGTGAAGTTGTTGCAGAAAAGCTATCATTTTTACAAGCTTCATCATAAGCGCTATAAGCGCTTTTCTTTTGTTTTGTTTACAATGTTCACGCTTTGTTTGTGCTCTCTATCTTTCATTTTTAGTGTATAATGATTTTAGTGTGAGGTAATTATGAAACAGTATCATGAATTAATAAAACATGTTTTAAAGAATGGTCAAGAACGTGAAGATCGTACTTCTACTGGAGTTATTGGAACGTTTGGTTATCAATCACGGTATGACCTTAGTGAAGGTTTTCCTTTAATTACAACAAAAAAAGTTCATTTTAAATCCGTGCTTGTGGAACTACTATGGTTTATTTCAGGGGATACTAATATTCAACCTCTAGTTAAAAAAAATGTAAGGATCTGGAATGATTGGCCTTATGCAAAATATCAAAAGAGTGATGCTTACCAAGGGGAAACCATGGATGAGTTTATTACAAAAATAAAAGAAGATGATGAGTTTGCTGCAAAATATGGTGATTTAGGTCCTGTGTATGGACATCAGTGGCGAAATTTCTTTGGTGTTGATCAATTAGTTAAATTGATTGATGATCTAAAGAATAATCCAATGTCTCGACGTCATATTATTAGTGCATGGAATCCAGCACAACTGGAAGATATGGCACTTCCACCATGTCATGCTTTTATGCAGTTTTATGTTCATAACAACACTCTAAGTCTTCAGCTTTACCAAAGATCTGCGGATGTTTTTTTAGGGGTTCCGTTTAATATTGCTTCTTATTCATTGCTACTTATGATGGTCGCAAAAGTATGTGGCTATCAAGCTAAGGAGTTTGTTTATACTCTAGGAGATGTACATATTTACAAAAACCATATTGATCAAGTTAATCTACAGTTACAACGTGATTTTAGACCACTTCCTGCAGTAAGAATTAAGCATCGTGATAATATTCTTGATTTTGTGGAAGAAGATTTTGAACTATTCGGATATGAACCGCATCCACACATTGCTGGGAAGGTTAGTGTCTAATGATTCATATGATTGTTGCGATAAACTCAACACGTACAATGGGTCATCACGATTCAATTCCTTTTTATAATCCTGAGGATTTAGCACACTTTAAAGCTAAAACTTTAAATCATGTGTGTGTCATGGGTCGAGTGACTTATGAATCAATTCCTAAAAAACTTAATAATCGTATGATTTGGGTTCTAACAACTCAAACAGATTATGAACCCATGCATGATAACGTTATCGTCTTCAATGATGAGAATCATCTACTTGAAGCAGTATTATCATATGAATCAGATATTTACATTTGTGGAGGATTACAGATCTATCGTTTATTCTTTCCTTATGTTTCAGTGCTTTGGTTATCTCGAATAAATGATGATTTTAATGGGGATGTAAAACTTGATCATTTTGAAGAGCAGTTGAATTTGGTTAACACTGTTCAATATGACACATTTGTGTGTGAGGAGTATCATCGATGATTCGAGTTAATTTATTCTTAGTTCGGGTATTCTTTTGGTTACCAATGCTACTTAATCTAAGAAAGATGAAACGTTTACCTTTAAGTGTCAAACATCATCTTGTGAGAATGTGGGCAATCTTATTTTTAAAGATTTCAAAAGTTAAAGTGAAAGTGAAGTATCGCAATCACATTCCACTTCAAACAAATACATTAATCCTTGTGCCATCATTACCACTCATTCACGAAATATGTTTAGTTGGGCTTATTAATGAGTGTGTTTTCTTTCAACCTAAGGCTACATCTTATGGTCTTCCTCAAAAATGGCTTGATACATTAAAAGTTGAATCACTTAAAGATTTACCTGCGTATTGTATTATGACTGAGGATGATTTGATCCAAGATCATCTTAATGAATTAGAAAACTGTAAATTTCAAATTATGAAAATCAAAGTCAAGGGTATGGAGTCATTATTAAGTAAACCAGTAAAAGTGACACTTGAGTGTGGAATACCATTGAGTATTGAAGAGTGTGCGGTTGCGTCATTAGAAACTATAAAGAACTTGTAGAGGGAAATAAACATGTCAAACATGCTAGAAATTATTGTAAAGAAAAGAGATAAGCAAGACTTAACACATGATGAAATTGCTTATTGGATAAAAGAAATGGTTGCTAATCGAGTTCCTGATTATCAATCATCAGCGCTTTTAATGGCGATTGTCCTAAATGGTTTTAATGAACAAGAAACCGCTTGGTTAACTCATGAAATGATGCATAGTGGTGATGTTGTTGATCTATCATCCATTAAAGGAATGACTAATGATAAGCATTCAACAGGAGGTGTTGGTGATAAGACATCACTTGTTTTAGCACCGATTGTGGCCGCTTGTGGTGGTAAAGTAGCTAAGATGAGTGGACGTGGACTTGGACATACTGGTGGAACCATTGATAAACTAGAATCATTTCCAGGTTTTTCAACTGAAATCACGTCACAGCAATTTGCACATTTAGTGAATACAAATGGATTAGCCATTATGGGGCAATCTCATAACTTAGTACCAGCTGATAAAATGCTTTATGCTCTTCGTGATGTCACTGGAACTGTACCTGCAATCCCATTGATTGCTTCAAGTATTATGTCTAAAAAACTAGCTGCAGGTTCTGATGCAATACTACTCGATGTGAAGTTTGGTGATGGTGCATTTATGAAGGATGTTGATCATGCTCGTGAACTTGCAAACGCAATGATAAGCATTGGTAAGCATGCTAATAAAAATACAATTGCTATTTTAAGTGATATGAATCAGCCATTAGGTTTTGCGATTGGTAACGCATTAGAAGTTAAAGAAGCCATTGCAACGTTAAAAGGAGAAGGTCCTGAGGATCTTACTAATCTATGTGTAGAAGCAGCAAGTCTTATGCTTGTTCAATCAAAACACTTTAATAGTATCTTAGAAGCAAAAGAAGCTGTATATCGTGTGATTCAAGATGGCAGTGCACTTGATAAATTTAAAACGTTTATTGAAGCACAGGGAGGGGATGTTGCCTACATTGATGATATTTCACGTTTGCCTCAATCAAAACATATAACTCCATTCTTAGCGACATCATCTGGCTATATTAAAACGATTGAAGCAATGCCACTTGGACTTGCAGCAACACTTCTTGGTGCAGGAAGACTTACAAAGGATGATGTACTTAAGTTTGGTGTTGGTTTTGTCCTTAAAGCAAAAGTAGGGGATAAAGTGAATGTTGATGATGTCATCTGTGAAATTCATCATGATGATCCTATTCCTGATGATGTATTGTCTAAATTAAGTGATGCTATCGTGATTTCAACAACTCCAGTCGATTCTCCAGTGCTCATTCATGAAATCTGTGAGTGATGGTATCACTGTGATGTGTGTGGTATAATGTCCAAGTTATGAAATTTAATGTCACAATTGCTTCATTTGAAGGACCTCTAGATTTAATGTTATTTCTGATCAAGGAAAAAAAACTTGATCTTTTTGACTTAAATATCTCTGTTCTAATTGAACAGTATGAAGCGTTCCTTAATGAAATGAAAGAAATGAAGTTTGAAATTGCGACAGAATATATTTCTGAGCTTGCAGGACTTATTGAATATAAATCAAAACAACTCATCCCTCAAGAGAAAAGTGATTTCGATACTGATGCGACAGAAGATCCTCAATCGATTGTTGCTCGACTTCTTGAGTACAGTACTGTAAAAGAAGCTTCAGTCACATTAAAAAGTATGTTTGAAGAGCGTTCTAAACATTTTACTGCTATCTCACTATCTACCCCAGTTCAAGTTGAGGTGTGTTATGATCATGATTTTAATGATCTTGTGAAGGCCATGAATAAAGTGTTGATTCGATATAAGTTAACTACACCGTTTGAAATAAAAACAACCTTTAAGGAAATGTCAGTTGAAGATCGAGTCGATATTATCTTGATGTTTGCTAAGTCTAAAGGAAGAGAATTCTCTCTTGATGAGTTATTTAAAACATGTGATTCATTAGAATGTATGATTGTAAGCTTTCTAGCGATACTTGACTGCATTCGACTACACACACTTGATTATATTCACATGGAAGATACGATTTATTTGAAAGTGAGCGAAGCATGATGAACCCAATCTTAATACAACAATGTGAAGCACTCATTTACATGAGTGGTGAAGAGGGAGTGACAAAAGAATCATTAGCTATGATTATGATGTGTGCTCCTCAAGATATTGAAGCATGTGTTGAAGTACTCAATACTCGTTATGGTGAACATGATAGTGCATTTCAAATTATAGAAACTGCTGATACATACAAACTAGTAACGGTAAGTGCTGTGCATGATATTTTAGCACTCCATTTACAAATGAAGGCAACGTCATCACTTTCTAACTCAGCATTAGAAACCTTAGCCATCATTGCTTATCGTCAACCATGTACTAAATCGATTATAGAACAACTTCGTGGGGTTAATGTCGACATGATTGTTCGCAAACTTGTTGCACTTGACTTAATTCAAGAAGCAGGACGTGAGAATACACCAGGTAGACCTATTCTTTATGAAGTGACTTCTCATTTTCTTGATGTATTTCACTTAGCATCATTACAATCATTGCCAACCTTAAAACCTATCGAAAGTGAGGAGAAAGACCTTTATGTCAAATCAGAGACTGCATAAACTAATTGCACAAGCAGGAGTGTCTTCACTTCGCAAAGCAGAAGAAATGATTACTCAGGGACGTGTTAAAGTGAATGGAGAAACGATTACCACTTTAGGATATATGGCTTCTGTTGAAGATGATATCAATGTCGATGGCGTAAGTATATTTGCTCAAAAGACTTTTTATTACTATCTTTTAAATAAACCAAAAAATGTGTTATCCACTGCAAGTGATGATCGTGGACGTCAAACAGTGCTTGATTTTGTACCTAAAGATGTTCGCTTGTTTCCAGTAGGGCGTCTTGATAAAGATACCTTAGGAGCTATTATTCTTACGAATGATGGTCAATTTACAAATTTGATGACACATCCCAAGTATGAAGTGCCAAAAACGTATGAAGCTGTTATTGTAGGTGCACTAACTAAGACAGCAAGTGATAAACTTGAAAAGGGAATTGAGTTAGAAGATGGATTAACTTTACCTGCAACGATTAATTACACACAATTTCAAAAAGATAAAGGAACTACGATTGTTTCTTTAACGATTCATGAAGGTAAGAATAGAATTGTTCGTCGTATGTTTGAGGCTTTAAATGTTGATCTTATTAAGTTAACACGGACTCATATTGGGTTTTTAGCGCTTGAGGATCTTCCGGTAGGTCATGTGAGAGTAATAAAACCTTTTGAAATAAAGAAACTAAAAGCTTTGGTGAAGTAAATATGCAACGCTATTTTTTAGATTATGAAATACAAACACATGAGATTGAACTTGATGAAACGATGATGCATCATCTTAATCGTGTTCTAAGACTTCAACAACCCACTGAAATAATTGTTGTAGATAGTAAATCTCGAGTTTTTGAAGTCAAAGTTGAACCTTTAGAAAAAAAGGGACAAATCATTAATGAAATATTACAAAAGGAAGATTCAAGTATTCCAATTACTTTAGCCGTCGCTTTACTTAAAAAAGATAAATTTGAGTGGGTGATTCAGAAAGCATGTGAACTTGGAGCTACCGCAATTATTCCATTCACAAGTGAGCGTACTATCATTGATCTTTCTGTAAGTGAATTTGAAAAGAAGCGAGCTCGATATCAAGTAATCGCGAAAGAAGCATGTGAACAAAGTCATCGAAAGTCATTATGTCATATTCATCCTTTAAGTTCCTTCAAGGATTTAAAGAAGTTTGAAGCTTCATTTAAAGGTTTATGTTATGAAAACATTCTAGGTGAATCTGTTACTTTAAAAGCATGTATAAACCAGTCAACACTTATTGTAATTGGTCCTGAAGGTGGATTTAGTTCCACTGAAGTAAAATGGGCTAAGGAACATGATTTCAAACTTGTTACTTTAGGTCATAAAATTTTGCGTGCTGAAACGGCTGCAATTGCAAGTTTAGCAATGATTGAGGCATATCATGATCAATGACATTTCAAAACACTTAATCAAAGCACATCATTTTTATCCATATAAGGTATATCGTTCCCAGATAAAGGAATGGCGTAACTCATGGCTTCATCAACCCTTTATTAAAACAGCAACACCTACAAGTTTTGATATCGCCCATGCAAAAATGATGGATATTGCATTAGAGAACAAGGAGCAATTTCAAAAAGCTTCTGAAGCAGTACGGTATGACTTTTATGATCTTTGGCAAGATATGGAGTATGCAAAGCGAAATCAATTTCTACTTCAATATATGGATTCGTATTATTCAAATGTTAAAAGTTTTCCATTTAGTGATGAAATTATTGTGGTACCATTCTTTGATGTGTTGCTTAATGCACTTATTGTGAAAAGACCGGCTGTCTTTGATTTGCCACAGTATTTCAAACTTTATAAGGATTACAAAGACAATGTTATTAATCCATTGACAACTTACAGTTTAGATTTGCTTCAAAGTGAATTTTATACGTATAAGCTTATTGCAACAAAGGGTGAATATCATGTACTGTATGATTATACACAAGGTGTTCTAATTCACCTCGATAATATGACGTTGATAAGCGAATATCCACTCGCAAAAATTATTAATGAAGATGACTTAATAGTTGCTTTAGCTCATGATATTCTAAACAAAGATTTAGTAGCATTTACTCAAAAAGGATGTGACTTCAACTTATTCCATCCAAGACTTATAAAGAAGTGTCAAAAAGCACTTAAAAACCATTTGAAAGGCAAAAAAATATGAAACGTTTATCATCATTACTTGATATACCTTCAAGAATCACAATTCAGTCATTAATGATTGATTCACGTGTTTCGGCTCCAAAGTCAATCTTTTTTGCTATGAAGGGATTAAGCTTTGATGGTCACAAGTTCGTGGATGAAGCAATCAAAAATGGAGCAGTTGTTATTGTTCATTCATCTGTTCTTGAACAAAGAGACAAGATTATTTATCATAAAGTAGATGATGTTATTCAAACGCTTAGTGAAGTTACGAATCGATTTTATGATTTTCCTTCAAACAAACTTGATATGTTTGGCGTTACTGGAACTAATGGTAAAAGTAGTGTCACAGCGCTTATTAAGCAACTTGTTTCTAGTTTTCAGTCTTGTGGAGTTATAGGGACTATTCATGCTTCATACAAAGATATTGTCTTAACAACACAACTGACTACACCAGATTTAGTAACACTTAATCAATACTTATCAAGCATGGTTAAAGAAGATGTTAAGGCATGTGCAATGGAAGTAAGTTCCATTGGGCTTGATCAACGTCGGACTCATAATATAGACTTTGATGTCGCTATATTTACAAATTTAACCCATGATCATCTTGATTATCATGGTGATATGCGCCAATATTATATTGCAAAGTCCAAGTTATTCTCCCAAATTAAACCAGATGGTTTGTGTGTAATTAACATTGATGATGAATACGGTTTGAAAATGGTTCATGAAGCAAATTCAAAAGTTATATCAGTGGGTGAAAATAAGAATGCAGATATTCGATTATCAAAGATTGTTTGTGAGAGCAATTCATCTTCGTTTGAACTCTTTGATTCAATTCGAAATGAAACAGTGACTATAAAAACTAACCTTATCGCAAGATTTAATGTAAGTAATCTTGCGTTAGCTCTTGTAAGTGTTGTTCATCATTATCAGCGATCATATAATGACTTTCTTCACATAACTCCATTTCTTTCCCAAGTTCATGGAAGAATGCAACGTATTGAAGAAAAACAGGATTATGATGTTATTGTTGATTTCGCACATACACCTGATGGTTTAAAACAGATATTTGATTATGCGAAATCTACAACAAAAGGTCGTGTTCTAAGTGTTTTTGGTAGTGCAGGACAAAGAGATACCCTTAAAAGAAAAGTGTTTGGTCAGCTTGCAGATGATGCATGTGACATGATTATTTTGACAGAAGATGATCCTCGTGATGAGGATGTCATTGGAATCTGTCATGATATTGCGGAAGGTATTAAAGATACACCGTATGTCATTATTACAGATCGAGTACAAGCAATACGACAAGCAATTACACTTTGTAAAAAGGGAGATTGTTTATTAATTCTAGGTAAAGGCTGTGAAACGAATATGGCTAGAGCTTATGAGAAGAGCGATTATGTGGGTGACCACATTGTTGCAGCTGCCGCTATTAAAGAGCGAGTAAAAATGAAAGAAGAGGATACAATATGAATCAATTTATCGACCACACTTTACTAAAGCAAAATGCAGTAAAAGAAGATTTTATTAAGTTATGTGAAGAAGCTAAGCAGTACCAGTTCAAAACAGTATGTGTTAATGGTTCACGAGTATCACTTGTCGCAGAGTTATTAAAAGATTCAGGTGTTGGTGTTTGCGCAACTATTGGATTTCCATTAGGAGCAATGTCTACTCCAGCAAAAGCTTTTGAAGCAAAACAGTGCATCTTAGATGGAGCTGTTGAGATTGATATGGTGCTTAATGTAGGGAAACTTATTGATGGTGAATATGATTATGTTGTGCAAGATATTGCCGCTGTGAAACAAGCCATTGGATCTCATACGCTTAAAGTAATCATTGAAGCTTGTTTACTCACTGATGAGCAAAAAGTACAAGCAACACAAGCTGTTATTGATGCGAAAGCTGATTTTGTGAAGACCAGTACAGGATTTTCAACATCAGGAGCAACTAAAGAAGATGTGGCATTATTAAAATCAGTGGCTAAGGACTTTATTCAAGTAAAAGCTGCAGGTGGTGTACGTTCTTATGATGATGTAATGATGATGCTTGAGGCAGGGGCAACACGTATTGGAACTTCAAGTGGTGTTGCGTTAATGCAAGGAAATAAAGTAGAAGGAAGTTATTAAACATTGATAAGTTTTGTTCTAATTAAAGTGTTTAATCCAGCCTAAATTATAAAATTAGGTTGTAATTTAAGCGTTAATTATGTATAATACTTTTGCTGCTAAAAAAGAGGGGAGTGATCAAAATGCCAAGAGTCGTAATCAAAGAAAACGAAGGCCTCGACGAAGCTTTAAGACGTTTTAAACGTTCAGTTTCTCGCGCTGGAACCCTCGCTGATATTCGTAAACGCGAATATTACGTAAAGCCTGGACAAAAACGTAAGTTAAAGTCTGAAGCTGCACGTAAAGCTAAAAAACGTAAATAGAAAAGTACACGCAAGTGTACTTTTTTCATATTATCATTGGCTATGATATACTATAAAAAAGGAGTTTAACCATGAGTTCTATGCCTCTCAACATTAGTCTTTCTCAACTTAATGATCAACAACTTCGCCAACTATGTGGTGCAATGGATGAGCATTTAAAACTACTAGAAGAGCATTTTGAATCTAAGGTTTACTTGACTAATCAACAATTGATTTGTGAAGATGCTTCTCAAGAAAATGAAGCAATGATTTCTAAAGTTGTTCATTCAGCCATTGAGCTTATCAATACTTTTCAAAAATGTGATGTCTCTACTTTCTTAATGCTTATTGATCATGTGAAACAAGGATTACCACCAATTGCACATTTAAAGCGTGTTATTGCGAGCAATGCGCAAGGTAAACCTATCATGGCTAAAACTTATGGTCAGGCAGTGCTTGTGGATGCACTTCAGAAGCAAGATATGGTATTTGCCCTTGGGCCTGCAGGAACAGGGAAAACATACATTAGTGTTGTTTTTGCGGTTAATGCTTTAAAGCTAAATCATGTTAAGAAGATTATTCTAACTCGACCTGCGGTTGAGGCGGGTGAAAACCTTGGTTTTTTACCTGGTGATTTAAAAGAAAAGGTTGATCCATATTTAAGACCACTTTATGATGCATTATATGATATGCTAGGAATGGAAACGACTAATCGTTATATTGAGAAGGGTACTATTGAAATTGCGCCTTTAGCCTATATGAGAGGCCGTACGCTTGATTATGCCTTTGTTATATTAGATGAAGCTCAGAATACAACTCCAGCACAGATGAAAATGTTTCTGACTCGTATGGGACATGGAGCTCATATGGTCATTAATGGTGATTTAACTCAAGTAGATTTAAAGAAAGATCAGAAGTCTGGTTTACAGGATGCAGCTGATCGCTTACAAGGAATTCATGAAATTGCATTTGTTAAATTAAGTGATGTAGACGTTGTGCGTCATCCGATTGTTAAGAAAGTGCTTAAGCGCTATGAGTGAGGGAAAAATGAACATTTGTTTGATTGAAGATGAAATTAGTATTGCTAAACTTCTTATGTATGATTTGAAGAATGCAGGGTATACTGTAACTCATTTTGCAAATGGTGTGGATGCAAAATTTGGTATTAATACTCAAAAGTTTGATGTTTTTATTGTTGATTGGATGATTCCTCAGCTTAGTGGCATCGAACTCGTGAAAATGATAAGACATTCAAAGAGTGAAGCTATTATTCTTATGTTAACGGCTAAAGATGAAGAAAGTGATGTTTTGGAAGCTTTTGAAGCTGGTGTGGATGATTATATTCGTAAGCCATTCTCTCCTCGTGAACTACTTGCTCGATTAAGTGCTCATGTAAGAAAACACCAAGCCAATGATCAAAAACTTATTTCTTATCATGATGTTGAATGTAATCTATTAACACGTGAGCTTTTCGTTAATCAACAATTGGTGAGTTGTACAAAGAAAGAATTTGATTTAATGGCGTATTTACTTTCAAATGCGAATATTGTACTTACACGTGATGATATCTTAAATGAATTATGGAACTTTGATTATGATGGTGATACACGTATTGTTGATGTTCATATTTTTAAGTTAAGAACTAAACTAGAGTCTTCATCATTAACCATTGAATCTAAACGTGGAGTGGGATATGTCTTACAAACCAAGCGATAAATGGTATTTTAGAGTTTGGTTCTTATTCCTCCTAAGTGCGATTGTAATGTGGTCTTGGTCGTGGATCGCAAGTGTATCTATCCTTTTAGTTATTACGATTACTATCGTAATATTCAAGTTTAAGATTCAGTCATTATTAAGTAAACAAGAAGAAAACTTTGAAATTGAAAAATACAAAACGAATCAAAATCAACATGTGTTACAAGAGCAGTTGGATATATTAATGATGTATTACCCACATCCTATGATTCTTTTTAATCAAAAAGGGAGTGTAGTATTATCAAATGCATCATTTCGTGATTTAGTTAAAATGAATGTTGAAGGATTAATGTATGATCATCGCTCATTTCCAAGACCTATTTACAAACTCTTCAAACAAGCTTATTATCAAGAGAAATCGATGATTCAAGATATTCAACTTGAACATCAGTTTTATTCTGCTCATTGCCTACCAATTTATGTTAATGAGCGCTATCATGGATTCCTTTGCGTTCTTCAGGATGTTACGCGACTTATTCAGCAAGATAAACTTCAGCGACGATTTGTTGCTGATGCGTCTCATGAATTAAAAACGCCAATTACAGCAATTAAAGGTATTTCTGAATTAATACTTAGAACTCCACAAATGGAAGTAAGTGATAGAACTGATTTTATGACTCAACTCTATGATCAATCTTTAAGACTAGAATCAATTGTTAAAGATATGTTGACTCTATCAAAACTTAGTGAAGACAAAATGATGATTGTAAAACAACCAAACAATGCGAAAGCGTTAATTGAAGACATTATTCATGCATATCAAGTGACATTTCAACAACATCAACTTCAAGTGAATGTTAGTGTTAATGATAAAACGGTACTGTATGTCGATAAAAAGGCGTTTGAAAGCATCTTAACTAACCTTATTTCTAATGTGATGATTCATGCTAGTGCAACAAAACTAGAAATTAAGGTAGAGGAAACACTTGAATATGTCATTATTCACTTCAGTGATAATGGGGTAGGGATTGATGCAGTTCATTTGCCACACATCTTTGATCGATTCTATCGTACCTCTTCATCACGCCAACGTATGAGTGGAGGAAGTGGATTGGGGCTAAACATTGCTCGAAGCTTCATACTTGCTCATCAAGGAACCATTGATGTTGAGAGTAAATCGAGCGAAGGTACTGTATTTAAGATTACTTTCCCAAAATTAACATTGTCTTAACATATTATTGATATTGAATTTGTATAATTAAAAAGCAAGGAGACTATAGTATGAAACTCGATGATCAAATTATTCAACTCAATGAGTTAATTCTTATCATGGCATATCAAGTTAAAATGATGATGACAACAGCAGTAGATTCATTAATTAAATCAGATCAGGACAAAGCATTGTATGTTGTTGAACAGGATGCAATTCTTAATCACTACGAAGTTGAAGTGAATGAGATTGCAATTCAAGCATTATCATTACTTCAACCGGTTGCTAAAGATCTTAGATTTTTAATTAGTGCAATGAAGATTGCAAATGAATTAGAACGAATTGGAGACTATGCAAAGAATGTTGCACGTTTTGTCATAAAGAAACAAGTTTTACCGCAAGCAATTGAAGAAGATGCATTAAGCTTAGTTAACCAGTTCTTAGCCAATTTTGATGAAGCAATTGATGTACTCAAACATCCAGAAGCTAACTTAGCATATCAAGTTGCATTAAAAGATGAACTACTAGACAAACGTTTTAATCAATTAGTTGACAAAATTGATGCACTTCCAGCAAATGAAAGAATTTCTGTTGCGATGATTGGTATTTTGAGAAATGTTGAACGTGCCGGAGACCACACTAAAAATGTATGTGAGCACATCATTTATCGCACGAAATCTCAGTTCATTGATTTAGGTTAAAGAAAACTAGTAAATGTAAATCTAATGAAGTGTATCGTCACAACGATACACTTTTTTTCTTAATAAAAACTCACATAACAATCATGTGAGTTTAGAATTCATTAATCTTTATTACTGTTAATCCATTAGAACTAAGCAGTTCAGCCTCTTCCTTATCAACATCTTGATCTGTGATAAGATAATTGATTTTATTAAGATCACTACTGACAAAACTTGAATTATGTCCGACTTTACTACTTTCAGCAATCACATAACGAGCTCCAATGGTTTGTCGTAGCATGACTTCATTAATCGCGACTTCAGCTAATACTGCAGTCGTCATTCCTACTTTTGCACTAATACCACTGCACCCTATAAAACACTTGTTTGCGGTAACGCGAGATAAATTATTATAAGCAAACTCACCAACCATCGAATCTTTAGGTTCACGTAGTTCTCCACCTGTTAAAAATACATTGACATTAAAGTCTTTCTTAATGTAGACAGCGTTCGCATTATTAGTGATTACGTTTACTTTTTTGCCTTTGAGATATTTAAGAATAAGAAGTGCTGTAGAGCTAGTATTAATAAATATGGTATCACCATCATCAACAAACTCTGCAGCTTTTTTTGCTATTAAATTCTTTCGAATTTCACTAAGATCATCACGTTTTGATTTATCAAGATAACTTTCTATGACACGTGCTCCACCATAAAACCGTGTTAAGCGATCACGCTCTTCTAAATATTGAAAATCACGACGAATGGTGAGTGCAGAGACACCAAGGATGTTTCCTAGTTCATCAGCAGTTAAGTTAGGTTGTTTGATAAGTTCATCAAGAATTCTTTGTCTTCGCTCATTAACGAGATTTTGTGCGCGTTTCATGATTTTCCTCCAAATAATTACGACATAAGTTTTTCAGTATTTCACCACCAGGGATAGTATTCATCTTCTCAAAATAAAACATGGCTTTTGTATGATTCTCTAGTGCAAGTTCACATTGGACTCTTAAAACATAATGTGTTAATTGCTCACGAGAGTTCATGTAATCGACATGACTTCTTTGTAGTGCAAGCCAAGATTTTTTAGGTTGTTTCGTCACAAGATGATATTGAGCATCGATATCTTCATATGAAAACAAGGGACTCACTTTCTTTCCTTTGACTGACAGGTTTTTAAGTTCTTGAAGTTTTGAGTATTCTTCTTTCATTTGTTTTTTATCATTAAGTTCAGCATAGGTTCTAAATAAAGCATAATGAGTTAGAAGTACTTTGTCCTTATGATTGAATTTATCTTCATTTGTTTTGAGATAAGATAGAAGTTCATTATATTCAATCATATCTAGATAGGTGAGACACTTCAGCATAAATGCACTGAGTTGATAACTTTTAAAAATATCTTTCTTGATTAATGAGTCAACAATTGTAAGAGCTTCTTTAGGATTACACTGGATTGTCAATGTATGGATTGAAGACTTAAATAGATATTTTAGGTACTCACTCCATAGACTTGATCCTAAAAACACAACAAGAATGATAATAAAGGGGATGGATTCAATGATTGATGATTGAGAAAATGCTAGATTCAATGTAAAGCCTGCAAAGATTAAATAGATGACCATAGTTAATGCAAACTGCCATTGTTCTTTTTTACTGTAATATAGTTTAAATTTACTCATAATGTTCTCCACTTTGTTAATTTTATCATGTTCATTAACAAATTCAACAAATATTCATATAATTTTCATAAAAAATTAATGAAAGCGGTTCATACATATAAACTAATCATAAAATCTATTGATTGTTCATATATTATCATTGTGTTAAATTATGTCATTGTTTACAATAAAAACATCAGAAACGATGAATAAAGGAGAACATGGTGGCAAAAGTAAATGAAATTACCCGTGAATCATGGGTACTAAGCACATTTCCTGAATGGGGAACATGGCTTAATGAAGAAATTGATCAAGAAGTTGTAGAACCAGGAAAATTTGCAATGTGGTGGTTAGGTTGTACTGGTGTTTGGATCAAAACAGAAAACAGTACTAATATTGTCATTGATGCATGGTTTGGTAATGGAAAACGTACAAAAAAAGTTGAAGAGATGGTTCCGTTTCATCAAATGAGAAACATGACTGGTGGGAAAATGCTTCAACCAAACTTACGTGGTGTTCAATTTGTTTATGACCCTTTCTCAGTAACAACAGTCGATGCTGTGTTATCAACTCATTACCATGCTGATCATATTGACATCAATTTCGCAGCTGCAGTTTTGCAAAATGTTGAAAAAAATATACCTTTTATTGGACCTCTTAAGAGTGTGGAACTTTGGTTAAAATGGGGTGTTCCAGCGGATCGTTGTATGGTTGTTAAACCTGGTGATGTCATTAAGATTAATGACGTTGAAATCGTTGTTCTAGATTCATTTGATCGCACATGTCTAGTGACAACAGATCACGATATCCGTGGTATTTGCCCAACGGACATGGATGACAAAGCTGTAAACTACTTAATTAAAACTCCAGGTGGTAACATCTATCATTCTGGGGATTCACACTATTCAATCTATTATGCTAAGCACGGTAAAGATCATAAGATTGATTTAGCATTTGGTTCATATGGAGAGAATCCTGTTGGAAACCAAGACAAAATGACTTCTATTGATATCTTACGTATGGCAGAAGCCTTAAATACTAAAGTTGTTATTCCATTACACTATGATATCTGGACTAACTTTAAAGCAGATCCTAAAGAAATCTTAATGCTTTATGATTTCAAAAAAGATATTCTACAATATAAATTTGAACCTTATGTTTGGGATGTAGGTGGAAAATTCATTTATCCAGATGATGCCAGCAAGCGTCAATTCCACTTCAGACGTGGATTTGAAGACTGTTTCGATGAAGAGCCAAACGTTCCGTTCCGCTCTATTCTGTAATGTTAAAAGAATTTGTAAATAATGGCCATACGGCCTTTCATGAAAAATTTGATTCATGGGAAGAAGCAATTCAAGCTGGCTGTGAACCTCTTCTTAAAGATCAAACTATTACACAAGAGTATGTCAATTCAGTGATTCAATGTGTTAAAGACTTTGGTCCTTATATTGTAATAGCTCCAATGATTGCTATGCCACACTCCACACAAGGTGCAGTTGGTGTTAATGCAACAAAGATTAGTTTTATGAAAGTTGAACAACCGGTTCACTTTAAAGATGATGATCCAGAATATGATGCTAAGTTATTCTTTACACTTGCATCATTAGACGGAGATCAACATATGAATAACATCATGCAATTATCAGAAATGTTAATGAATGATGAAATCGTTCAAGCTTTGCTCGAAGCTAAGAACAATGATGATTTATTGAGCATTCACAACAAGTATTTAAAAGGTTAAAACCTTTAAATAAGAAAAGGGAAAGGAGATTATAATGGATTTTTTACTTCAGATTTGGACATTCTTTGCACAGAATATCCTTACACAACCAGCTTACTTCATTGGTTTAATGACTTTAGTAGGTTACGTCTTACTAAGAAAGCCTTGGTATGAATCATTAGCAGGGTTCATCAAAGCTACAGTGGGTTTCTTAATTTTACAAGTTGGAGCAGGAGGATTAGTTAGTAACTTTAGACCTATCTTAGTTGGTTTAAAAGATCGCTTTAACTTATCTGC
>DITO01000148.1 GCA_002422065.1 Erysipelotrichaceae bacterium UBA6182 | reverse complement strand
TGTGTAAATGGTGCCGACTACAGGAGCCGAGTATTAGGATATAATTCATATCAAAATAGCTTAAAACGTGCTGATTTTAATCATATATGACAATTTATGGCTACTTTTATCGATAAATGATAATAGTTTAGAGGGAGTTTGTTACACTTTTGTTACACCTAAACTTATTCGGCATTTAACTGCACACACGTATGTAGATTTTGCCTTCTTAATCTGTTATAGAATATAGTCTTCACTAATTCCACATTTCACATATACTCTTCAGCAATGCTATTATTAAAGTAATTGTCAAATAACAACATATATTGGTTAAACTGTTAAAGGAAACGGGTGAATTATGAAGAGTTCGCATATCCAGTTATCAAAAGGACATATGAAGCCTTTTTCGAGCATAGTCGACGGTGACTGTATGACCTTTTTATTAGATGTTAATTCTAAAAATATCTCGCTAGAAAATATTAAGTTTGTTGACACTACTAAAGGATTTTACGACGATAACATCGAAGATGAAATGAATAAACAGTACGAAAGTAAGTTCTTTAGTTTGAGAGATCGTCTAATAAATGTAATTGAGAAAAAAACTAAGACAGAAATTAAATTTGGCAAAAAAGAGCAGAACATAATTTTAGACTATCTAAACTTAGCAGCATTAAGAAGCAAAGCAACAATAGATTTAATCAATCAAAAATCGATTGCTGCGTTTTTTTTGGGAGACTTCTCAAATAATGATTTAATGAATGCAAAACTAGCGGGTGCTTTAAGTGAGAGAATCTTCAGTGATTATTCAGCACTTATTGTTAAAAATGATACAGAGATTAATTTTGTACTTCCTGCAAATTCTTATTATTATTCAAAAAAAATACATGAGGAGTTTATAGAGACCGAATTCAATTTATTCATACCAATTAGTCCGAAACTTTCTTATATGCTTCTTTTAAAGAGTGATTTTGATGCCTACATTAAAAAACGCGGATTTACCTATCTAGTGATGAATAATTGGCGCGACATCGAATACCTAAATGAGAGGGCGTATAGATCAGAGGTGTATTTTAATAAGAAATTTATCGTCTCTAAATCTAGGCAAGAATTAGAAAAATTATTGTTAGTTCAAATTGTATAACAACTAACTTTATTTCAAGTTCACTAACTGTAGTGTGACTCGATAATAATCAAGGAGTAGGATCTGGTATCTTCAAAATAAAAATGAGAACCCATTAGATTATATTAATTGGCTCTCATTTTTTCGATTGTAATCATAAAGACTTATGGGTGGGGGATAGCTTTATGATCACTCATCTATATTTAATATAACATGTTACTAAGTGAATCTACACGCTTCATATTTTTGAGAATCATTTAAATTATTAGTTCACGAATCTTTCACCTGGTTTACGTGAGATGGTCTTATACTAGTGCGTACGGTTTGTATTCTTTTACAATCATTTGAAAGATACAAAGGAAAGCTAGAGGGTATCCATGTACTACCAACTTGTCTACAAGATTAATGATGAAAGAATGTCAGATCAAGAAATAGGAAATATGATATCACGATTAGACTATAAGTATGTACAACAGTTAAGTTGGACAACTGGACACTTCATTGTTGAGAACCTTGAGAATCGATTGCTAAATACACTCATAGCATTCCCTCATTACGAGAGACCAGATCGAGAATTACTATTGATTCAAGAATACATTCTGGATCGATTATGTATCAATTATGATGGAATAGTGATGCATAAATGGATCAGCAGTCGCGAGGATGATATCGAAAATGAGTGCAGCTTAGTTCCTAATGGTCTAATAATAAGAAACTTCCATCAAGACCATTTCTTTAAAAAGATTCTTCAGATTTCTATCAATGAGAAAAGTCCTAATATTGCTGCAGAATTCTATGCAAACTATTACTTTATTGGAAACATCAATCTTGATAAGAGCATCCATAACACTACTTACATAGATATTAAAAATGACATTAAAGCATTAACCGCTAGATTCGAAAAGTCATATAGACTACGACATAATCAGGGCTTACCTATATTTATAATCAATGAACAGAATAAGTTAAGGTTTGAGTTCTTAAGGGAATTAATTATTAATCAAGTTAAGAATGATTATTCACTCGAAT
This sequence comes from Erysipelotrichaceae bacterium UBA6182, assembly GCA_002422065.1. Taxonomy (GTDB): domain Bacteria; phylum Bacillota_I; class Bacilli_A; order Erysipelotrichales; family Erysipelotrichaceae; genus UBA6182. The sequence goes on along the minus strand of DITO01000148.1, from coordinate 16,825 downwards.
TAAAATTCTCTGTTCAAACTAGAATTGATGATGACATACTATTATCAGAGTTTGATTACATTAACTCGATTCAATTCTCGAACAATATACTTGGCCAGGTTTGGGACATAACCATAGATACTAGCCATGTAACTACTGGCAGTATTCACACTTTGCTTAAAGACAATCTAATTCCAATTGTACTAAGCAATCGATTACATACACTTATAATCATTCGGAATGCAAAAATAATCACTATCAATAATTGGTTAAACTGCGACTCTACAATTAATTTATAGAAGTACAGAACTAGGCAATATACATAATTGGTACTTCTACTAACATATAAATTTACTACTATAACTTACAAACAATGAGTATCCTAATGATTGCTCAACAATTAGATCTCGAATTAATTCTCTATTAACTCATATATTTTAGAAACAATGTCTTTTGTGAAAATAACAATTGAATCATCTTCTATACTACAATTAATATCAATAAGTTTTAACTTCTCAATTATGTTAGTGAACTTTATACATAAAGTTAATGAAACTAAGTAAGTATAGTCAAGATCATCTTTTTTAAAATGACTCAAAAAATTTTGTTCAAAGTTACATGAGTCAATTTCACTAAATGACTTTAGTTTTCTAATAAAATCTATATTATCAGAACTTTTCTTCTTACCACAAACCTTTCTAAATATAGCTTTGAGTTTTTCTTTCTCAATCGTATTTAGATTAACATCAAACCTAAACTCCCCCCAAGCATTTGATATTTTTAGGTTTGCAGATATTTCATAATCAAGTTCTAAACCATTAATCACAATTTGGGGATGATTTAAAATTGAAAGTCCTTTATCATTTTTAAAAAGATGATAGCCTTGTCCTTTGTTATTCCCTGGATAAAAAACCAAATATAAATTCTCAGAGTAATCAACATAAGCAATTTCTTTTATATAAGGTTTATCAAAGATTTTAATCCAATGAGTCGGTGTTTTCGATTTGTTTCGTGTGTTAATCTCTCCATATCCATATTCTTGATAGTTCCTAGCGAAAAGTTCAATTCTCTTTTCAATATTCTCAGGTATGTAGTTATCTCCTTGTTTATTAAAACATTGGACTGGAAAAAAGCTAGGACATCTCATTTTCATATGTTCAATATAATGTGAAACTACATCCTCTTTGTAATTCTTTAATTCGTTAACATCTTCTATAAGTTCAATTACTTCATCCCAACTCATACTTATGTATTCTAGTTCACAATCAAATCCATGTTCAAAAGCTTTTCTTTCTTTTATATATTCTTTTACTTGTTTTGATAATTGCTTTGTAGCATCTACATTATTCCTTTTTACTTCAATAATCATAAGAATGTCTTTACAACTTATTACCATATCTGTGATATTGGTAGAATCATCATCATGATCATAATTACCAAAAATATGTTTATTTGTTGTTAAAGTAATACCAATAATCTTTGAATATAATCTATCTCCTTTAGCCAAATCTGCAATCTTACGTTGAATATCTATTTCCCAATCATCAGAATCAACAGGTTTTACTATTTTAATTATTTGTGTTTTTTGATTTATAAAATCCCAAAATTTTTCTCGTAATATCTCTGAGAATTTTAAGACTATTGCCAAATTTCTTGTATGATTGTTTTCAATAGGTAAAGCGTCTTTATGCTCATAATATTCAAAAATATTTAAGTGCCTATTCCCCACATTTTCTCCTTTTCAGTTTTACTTAATATTAGTTTTTAAAATTCATAACCTTTTATTGTTTTATTTTAAAGCATTTGATTTTTTTAGAAAATTTATTCATATCATATTATGGAATTTTGACCTATCTAATTGTTGCTTTTATACGGGCTGTAAGTCTTCTCTCTAAATCATTAAAATCTTCCCATATAACCATAGACTTCTGTGATATATCGAAATGTGGTTTAATCCCTGCAACGTTGCTATTGAACTCTTTACTCCTGCAACATACTATTACTTCTTTGCCGAGTGCTGTGCCATAACCCGCTTCGAAATAAGCACCATAATTACCCAGAGTAACATCCACAACTACAAATTTACTTTTTTGGATCTCAAACAATATTTCAGGTACTATTTGATTGTTATGTTCTTTCTCATTAATAAGTACTGGACTAAACCCACAGGAAGATATTGCATTCCGAATGTTCTCACGTGTTTCGAGCGTTTTCTCATCAAATGATATTGCGATAAACGCAGACTTTGATGATGTGTTCAATGATCGTACTTTTTCTATTCTGTCCCAACCCTTTGCCGAAATCATAAAATGTGCAGAACTACCAATTGTTTTACTAAGGTACTGCATTTCATTTAACATAACTAATAACCCATTAGACTCAGTAAAGTAATCATCACTATCGGTGAATAACAAGTTAGCAGTTAGTGAATCTGCATTAACGATGCTTCCATATTTAGGATATCTATTGGCAAAGTTAACCAAAGATCTGTCAATTCTATTCGAGATGTTCGAAGGATAATTCTTTAGCATTACAAATAAATTAAACGTACCCGCTATGTCAATTAAGATATCATCTTGCCTATACTCATATTGTCTGATCTTGGGAGGAGTAATTGGGTGAGCCAACATGTCCTCGATAATTAAATTTGAAATCTTTGTCTTCTCCTCACGCTTTAGATTAAAAACATCAGGATTGATATCAAACTTAAAACTCTCTTTACATACTATTCTATCGAACATGGGATTTGGAATTCTTTTACAATCAACCCCACCACAAACAATGCACTTCTCCTCTTCCATTTTGCTACCCCCTGTAATATCCCCTTTACCTAACTCTTAATTAGCATCTTATACTTACTTCTATTTTAATCTTGACTGTCGATAAAACAATTAATTAGGACGTTTAAATCAAAATCATTTTTTTGTTCAGCTAATCTGATGATCATTGAAATAGAAATATTTACCTTCCTTAATCACAAGCTGTACATCTTGATCATAGATATCTTTAGGTTTATCAAGAAGCAATTGATTGGTCATTGTTTGACTTGATATCTTCTGTACCAGTCCATCCTGTAACGTCTTATACTTCCACTTCTTATCAATCACTGCAGGCACCTCAGCCATTACACCCTCTAGGCCTCGTCTTCTGATCCGATTCTGCGACATATCGATACCTAATGAATCTAGATGTTTGTTATGCCATTCAAGTAATCCATTTCTAGTTCTAGTTGATTGCTCCAAATATAGATTGAAGGATGAGTAGCTCATTTCTGGTGAGATTTCACCTTTTCCTAGGAAATAAATAAGCTTACTTATTTCTTCCATTATTGATACGAGTGCTTGTTGATAATGTACTTGAACACTGAATTCATCAACTAACTTTCGGTAATCTTTGTAATCCACAGTCTGATTTTTCTTGGTCAATTCATCGATAGCTAAGTTGACTTGTTGAAGCAACTTTATAGCTTCTCCCTCTAAATTATCCAGGGTCTGCAACTTCCTTTTTCTCAACTCATCATTCTCAATAATCTCTTTACTAAAACTCGACATGGTACGAACCTGAGCTATTAACGAAAGGATTCTACTCTTAAATTCACGTTCTTGGAAGTCAGCTATTTTATCGATGTTTTGATTGATTACTTCAAGCTTTGCGTCTATTTCCGCCATGTAATATTGCCCTACAACTAGTGAGCCTACATTCATGACATTAGCAACCACGTTAGCAACATCACCCGACTTAGACAATGTGTTTAAATCTATCTTTACAAGGTTGGCTTGACCTTCGATTCCTTTAGAACCTCTAAAGAACGCTCTTACCGCTCCACCCATATCTTTTGATTTAACAAGTTCCTTACCACTTGGAATGATCACTTTATATACATCCATCTTCGCAAGATCGTTGTTCTTAATCGTCTTGGCAGCAACCTCTGCAACATGTGGAAAAGTATCAGTGATACGGGCGATGACTGATTTATCGGAGATTTCTACTAGTTGATTATCTGCAGGAATTGTAGTGAGTGACAACTGTTCGAGTGTTATGATTATTTCATTACTTGACTGAACTTCTAAATCTTGGCTCGTTGCAACTTCAAAAATCTCTTTCCTTGAGTTTGCGTTCTGATTGAAAATGATTTCTTTTCTCTTCCTAAATATGATAAAAGAGACGTATATCAAAGCGATGATTAAGGCTACCAAAAGTAGACCTGGTATATAGTCCATAACTTCCCCCTGTTTTTTTAATACTTGGTAACCCAAGACTGTCTTAGGTTACCAAGTATTAAAAAGATGCTAACTTAAACTAAATCGACTCGATTCTATCATACTCGTAATATACGTCGTCATTATCTAATGTGAAATATTGGTACCATTTCGCTCCATCAATATCTTCGTAAGAAAGGAAGAAATTATTAGGATAACCAGAGATTGATTTGTGACAATCATCAAAGTCAAAGCATACAATTTTTTCTGGATATTCTTTCAAATCTGGAGAGTTAGGAAATGCCCCAATGATAATCTTTTCATCCCCTGGGGATATTGAGTACGCCAAAAACTTACTAAATATAAAAATATTTCTTATTGGATATCTTCCTTCATTTTTTATGCAAATATTAAAATTATCAAAAGTGTCTTTATGTTTCCCATCCAGAGAAATTGCCTTTGAAGTTCCTGGTACTTGCTTGTTAATCCCTTGTGGAATGATCACAAAAACAGGAGTTATTTCAAGGTGTCTATTATTTATTATTCTCTCATTTTCATAATTTACTTGTCTGACTGTGATCAACCCTAAAAACATAGTTCCGGCAAACGATAAGAATGAGCCTAAAAACAACAACCAATCTGATTTGCTAAACCCTTTACCAGTCGGAAAAAGTTCTAAAAATACGAACAAGAACCAAATGGCTAGATAGATCCCAAATAAATAACAAACTGTTATTATTAATACTTTTGGTGTAATCTTATACTTTCCCATTGATCACCCCTGAATACTCTGATAATAATCCATCGTAGCCTTGAATCACATTCGTAATTACTAGAATCTCCATTCCATCAAATGCACCTTTGATATCATTTTGAATTCTTCCAGTAATTATAGAGTATCTTGTCATATTTAAAATAAGATGATTTTCATATCGCTCCGCAATTGTTGTGTTGTAATGAATTAATAGTGTGCCTTTAATCTTTAGATTGCCTTGTCCTGAAGTTATACCTTCATTCACACCTTCCTTAAATAACTCAATTAATTGTTTGCCGTTCATAAAGTCTCCATTTATTTCTTATCAAATCTACTTTACAGTATTCTCGACACTTTAAATTCGAGTCAACTTAAATGATACCAAAATACTTCTCAAAGAACTCCATCAGCTTTTCAATAACACTTTGCTTCTTATTTGCTCTTTGTCCAGTGAACCTAGATACCGGAGGTAATATACGGTCAATATCCTGCCCAATGGTCTTTAGTGCTCCATCCCGTAAAGCGTTATTCACAAAGCGATACGTCTCTTCAGGTTTTAAGTTCTCACTGACAATCAAATCATTGAGATCTTTCTCCTTTTGCTCACTTACGTAATTTGTCCAAGAATTGTCTTCGAATTCCATAAGATTTACTCGTTGAATAAAGCCTTCAATAAGTTCCTTTTTGCTTCTCAGTTCAATACTTGAATTAATAGCTTTATCAATCGTTATAAGGATCGTCTTATCCGCACAACTCGACTCATAATACTTCGCCAACAACATTAAAATATAATCAATGTTGACTTCAATCTGTTTGATGAGCTCCATCTCAAATACAATATCATCATTGATATTCTCCTTTTCGACTTTGCCTCCTGGTCTCATCTCTTCATAAAGATCAATATATTTACTTTGATAGTCTTGTCTGTCTCGTTCTGAAAGGATCTCTTGACCTTGGAACTCATCAAATGAACTTAAGATATTTCGTAGTCTCAACACATTCCCAAACAAACGAATGAAATCTTTTTTATTCTCCTCACCAATGATCATTTCACCTAGAGGATACTTTTGAATGAGTTGAGCAATCACCTCTTCGTAACCAGGGACATGTTTACCCTTATCCTCATATCCATAGTAGTAATCCTTATAAGGTTTTAATAAAACAATTCCACCCGCTTCACGATTCCCAAACAAAGCAATAGCTTCATCCGTTTCTTCTTTTAAGTCTCTAAAACACACAATGTTTCCAAAGGTTTTGACACTGTTCAAAATCCGATTGGTACGTGAAAATGACTGAATCAATCCGTGATATTTCAGGTTCTTATCGACCCATAGGGTATTGAGTGTTGTCGCATCAAAACCTGTTAAGAACATATTAACAACAATTAACAGATCCACCTCACGACTCTTCACACGTAAGGACAGATCTTTGTAATAATTCTGGAATTTATCTGAGGAAGTATCAAAGTTCACATTGAACATTTGATTATAATCTTGAATGGCAGAATCTAAGAAGTCTCTTGAGCTTTGATCGAGTTTATCCGACTCAAATCCTTCATCTGGGAAGACATCTTCTACCTCAGCTTCATTGACACTGAAACTGAATATAGTCGCAACATTCAATCTTCGATTCTGTTCACTTAATTGTCGTTTAAACTCGGTATAATAAGCCATTGCCATCGGTATGGATGCGACTGCAAAGATGGAATTAAACCCTGCCAATCGCCTTCCAGACAAGGTATAACTGCTGTTACGTTTTGTCTTTTGATCAAAGTGTTCTAACATATAGGACACTACTTCCTTAATGCGCTCAGGTGCCATCAGCGCCTTCTCCACATCAATCGCTTTGACCTTTTCATCATTCACATCTTGAGACATCTTCATTGTATTGACATAATCAATTCTAAATGGAAGCACGTTCCCATCATTGATTGCGTCCACAATCGTATACGTATGAAGCTTCTCTCCAAACGCTTGTTCAGTTGTCTTTAATAATGGATTGAATCCAGATGTACTTGCATTGACCGCAAAAATCGGTGTACCCGTAAAGCCAAACAAGTGATAATTCTTAAAGATCTTTGTAATCGCTTTATGCATCTCACCGAACTGTGAGCGATGACACTCGTCAAAGATCAATACAAAGTGTTGTTTATAAACATCATGCGTCTTATTTTGGGAAATGAAATGATCTAACTTCTGAATGGTCGTAATGATGATCTTTGCATCTGGATCTTCCAGCTGTTTCTTCAGGATACGTGTGGAAGAGTTACTATTCGCAGATCCTTTTTCAAAACGATCATATTCGCGCATGGTTTGATAATCCAAATCCTTACGATCCACAACAAAGAGAACCTTATCCACGTAAGATAATTTGGTAGCTAATTGTGCTGCCTTAAAGCTGGTTAATGTTTTCCCTGAACCTGTGGTATGCCAGATATAACCCCCTGCTTCCAAAGAACCCATCTTCTTATAGTTGTTAGCTACCTCAATACGATTAAGAATACGTTCAGTAGCGGCAATTTGATACGGACGCATCACCAGTAACAGCTCTTCAGTTGTGAAGACACAATACTTAGTTAAAATGTTTAAGATTGTATGTTTGGCAAAGAATGTCTTGGTAAAGTCTACCAAGTCCGCAATGACCTTATTCGATCCATCCGCCCAATAACTGGTGAATTCAAAGCTGTTACTTGTCTTCTTGGTACGTCCATTGTTCACTTCCACATGCTCTTTGATGTGTTGGAAACGTGTTGTATTGGAGTAATATTTTGTGTGCGTCCCATTACTAATAACAAAAATCTGGACGTACTCAAATAAGCCGGTAGACGCCCAGAAACTGTCTCGTTGATAACGATTAATTTGATTGAATGCTTCACGTATGGCAACACCACGACGCTTGAGTTCCACATGGATCAAAGGGAGACCATTGACCAAAATTGTCACATCATAGCGCGTTAAATGATTGCCACCCTGTTCTTCGTACTGATTGATGACTTGAAGTCGATTGTTGTGGATATTACGTTTATCGATGAGGATTATGTTTTTGGTTGTCCCATCATCACACTTCATGTTTTGAACATGATCATCTTGAATCTTACGTGTCTTTTCGACAATCCCTTCATTCGCACTTGAAAGGATCTGTGCAAAGAACTTTGACCATTCATTATCTGAAAACCGATAACTATTCAAGGTTTCGAGTTGTTTGCGCAGATTGATGATGAGTTCAAACTCATCTCTGATTCTAATGTGTTCGTACCCTTGTTCACTTAAACGTTTGATAAACTCGTGTTCAAGTGCGCCCTCACTTTGATAGTCTGTTGAGCGTCGTTTATCCGGTGTATACTCTGATACAACCGTGACTTCATTCGACTCAATGACAATATTATATTGACTCATCCCCCACCTCATTAAATGTTAATAATTTATCTCGATAGTACTCGTATTGTTTCTGACGAGCAGCGATTTCAGCAGGTAAACCTTGTTTGATGTCATTGACCAAGGTATCAAAACGGTCAAGGATAGAGACAATTTGGGCTTGTTCATCTAATGGTGGAATATCAATTTCAATATTGACCAAATCAAACATATTAACTGAAGGTGTACCACCTTCCTTTTTTAAAGTTAGGATTTTCTCATTAAAACAACTTAAATAATGAAACAAGTATCGATTTGTCACGACATTGATATCTCGACTACGTATTCTGTAACATAGTGGTCCTAACCAAAACGGTTTATTCTGATATCCAACAAAGCCAATACCTCCCTGTCCTCGTGAAGGTGTAGTTACAGTATCACCAACACAATTAGAGATATCTGTAAATCCGGAATTTGTTGTTCCTGCATTAATATACTCATACAAATTTGGTAAATCAAGTATGCCCTTTGGTTTGCTACCTGTTTTCAAAGTTGCCACTTCTCCAAGATAATGCTTTTGAAAATTATCCATTTTCTTAAGTAAAAATTTTCTATAATGAAAATACTGCTTTCTTCTTGCTGTAAGCTCGGCGGTAAGCTCGGTGAAATTGTCCAATATACGGACAATTTCTTGCTGAACTTCAAGGGGTGGTATGGGTATCAATACACTTCCCATCTTTTTCTTTGAAACATTAAATCTTGTGACACCACTTGCAGTTTTATTTATTTGTTTACGAAGTGAATCCGATCTAAATAGATATTTTAAAAACTCAGGATTAAACAAATTAGACTGGAAAAATCGAAAACCAAAACAGAAACTATTCAAATAAAGTTCCTCACTTACCGAGTCTGTAACCACAGATGATATACCACACTCACTTGGGTTCTCAGAGGAGCCTGTAAATAAAACATCACCATACTTAACTAGGTTTTGCCTCTCTTTATGATCAATTTTAACTTTGTCTTGTACTTTAGTATTAACTGATATATTTGAGAAAACATTCATGTAAGTAATATATTTTGAATTACCATTTGAAAAATCTTCTTTTGTTTTACCACTTAACCCACCATAAAAACTTCCAAGATCATTTAATCGTTTAAAAACAACCCCTTTAGGACACTTGTCTAGAATTAAATCTTCCAACTTACTCATGATCATGCCTTTCAATCTCAGATACAATCTTATCAATCTCAGTACGTAAGAAATTAACCTTTTTCACAATTTCATCAATCTCAGAATTCAATTGATTGATATCTATAACTTCACGAGTTTCTTTTTGTTCCACATGTGTAGAAACTGAAAGATTATAATCTTGAACTGCAATCTCCTCATTGTTCATAACCTTTGTAAAGTGATCTACATCTATGCGTTCAGTGTATGCTTTTAAAATGCTTTGAATATTTGCATCAGTCAATTTATTACTATTCGTCACTTTAACACAATCTTTAGACGCGTCAATGAACAAAGTGTTGTTTTCTGATTTCGATTTCTTTAACACCATGATGCATGTCGCAATCGATGTCCCAAAGAATAGATTATCTGGTAATTGAATAATCGCATCAACGTAGTTATTATCGACAAGATATTTGCGTATTTTTTGTTCTGCGCCGCCACGATAAAGCACACCTGGGAAACAAACAATCGCTGCTGTGCCATTCGTAGATAGCCAAGATAAACTATGCATGATGAATGCTAAATCTGCTTTTGACTTTGGCGCTAAAACACCTGCAGGTGAAAATCGCGGATCATTGATAATTAATGGGTTGGCATCCCCATCCCATTTAATTGAGTAAGGTGGATTAGAAACGATTGCTTCAAAAGGCTCATCATCCCAATGTTGCGGATCTGTAAGTGTATCTCCGTGTGCAATATCAAACTTATCAAAATCAATATCATGTAAGAACATATTGATACGGCACAGATTATAAGTTGTTATGTTTATCTCTTGGCCATAGAATCCTTGTCGAACATTCTCCTTACCAAGTATTTTGGCAAACTTTAAAAGTAATGAACCTGAACCACAGGCCGGATCATAGACTTTATTGACTTCAGTCTTACCAACAAGCGCCAAATGTGTCAAAAGTTCAGAAACTTCTTGAGGTGTGTAATATTCCCCTCCACTTTTACCAGCATTGGATGCATACATGCCCATTAAGAACTCATAGGCGTCCCCAAATGCATCGATTGAGTTATCTCGATAATCCCCCAACTTCATATCACTGACACCATTCATAAGCTTCACAAGGCGTTCATTACGTTTCAGTACAGTTCCACCAAGCTTGTTGCTATTTGGATCGATATCATCAAACAATCCCTTGAAATTGACCTCACTGTGCGTCCCTTGCGCAGATGCCTCAATGTTCTTAAAGATACGCTCTAAAGTTTCATTAAGGTTCTCATCACTGGATGCACGTTTCTTAACATTCTCAAACAGATCACTTGGTAAGATGAAAAAGCCTTTAACCGCTACTAAATCATAACGTGCTTGTTCTGCTATTTCATCTGGCAATTGGGCATAATCAAAATCATGATTACCTGCTTCATGTTCACCTTGATTGATATAATTAGTCAAATTCTCAGAAATGTAACGATAAAACAACATGCCTAAAACATACTGTTTAAAATCCCATCCATCGACACTACCCCTTAAATCATTCGCAATACTCCATATTGTACGATGAAGCTCTGAACGTTCTTGTCCACTTTTATTATTTGTCATTATGATCCTCAACCCTATTTTATTTAAGCACTACATTGCCATTATACCATTTGAACTCTTTATGTACTTCCTATTTTCAGTTTACAACAAGGGACAGTCTCATTATCAGTGCAACTTTTAAATGGGTAGAAATCTGTACTTAATTACACAACGACAAAGGTAGGGTATTAACATGAAGTATGGATATGTAAGAGTTGAAAAGAAAGAAGAGATTGAAGCTCAGCAAGTTCAATCTATGATTGATACTGGAGTTGATCCTAAACATGTTTTTATTGATCGGACGGCGGGTGGATACCTTTACCGTGATTACTATAGAAGAATGTTAAAACACGCCAAAAAGGGTGACATAATCGTTGTTAAAAATCTTGATTCATTCGGTGATTTCACTGACGAGATCCGATTTCAATTTAAGATGATCACCACTAAAAGTGTTCACATCAATGTCTTGGATACCCCGAAGTTGAACACCGATCAGGTGGTTGCTGGAGGCGTAACAATGAGGTTTAGCAGTGACCTTATTCTAGCCGTTTTAAGCTATGTTTCAGAGCAGGAACGCGACAACATCAAGCAACGTCAAAGAGAGGGTATAGAGGCTGCAAAGCGCTCTGGGAAGGTGTTGGGTAGGACATATAAGATCCATAAGGATTTTGTGAAACTTTCGAAAAGTGTTAGTGATGGAAATATGTCTGTACTCCAAGCTTGTGAGTTGATGAACATTAGTAGAAAGACTTATTACAATCATTTGAAGTTTTACATAATTGACAATGCCTGAAAATATGCTATTATGACAATGTAAAAAGTTGGATTGTCACTGGTAAAGCAGGCGAAACCAAAATTATTAATTTAATTTTGGTTTTTATTTTATAGGGAGTAACATGATTAATTGGTTCAAGAAACAAAATCGAATAGATGTATCAGATATCAATGTTCTTTACAGTCCCATGAATGGGAAACTAATTGATATTAAGGATGTTAATGATAAGACATTCAGTTCTGGGATTATGGGACGAGGAATTGCGATAATTCCTGATTCAAATCTGATTTCAGCTCCTATTGAAGGCGAGATCATTATGATATTTCCTACAAAACACGCAATAGGGATTAAGGGAAACAATGGATGTGAGTTAATTATTCATATTGGAATTGATACAGTGGAATTAAAGGGTGAATACTTTGATTGTAAAGTAAAACTTGGTGATCTAGTAAAACCAGGACAACCTCTTGTCGATGTACAAATGAATAAAATCAGAGCTAAAGGTTATGACACAAGCACAATGCTTGTTATCACCAATTCGAATGAATTTGATATCAATCAGCTCACAACTAACAGTTTGATTATAAAGAGTGAAAAACTTCTAAGCATAGTCAGGAAGGGGAACACAATTGAAAATTAAAAGATTACTCAACAACAATGTTGTTATGGCGATCGTTGAAAACGGAGACGAAGTTGTAGTAATGGGCACTGGAATTGGATTCAAGGCAAGAATCGGTGATAGGGTTGAAGAGAACAGAGTTCAGAAGATATTTGTTTTGAAGGAATTCGGATCAAAACTCATTGAACTAATCGAAGATATTCCTGCTGTTTATCTAGAAATAACAAAGGAAATTGTCGATTATGCAAAAATGGAATACAAATTGGATATTAATGACTCGATATATCTTGTTCTTACAGATCATATTCACTTCGCAATTAAAAGGCAATTGGAAGGAATAGATCTGGAGAACCCATTCTTGTATGATATAAAACATTTCTATCCCAATGAATTTAAAGTTGCTCAACACGCTGGTGAAGTCATAAAGGAGAAAATTGGAACCTCAATTCTTGAGGATGAAGTTGGCTATATTGCAATGCATGTAATTGAATCAACTGGTGGTCACACTACAAAGAATTTTAAGGATGTGGTGCTTTTGATGAATAAAGTGATTGGTATAATCAAAGAGAACAAATTGTTTACCGGAATAAACGAAAACAGCCTTCAATATAGTAGGCTAGTCGTACATGTCAAACACTTTGCGAAAAGATTTCTTAGAGATCAGGAGAATAGAACAAAAGATGAATTGATGGATGATACTATACGTAAGTGTTTTACTGAAGAGTGTAGATGTGCTGAAACAATCTCTCAAGAACTTTATCGAGAATATGGTAAGCCGGTAAGTCAATCTGAGCTAAATTACCTTGTCCTTCATCTTCGGAATTGTTCAGAAGTAAATAAGTAACTAAACAACGAGGTGTCACTATTAAATTAGGCATTACTCTAGATATCTATGGATCTCTGGAGTTTTTTTTAGAGGTAAACCCAAAGGGGGGGCTTGACTAGAAAAAAATAATGACAATTTAGGTATTAGTGATTTGTATACCAATGGAACTCTTGAAAGGAGAAAAAAATGGATTTCAATTTTACAGCAGAGCAAATTCTAAAGGCAGTTGGTGGTAACGAAAATATCGTAAGTATCATGAATTGTTTGACCAGAGTACGTGTTGAAGTGAAAGATACTACGTTAGTAGATGTCGCAGCAGTTAAAAAACTTGAAGGTGTGCAGGGGACGAATTTTTCAAGAAAACAATTTCAAATAATTATGGGTGGAAAATGCTCAGATACTTTTGATGCTCTCAACAAGATTGTAAAAGTTTCTGACACTAAAGCCGAAATAAAGTTCGAAAAACAATCAATCCTCAATATTGTAGTTGATTACGTAACCGGTACATTCCAACCTGTTATTCCTGTACTTGTAGGTGCTGGTATTATTCAAGGAGTTATTGCATTACTAAACTATACTGGTGTTGATCAAACTTCATTTACTTACCAATTTTTGAATATTTTCGGGAATACCGGATACTACTTCTTACCGATTTTCTTAGCTTTCAGCGCAGGTAGAAAACTGAACATAAATCCGTATCTTGCTGCTTTTGTAGGAGCAGTTCTAGTTCATCCCAACCTGTTAGCTATCGTTAGTGCGGGCGGAAATGTCGATATCTTTGGAGTACCTGTGAAACTTGTGAATTACGCTTCATCAATCACGCCAATTATTGTTTCAATGCCATTAGTATATTGGGTTGAAAAGTTTGCAAAGAAAATTTCACCGGATATACTAAAATCTGTTTTAGTTCCAGCTATTACAATTCTTGTTGTTATGCCTGTAGTCTTGGTAGTTACCGGTCCAGCCGCAACTATTATTTCAACTTTCATAGGTTATGGCATTAACTATATTTACACTAACTTCTCAGTACTCGGTGGATTAACGATTGGAGGCGGTGCTCCGTTCTTAGTCCTGACTGGTTTGCATCAAGCAGCAGCTTTACCTATTCTCATTGATGAACTTACAAGATTTGGATACACGATGTTTTTCCCGATTCTTGGTTTTGGTAATGCCGCTATTGCCGGAGCAGCTCTTGGTGTAGTGTTCAGAACGAAAAACAAGGCACTTAAAAGTACGGCTTTGAGTGCTACAACAATTGGTGCTATTGGTATCACAGAACCAGCTTTATATGGCGTACTATTGCCTACCAAACGTCCATTCATTGCTGTAGGAATTATGTCCGCTGTTTGCGGAGCGCTCTCACTTGTTTTCCAAGTTAAAGCCTATGGTTTAGGGTTGTGTGGATTAGGTGGTCTACCTGTATTTTTTGGAAGTACCTTTGTTGTCTGGTGTGTATTAATGCTTGTATCCTATTTTGGATCAGCCGCAATCACATATGTTTTGAATTTTACCGATGTTCCAGAAGCAGCTTAACTGAAAAGGAGACTATATGAATCATCCAATCTATCCTAATTTGTTTTCACCCCTAAAGGTGAATAAACTTGTACTAAAAAATCGCATTATCTCTGCTCCATTAGGAAGTCTCACAGACAAGTCTACGACATACATTGGTATGATTATTAGAGGTACCAGTGGAAATGTTAATGACGGAAAATCGAGAATCACTCCGGGTAAGTATTGCTTTGCCGATATCTATGAGAGCAGTAAAGTTCGGGAACAGGTATCTGTCATCAGACAAAGAGGCGCAAAAGCAGAATTTGAGCTTTGCCATACTGGTCAATATGCTTGCGTTGATAAAGGAGACTTTGCTTTGGGACCAATATCTTTTATCAGAGAAGATGGAACCGAAGTCAGAGAAATGGACAAAAAGATGATGGATCAAGTAGCTGACAAATTCGCTGAAGCTGCTCTTGATGCTAAAGAATACGGCTTTGACATGGTTATGTTGCACTTTGGGCATGGATGGCTCCCAGCACAGTTTTTATCACCATATTTTAATAAAAGAACAGATGAGTATGGGGGATGTTTTGAGAATAGAATTAAATTTCCGACAGCTATCATAGAACGTGTTCGCAAAGCGGTCGGATCTGACTATCCATTAGATATGAGAATTAGTGGTATAGAACATGTAGATGGAGGTATGGATATTGATGAAGTTGTTGCTTTTATCAAATCAGTAGAAGATAAAATCGACATGGTCCATATCTCCTGTGGTTTAGAGAGAAATCTTGAGGCTATGGTAAAGATGACCGCAACGACATACCTGCCTCATAAAATCAATATTGAATTGTCTAGGAAGGTCAAAGAAGTTGTTAAAATCCCTGTTGCCGTTGTTGGATCTATCATGACTCCAGAAGAGGGGGAAGAAATTATTGCGTCAGGCGCAGCAGATGCTGTAGTCATAGGTAGACAAATAATCGCTGATCCATTCTTTGTACAAAAAGCTTGGGAAGGTCGGTCTGAAGATATCGTACCTTGTTTGAGGTGTCTAAATTGCTACAATTCTTATCAACAAGGAAAAGAATCAAGTAAAGGTATGAAGTGTTTACCAAACTGTGCTGTTAATCCAAGATACCTACATGAAGATCGAGTACCCGTTATGCTTGAGAAAGCCGAAAATAGAAGGAAAGTAGTTATCATCGGTGGAGGTCCTGCAGGTTGTAAAGCTGCTCTAACAGCATTTGAAAGAGGTCACGAGGTAGTTCTATTTGAGAAGGAAAAGTTCTTAGGCGGTCAAATCTACTGTTCAGAGTTTGATGAATCAAAAGTTGATTTAAAAAGGTACAAAAACTTCTTAGTTAATCAAATCAATAAAACAGATATAAAGGTTGTCCTAAACACTAAGGCAACACCAGAGATGATTGAGAAATTAAGTCCCGATTCAATAGTACTTGCATTAGGCGCTGAACCAGTTATGCCGAAGATTCCAGGATCAATTGAAAATAATGCTATATCTGCAATTGATGCGTATCAGAAAATTGATCAACTGGGTAAAGATATTGTAATCGTTGGTGGTGGTGGAATTGGATGTGAATTAGCAGCTCATCTTGCTGAAATTGGTAAAAACGTTTCTGTTGTAGAGTTGACAGGAAGACTAAATCCTACAGCGAATCAACATGTCTATATTGGATTGAGACAGAAAATGGATAGATACAAGAATAATCTTAAAGTCTATCTGAATACTGAATGCAAAGAAATTACTTCAAACGAGGTTATTGTCGCAGACAAAAACAATAACGAATTTAGCATCAAAGCGGATAATGTAATACTTGCGATTGGTATGCGTTCAAGAAAACTTGAAGCGAACTCATTTTTCGGGATTGTTCAAGACACTAATATAATTGGGGATGCAAACAGACCCGCAACTGTCTGGGAAGCAACCCAAGATGGATACTATATCGCTGCAAAACTGTAGAGTATAATATAGTACACTTTATTACGCACTAACTAATTGGCTCAAACAAAGGATCATTCACTCACAAACCACAAAGAAAACGTGTA
>DITO01000234.1 GCA_002422065.1 Erysipelotrichaceae bacterium UBA6182 | reverse complement strand
TAACATCACTATCTTCTAAATGAGCAGCAATGTGTTCATGATCAATCAGTTCACACTTAACACCCATCTCAATGATACGACGTGCAATTAGACGATTAGTTTGACTACCAAAGTCACAAACTAGTATTTTATCGGCCACGGTAATTTGGAGCCTCCTTTGCTATTAAAACATCATGAGGATGAGATTCAACAAGACCAGCATTCGTAATACGTACAAACTGAGCTCTCTCTTGCATGTCTTTTAAGGTTTCACAACCACAGTATCCCATACCAGAGCGTAGTCCCCCCATCATCTGATAAATCACATCACTAACAGGACCTTTCGCAGGTACGAGTGATTCTACACCTTCAGGTACTAGTTTATTTAAGTCTTTAACACCACCTTGAAAGTAGCGATCACTACTCCCTTTTTTCATTGCTTTAAGTGAGCCCATACCCACATAGCTCTTCATAAGTTTCTCTCCAACTTGAATGAGATCTCCAGGTGTTTCATCACATCCTGCTAGAAGCGATCCTAACATCACTGCATCTGCTCCAGCCCCAATAGCCTTCACAATATCTCCTGAGTACTTAATTCCTCCATCTGCAATGACTTTTACACCACTTCCTTTTAATGCTTCAACAACATTCATGACAGCACTTAACTGAGGTACCCCAACCCCAGCTACTACACGTGTAGTACAAATAGATCCTGGACCTACTCCTACTTTTACTGCAGTACATCCTGCTTCTTTTAAAGCAATTGCAGCGTCATATGAGACGATATTACCACCAATCAGTTCAATACTAGGATATAGTGCTTTTATCGCCTTAATCGTTTCAATAACGCCTAGAGAATGGCCATGAGCAGAATCAACACTCACCATGTCAGCACCTGCTTCAACACAAGCAATAACACGTTTAATCGTATCTTCTCCTACTCCAACTGCAATGCCTACTACAAGTTTATTGTGTTGATTAACACAAGCATGAGGATGTTCTTCAAAGCTAACATTGAGTGCTTTGACATTTCTTACCATAGAGGCTTGATCCTCAATACTCATGTTTTTATGAATGAATGCGACGCCTCCAGCGATGGCCAAAGCAATGGCCATGGTTTCTTCACTCACACTATCCATTGCTGCAGCAAAGATTGGAGCATGCATTTCAATATGCTCATTCCATCGTAATCGAGGATTGACAAAGGCTGGAGTAATACTCGAATAGGCTGGAACAAGTAAAACATCATCGTAGGTATATGCTTCTTGAATAATTTTCATGGGGATCTCCTTATTTTAAAAATTAAGCGGAAGAATTCTTCCGCTTAATCATCAACTTTTTTTTATTTTAACACGTAATGAAGTATGAATAATGGTAATAATAACCAAACCACAAGATTGACATCTTTAGCTTTACCACTTGCAACTTTAGCAACTGCATAAGTGATGAAACCTAATGCGATACCATCAGAAATTGAGAAACTTAGAACCATCATAATCACTGCAACAAACCCAGAAGCTGCTGCTGTGAAATCATCCCAATCAACTCCACCTAATTGTTGAGCCATGAGGATACCAACAATAACAAGTGCTGGAGCTGTAACTGTTGAGTTAACAACAGCTAAGATTGGAGCAAAGACGATTGCGACTAAGAATAATACCCCTGTCGTTACTGAAGTAAGACCTGTACGGCCTCCGACTTCAACACCAGCAGCAGATTCAATATATGAAGTAACTGTAGAAGTACCTAATGCAGCCCCAACGATAGTTCCAACAGCATCTGTTGTTAATGCTCTATCAACGTTTTCAAGTTCACCATCTTTATTAACAAGATTTGTACGATTTGCAACAGCAACTAAAGTTCCAGCAGTATCGAAGAAATCAACGAATAAGAATGTAACAATAATAACGATCAATGAAGGACTAGCAAATAATTCTTCAAATCCTGTTGTGAATGCAAAGATTGTTGAGAAATCTAAATCAAGAGAGAATACTGCAGTTGGTAGTGATGGCATTCCTTCAACTCCAACAAGTCCTAAGATTACACCTAGTACAGCAGTAATAACCATACCGAAGAAAACACCAGCTTTAACTTTTTTAGCAAGTAATGCTACAGTAACAATAATCCCAAATAATGCTAATGCAACAGCAGGATTCATGAAGTCACCAAGTTTAACATAAGTAGCAGCATCTGATACAACGATACCTGCATTCTTTAAACCAATGAAAGCAATGAAGAAACCAATACCAGCACCAATTGCAAGTTTCAATTGTGAAGGAATAGCATTGATTACGACTTTACGTACTCCTGTAAGTGAAATAAGTAAGAATAATACCCCACTCACGAAGACTGCTGAAAGTGCAGCTTGCCATGATAATCCATAACCAAAGACAACTGTATAAGTAAAGAAAGCATTAAGTCCCATACCAGATGCTAAAGCAACTGGATAGTTAGCGTAAACACCCATTAGGATTGATGCGAAACCTGCCGCTAATGCTGTTGCTAAGAAAGCACCTGCAAATGGCATTCCACCATCAGACATAATCCCCGGGTTAACTGCTAAAATATAAGCCATCGTTAAGAATGTGGTAAGTCCGGCTAGAAGCTCGGTTTTGACTGTACTACCTTTTTCTGTAATGCGAAAAAATTTGTCGAACATGTAAATGTTCCCCTTTCTGTATGCTAAACCCGTTTAAAAACGAAAAAACTTCCCGTTTTCGATGGGAAGCACGCAGAAAAGATGCGGTGTTCCATCGTAGTCCAACAGTTTACGGTTGCTGGGTAGAAACTCTCGTGCCATATTCACGAGGATATACGGTGTTTAGCTGAACAAAGTTTAACAAATTATCCCATATTTATCAATAGATTTTGAATAAACGATTAAATAGAAGCATTATATATTCTTTATCGATGCATAACTATTACTTATTGAGTATAAAAAAGGTAAATCATGGGATTCATGATTTACCTAGAGTTGCTCAATGATTATTAAATGAATACTTTTTCTATTTACGTCTAAGTGATACCACTGTTTCTACTAAAGGTGTTTGTGAGAACATATCAAATCCTTTGACTGATTCGATATAATAATCATCTTTAAGTTCTGCTAAATCTTTTCCAAGAGTACTTGGATTACAACTAACATAAATAACATGTTTAATTTTTGATTGAATAATGGTTTGAATAAATGATGATGATAAGCCAGTTCTAGGAGGATCAACAAGTAACGTAAATTTTGTAGTCAACTTAGCAACACTGCGTACCCCTTCATGAGCATCTTTCGCATGAAACTGAACGTGAGTTAATCCATTACGCTTTGCATTCTCATTAGCATCTTTTATGGAGGATCGATCAATATCATATCCAATCACTTTATTAACTTTTGATCCAATCATACATCCCATAACTCCAATACCACAAAACGCTTCCACAACAGTATAATCCTTAGGAACTAAACTACTAACATACGAATACATGGTTTTTGCGACTGAGGTGTTAAGTTGAAAGAATGAAGATGGAGATAGTGATAACGTTAATCCATGCATTGTAAAGTTTAAATGCTTTTGTTTACGAAGATGAACTGTTTGATCACCAAAGATGGCCAATGATTTACGATCTGGATTATAACTTGCATATACACTTATTACAGTAGGAAGAGCTGCAATTTCATCATAAAGTGCAGGTAAATCTATAGCACGATCACTAATAAGTGAAACCATGGTTTGTCCATCGATTGAGCGAATCACAAGGTTTCTAAAGCCTTGAGGTGTTGCACGAGTATAAATTGGAGCATTATGCTTTTGAAGAAGTGCTACAACACTGACACGAGTCATTTCAACATTCTTTTCATGAACATGACATGTTGTGATTGGAACAAAGGCGTTAGAATTTACAGCAAATAAACCACTATTGATACCTTTAGGATTCTCACCTAAAACAAATTTACATTGATTACGATATCCAAAAGGATTAGGATTGGATTCAAAGGTAATTGGCGGGTCAATTTGAGTATACTTATTAAGTGCTTGACGAATAAGATCGACTTTAGTCATATCTGCACTTTTATGCTTAACATGCATTAAAGCACATCCACCACATGTATCATAATGTTCACAGATGGGTTGTACACGATGAGGTGAAGCTTGAATAATATTCACTAGTTCACCTTGAAAATACGTCTTTGACGGTGCGAGTGTGATGTTGGCAGTGATGACATCACCTAAAGCTGCCTTCATAACAAAGACAGGTTTTTTATTGTAGTAGCCAATTCCTTCGCCATTGATTCCTACTTTTTGAATTGTTAATTGTGTTGTTATCATAAAAAAATGGGCCTAGTCATTCATTGCCCATGTTGGTACAGTGTTTGCGCGACGGATCAACACTGTTTTTTGAAATTCAGTCTGATTTAAAAATAGAAGAATATCTTCTTCCTCAGTTGGAGTACAACCAAGTAGTAATTTAATCTCAATATCTTTTTTTAATATATCAGCCGCAATAACACAAGCATTCACCATGGATGTAGAAAGTGACCCTTTGTACATGGCAATTCCGTTTGTGTCCGCTGATAAAGTATCTTTAAGATACCCATAATCAAGAGGATATATAAGATTGTGATAAGTAGGATGACTCGATCCTTTAGACTGAGACAAGACAAAATGACTCGAAAAAGTCAAAGTATCTATTTTTTGCCAAAAATAAGCATTGTTTTCAAATGTGTTCATAAGTTCCTCAATAATACTTGTATTATATAAGTCTTGAGATGAAATGTAAATGATGAAATAAATGTAACTGCTTTCATATTATCTGTTTTATACTTACACCAAGGTCATTGAAACAATTTAACACGTTAAAATCGTTCATTCCCATCATCGTTGTAAGCATGATATTAGCACAAGCTAGTGCATCTGAAAGTGCATCATGATGATTTAATGGAAAACCTAAGGCTTCTGCAACGGTGTTCAACTTATAGTTTGTTAAGCCTTCAAATGCTTTACGCGATAATTGAACGGTACATCCATAATGCATCGAAGGTAGTTCACAGTGATAATATGCGATGAGTGCTCTTAGTATTCCTAAATCAAAATCTGCATTATGCGCNNTGAAACCATTGAAGAAGTTATTTGATGAATTCTAACATTGGTTGGATCAAAGTAGTCGTAAGGAGATGGTGGCTTCAATAAAAAAGACTGACGCATGATTTCCAAACCGTCTTCAAAAACAACAATTCCAAGTGCACATGCACTCAATTTATATTGGTTGGCAGTTTCAAAATCTATTGCTGTAAATCGGTTCATACACACTTTCCTTACTTAATAAATAGTATTGTAGCACAAAAAAAGACGTTGTCGTCTTTTTTATCCCCGCACCCATTTGGACATTCCCCATTCCTAACACGTTCACTTACGACCTTATTTTACCTTATATGTTAACCATTGTCACACATCTTTTGACATTTTGTCATTGACAAATTTTGTCAATTTATGTCAAAATGCTTTTAAAGAGGTATTTATGTTCTTTCATGAGAAATTTTCTTACTTATATCGACTATTAAACGTTAATCACAAGCTTGTTTCTAAACAATGTGGATTTGATGTTTCATTATTAAGTCGCTGGAAAAATGGCAATCGGGTTCCTTCTTACAAAAACGGTCAGTATCGCGAACTTGCTAGATTTTTCTTAGCCCAAATCAAAACACAGGCTCAGCGAGAAGAACTAAACATGATTATTGCAGGTCATCGAACCATTGCAACACACTTAAATAGTGATCTCGATGTATTTGAAGACTGGTTAATCATTTCTAATACAAAACCTCAGATACCATTAATGAATTATTCAACTAACTCAGATACATTAACTCATCTACGATCTATTATTACAGGGAGTGATAGTACAATTGATTATCCTGTTATTCAACTTGATCAATCAACGAAGACGGAAGTTTATATTTATAAAGATAATGTTGGCAAACGAAATGCAGTGTTGTATTTTTTGAAGACTGCTCTAGAGCTAACTGAAGTGACTGACATTTATATCTTTTCGGATGAAGACTCAGGTTGGTGGATGGAAGATGATCACTTCCCTGTTCTATGGGCCAATTACTTAAAAGGAATTGCAACTAAAGGACATCGATTGTCAGTTATTTTCTTAAATTCTCGTCCAAGTGAACAATATATTCGAGCTTTAAACACATGGTTTCCTCTCATGTTAAATGGAAAGGTCAATGCTTTCTATTTTCCCAACTATACTAACCCAATTGTTAAATCAACAACTTTTGTGATTAAAGACAAATTAGCTTATGTCTCTTTAAGCTCTCAACTATCTGAATACGAGAAGATTGGATACTTACACTTTGATTTAACTTCAATCCATATGCAAACAGCATTATTTTTAGGTCGTATGGCTACGTGTCGATCTCTTGTAACAACTTATACCAATGAAACTCAGCTCAGTTTATTAGAACGTGTAGTGATTACTGAGAGTGCGGAATTTAATATGATCATTTTTAACAATTATGCCAGTCCTTTCTTTTTACCTTTAAGTGTATTTGAGCGCTATGCTTCAACACTTCCTAAGGATGTTGGGGAGCGTTATATGAGTATTGTAAGACGCTATCTCACCTCTAGAGGACAAATGATTGTTAATATCGATATGAAAGAAGTTATCCACCTGAAAACAATTAGAGATTTAATTCTTGATCCTGAACACACATTCTTTGAAAGTCGGTTTTTTGCGAATCGTATGATGAAACTAACTTCAGATGAAGTAAGACAGTATTGTGTGAATATCATTTCTCTTGTTGAAAGCCATAAAAACTATCAACTTATTTTCCTTAGAAAACCAAGCATACAAAGAGATATGAATATTAATATTACAGTACGTGAACACATTGGCGTAATCATGACACCAACATCTCCTTCTTCACTCAATCACATCGCTCTTGTAACAACAGAAGGCAATACCGTATATACGGTTTATAAGTATCTTTCACAACTACTTAGTCAAATTCCTAGTGTATACAAAGAAAAAGATGAAACACTTAATACACTTAGAGAACTCAGCAAATTGATTATTTAAAGACGAATCTTCGTCTTTTTTAATGTCCCTTCAAGTCCCATGGTTCTAATTAATCCAGTGATTGGTTTATTAAACCAAGGCCGATCATGGACACCTGCAATACTCCACATAATTCCAGTGTAGCCATTAGGATCACGACCATCTAGAAAATAGGTGTCATTAAGGTGAATTAAAATCTTAATTGCTTCTTGTGGATGCTTAGTCCAATATAGAACCATTTTTGCCCAATACATACGAAGATATGAATGAAGATATCCTGTATCAATCATTGTTTGCATACAATGATTCCATAAGGCATCGTGAGTTTTTGCTTGTTCAAAGGTTTCAAGAGGATAAATATATTGGCGTGGATCATGGACATGTTCAAGGAGTGTAGTCTTTGCCCATGGCCATGCTCCTTCAAGTGAATCATAGTTCTTTTGATAATGACAATAGTTCTCAGCTAGTTCACGACGTACTAAAGCCTCTTCCACAAAAAGAGGTGCATAAGTTGATTGTGTCTTCTCTACTTTAGAAATCATAACCTTCGCTGATATCATTCCAAAATGTAAGTATGCAGAAAGAAATGATTGCCCCTGTGCATCAATCTCATTTCTATCACCATAATGTTGCAAACCTTCCTTGATGAAGGTTTCTAATTGATTATATGCTGCGTCTTCTCCAGGTGTAAGTAATGATCGTTTCAATTTCTTCCAATGAGGATGAGCCTTTATGATTGCTTCTACATCAATTGAAGGAATGTCTGATGAGCCATGATTATACTCATGCACTATTATAGGATCTGATTCTTGAAGCCATGCTTTATATTGCCCCATAATTTTAGGTCTAAATGTTCTTGCTGCGAACTCAAGCTTAGGACTTGCAACCTCAACTGGTAACACAGGAGCAACACTTAAAACATATGTTTTAACGCTATTATTTTTTGATAGTTCAATAACACGTTTTTGAGTTGCAATAACAGGTTTTAAGACATGATGATCCATAACAACCGAATCGAATTCTTGGATGTGCTCTTCAAAATATTCAACTGGATCTTGAAGAATACAAAAACATGGGATATTTAGTTCTCTAAGTTTACTTTGCATTTCTTGCAATCCACTTAGAAGAAAGTGCATATTACGTTCATTAGCGTTTGGAAAGTGAGGATAGACAACAAACACTACTTTAAGTGGTGCTTTTTTTTCTATTGCAAGCTGTTGTGCATACGATAGCGCTGGATTATCACGAACACGAAGAGCTCGACTTGTCCAATAAACAACTGGTTTACTCATAGAAACCTCTTTCTAATAAAAATCATTCATCGTTAAGATGAATGATATAATAAAATCTTTTTATGTCCAATGATTTTGATTAAGCCTTCCTTATCCATCTTTGCTAACTTACGTGATATTGTCTCACGTGTTAACCCAAGATAGTTGGCTAATTCTTCACGATTTAAAGGAAGTTCGATGAGTGTGCCTTTGTCTGCCTTCTTACCATATTTTGGAGCGAAATCTTTAAGCATCTCAACAATACGATCATCAATTGGCTTAAAGCCAGTATTCTCAATGAGTTGTTGTGTTTTAATTAAACGATGTGTAATCTCCTCTAACATCTTTAATCCAATAGAAGGATATTTATAAACAAGTCTTTCAAAATCTGCTTTTGAAATCGTACATAATACTGTTTTAGTAAGAGCAACTACATTCATATTTGAGTTAGTTTGTGCAAATAAGTTAGTTTCGCCAAAAAATTCATTCTCAGTAAGTAAATACAAGATTTGCTCTTTATCTTGATAACGTTTATTGATCTTAACAACCCCTTCATTAAGGATGAATATAGCATGCATCGGTTCATTTGCTGCAATAATGATTTCACCTTTGTCATACGTTCTTTGTATGATTAATGATTGAATAGCGTCCATTTCTTCATTTGACAAGGATGAAAAAATAGGAACACGATTCGTGCACATTTGATGTTCACAGCCGTTACACTTACAAGACCATTCCATAGTTTGTCCTCCTTATCTTTGACTTATTATAACAGAATATCGCTTACTTTTATAGAGTGTTTTATAGGCTTGACTGCCAATTTTTCACTCAAAAATCGATAAGTTTATAACTCAATTACCATAATTTGACATCAATCAAGTCTATATCTACAATAAAAATAAGAAACCGAGGACGAGTGATGTTCAGTTATCGAAGTATTCAAAAAAAAGTATCCAAGTTTGATTCAACCTATGATTCTAACCAGCCCCTTTTATTTGCAGTGGTAGTAAATGGTTTTAGTAAGGAATCTCAAAAGGAATTCTTTTGGAAAACGATATTTTCTATTTTCATTGTATTGATTACAGGATTAGCATTACGTTTTAGTTTTACGTTTATATCAGCCTTAATCGGAGGTCTGATAGGCGGATCATTGATTGCGAATCACCCTCAAATCCTTTGCGTCTCACAATAAGATTCTGTCATTATTTACTTCTATAATCGCTTTAGCACTAAGATAATTAATAAAAAGGTTTTATCGATTGATAGTTTGGATGTTACTGAGATTATTACTACAAAGAATACTCATCATATAAATCTTCTTATTAAGAACCAACCTTATTCTCTTCTTATTTCAGATAAAACACTTGGGTTTAAAGATCAAGCAAAACATGTGAAAACACTTTTACTCCCCTTTCGAAAGAATGTGCACTAAAAAAGAAAGTTGAACTTTCTTTTTAATTTATGAGCGAATGCTAGTATTTTGAGTAACAAGAATAGCCATTAAATCCTTGCGATGTGGAGCAATCTTAGCTTCACAATAAATGCTATCTGTACCTTTTATTAGTTTTGTAATAACACAATCAATAGTCTCTTGGAACAATTGACCGACTTCACTCTCATCACACTCCCCTTTAACAAGGATATAATCATGTGTTTGACGATCATCAATAATCTCTACAAGTTGCATCACACTGTCACCATTTTTTGCACTAATACATAAATGATTTGTATTAAGTGGATTTAAGTCACATTTATTAAACACAACCAATAATTTATCTTCATCAAGGGTTGGTGCATAACTTAGAATCGTTTCTAATTGAGCTTGTGTATCTTGGCGTGAAGCATCAATAAGTGCAATAACCAAGTCTGCTTCATCAAGTGATCCCATCGTTGTTTTAAATGCTTCTACAAGTTCAGCAGGACATTCATGGATAAGCCCTACTGTATCAATGAGCAAGAAAGGAGCATAGAAAGGAATCTCTATACGACGTGTAGCAGTATCCAATGATGAGAACACTTGATTCTTTGATTCCACCATTTTATTTACTTTACTTTCCTTACTTAAACTTAAAAGTGAGTTGAGTAGTGTTGACTTCCCGGCATTAGTATATCCTACAAGAGAAACAGTAAACACACTATTCTTCTGACGACGTTGTGTCATCATTTCATTCTTTTTGTGTTCTTTCTCAATCTTATTACGCACTTCTATCATGCGTCGTGATAAATGACGACGATCAATTTGAAGCTGTTGCTCCCCTTGACCACGGCTTACGCCACCACCACCTTGTTTAGAATAACTTTCATAACTTCCAGCAAGATTTGCATATTCCATTTGAAGTCGTAGTAGTTTTACTTGTAAGTTGCTTAACGTTGAAGAAGCACGCTTCTCAAATATCGTAACAACAACCTCAAATTTATCCATAATAATTTGATTAGGAAAATACTCAGCTAACAAAGTACGATCGTTGGGAGATAGTGTTTGCAGTGTGATAATGTGAGTAACTCGCTCATCCATAGCGAGTTTAATTTCACTCAATTTACCTTGTCCAAGTAATCCAGGTTTGCGCGCACGCATTTTTTGAGTCACCACAAAAGGCACTTCAATGTCAATCGTCGCACATAAAGCTTTAAGTTCTTGAAGATGAAGATCAGTATCAACAGATAGATCTTGAGCTAATATTAGTCCAATATGTTTCATGGACATAGTGTATCACAAAATTAAACGACGTTCTAACTAAACTAATGGGACATCACTTGAAATTTTCAAAGATATAGTATAAAGTTGAACTATGCCACGTACTGCTCGCTCAAATCAAAATGGAAGTGTCTTACTTGTCACCCAATCTTCAACTCAACTTATGTTTGAAAGTAATGAAGATCGTGATCATTTTTTAGCAATCTTAAATATTTCGAAACAAAAGTTTAAATTTGATATATTTGCGTATTGTTTATTAAGTGATTATAGTTTTGAGCTACTAGTAAGAACACCTCATATGAATATATCTAAGATTATGTCTTCTTTACTTATCACTTACACCAACTATAAGAAACCACAAGGGAAACTATTCACACAGCGCTTTAAGAGTAAACCTATCGCATCAATCAATGATTTAGAAAAAATGCTTGAAACTGTGAATAAACCCGCTCAATCACCTTATAACTCATACTGTGTTTATCATAAATTAACCACATCGCCACTTTCACTTCTCACTACATTTGATGAGGCATGTTTTGAATGTGATGTGAAAACAGTAAAAGAACAGCTTACAGAATTTCTTCATGAACACGAATGCTCATTTGAAGATGTTATGGCAAATAAGTCACTGCGTGATGAATGTGTCTTCAATTTATACCAAACAACTGTGTGTTCACTTAAAGAGATTGGTGAACTATTCTTAGGACTTGATCAATCAACTATATCTAAAATAGTTAAAAAATCATTGCAAGACACTTGATATTCAAATAGTGTCCCCTTATAATAGAGTCAGGAGGTAACACTATGAGTTTTTCCTTTAATTTTAATCCTACGATTAATACTCCCACTTTAGATGAGTCTATACTCTATGATCATCTTGTTATTGGTGGAGGTCCTGCAGGATATAATGCTGCACTCTATGCCTTTCGTAAAGGTTTAAGTACTGCTATTATTGCAAAAAAACTTGGCGGTCAACTCCTTAATACCTCAAGTGTTGACAACTATTTAGGAATATCACAAATCAGTGGAGAAGGTTTAAATGAGGCATTCATCAACCATCTAAAGCAATTTGAAGTTCCAATGCTAGAAGATACTTCAATCACAAGAATAGAAAAGTCAGGTACACTCTTTAAAGTTCATCTTGATAATAAGCAAACCCTAAAAGCAAAAACAATTCTACTTTCAAGTGGTTCAAACCCTCGACGTCTTGATATCCCTGGAGAAGCTACATTTAGTGATAAAGGTGTAGCCTATTGCGCTATATGTGATGCTCCATTATTTAAAGATAAAATCGTCATTATTGCTGGGGGTGGTAATTCTGCTGTCGAAGCATCCTTAGATGTCGCAAAATGGGCTAGTAAAGTCATTGTTGTTCATCGTTCTGAATTTAGAGCAGATAAAATTCTAGTCGATCAAATGTTAAATCACGAGAAGATTACTGTCTTCAAACAAACCCAAATCCTTGAAATCTTTGGAGACACACGAATGAAAGGTATCCGAGTCCTTGATAAATCATCTAGTCATGAGCGAAACATTGAAGCTGATGGACTATTTGTTGAGATAGGAAACATCCCAAGTTCAAATCTTGTTAAGGATTTAGTTAATCTTTCAGAGACAGGTCATGTGCTTGTCGATCCACATCAACGCACTTCACTTCCTGGCTTATATGCTGCTGGAGATGTGTGTGAGAGTCCATATAAGCAGATTATTATTGCTGTAGCGCAAGGTGCTACCGCTGCCTTAGCAGCATCTGAATACATAAACCAACTAGGAGGAAACTATGCGTTTAATGAATGATGAAGTCGCAAATCAATTGCGCACCGTATTTAATGATATCAAGGATGATGTCACCATTGCTTTCTTTACATCACAAGGAGAATGCGTAAGCTGTGAAGAAACTAAAGCTTTACTGAGTGAAGTAGAAGAATTATCGGACAAGATTCATCTTGCTCACTATGATATTAATAAAGATTATGCTCTTGCCAAAGAATACAATATTGAAATGGTACCAAGTTTTGTACTCCTTGATCATAAAGGACAAAACCATGGTGTTAAGTTCAATGGTATTCCTGCAGGACATGAAATCAATTCCTTTATCCCAGCATTACTAGACATGGGTAATGCCCATGAAGAAGCAGTTCCTGAAGACTATTTAAAACGAATTAATGCTATTGAAAAACCAGTTAATATTAAAGTGTTTGTAACCCTTTCATGCCCTCATTGCCCTGGAGCAGTTCAAAAAGCACATAAGCTAGCGATGTTGAATTCGAACATTGAAGGAGAGATGGTAGAGGCACAAACATTTCAAGAATTATCCAATCGATTCAATGTCTCAAGCGTACCAAAGATTGTAATCAATGATTCAATCGAACTTGTTGGAAATCAACCTTTCGATGTCATTTTAGAAGCAATCGAAAACTTATCTTAATCAAATGCCTTCGTAAGAAGGCATTTT
>DITO01000229.1:10416-29102 GCA_002422065.1 Erysipelotrichaceae bacterium UBA6182 | reverse complement strand
CGTTGCTTCATTTCATTCGCAGCTTTATTTGTAAAGGTAATCGCTAGTATAGATCGAGGTGATACATCAAAAGCTCGTATAAGATATACGATACGTGATGTTAATACACGAGTTTTCCCGCTTCCTGCCCCTGCAATAATACGAACGTATTGTGAAGTGGTAGTTACGGCTGAAAGTTGTTGAGGGTTTAAATTTGTTAGTTCCATAGCTTTAACTATTATATCAGAGAGAGCACAATCAGTCAGTAAGGATATGATATAATGCATAAGAGGTATTTATGAGAAAAGCAAAACATTGGCAAGATTACACCATTCTTGATGCAGGTGATCAAGAGAAACTAGAAAAAATTGGACCGTACGTGATTGTTAGACCTGATCCGGTTGCGATATGGCCTAAACAAAAGCCACAATTATGGCAGAAGGTTGATGCATCCTACACTCGCTCAAAACAAGGCGGAGGTGCATGGACACTTCATTCAAAAATGAAGGATGAATGGATTCTTCCTTATAAGAAGTTAAAATTTACCGTTTCACTCACCAATTTTAAACATTTTGGGTTATTTCCTGAACAAGCGACCAATTGGGATTGGATGCAAGAAACGATTCATGCATCTAAACGTACCGACTTAAAAGTTCTTAATCTTTTCGCTTACACTGGAGGAGCAACACTTGCCTGTGCACAGTGCGATGAAGTTACTGAAGTATCCCATGTTGACGCAAGTAAAGGGATGGTTGATTGGGCTAAACAAAACTCAACACTAAATAATTTAAGTCACAAGACAATACGTTATTTTGTGGATGATTGTGTTAAATTTGTAAATCGTGAAGTAAAACGAGGACGTCGCTATGATATTGTCATTCTTGATCCTCCTTCATATGGTCGTGGACCAAACAATGAAGTATGGAAAATTGAAGAACAACTTGTTCCTTTATTACAATTAGTTAAACAAGTCCTTAGTGATGAACCCCTCTTTGTTTTATTAAACTCATACACTACAAATCTAAGTGCTAGTGTGATTGAAAATATCTTACGTTGCACATTAGGTGAAAACGTAACTGTTGAAGAAATTGGATTACCCATCCAAGATAGTGATCTTGCATTACCCGCTGGGGTTAGTGGTATATGGAAGCCTTAAATCTTAATGTACTCTTTGAAGATAATCATGTGATTGTGGTTGAAAAACCACCCATGATGCCTGTGAATCAAGATGAATCTTTAGATGAATCACTTCTTGAACATATTAAGCACTACATTAAAACCACCCGTAATAAACCTAATGAAGCTTATGTGGCTTTAGTTCATCGCCTTGATCGCCCTGTAGGGGGAGTCATGGTCTTTGCGTTATCCGCAAAAGCAGCATCTCGATTAAGCGAAAGTATACGCTTAAATCAATTTATTAAACGCTATGTTGCGATTACAACACGTCCACTTAAACCTGGGACGATGGTCGATTTCTTATTGAAAGATGAAAAAACGAATACAACCATCATTCATCCTAAAGGTAAGCGCTCTGAACTCATCATTGAAGCCGTGGACACATTAAGTGATCAAACATCAAGATTATGGATACGCTTAGTTAGTGGTCGATCACACCAAATCCGCGTTCAAACAGCATCTCGCTTTGCACCTATACTTTTTGATCAAAGATATAACCCAAAGACAAAACCAACCCATCCAATAGCTCTATTTGCTTATGAATTATCATTTCCACATCCCACTAAGAAAGAAATGATAACCTTTAGTTTACCGATACCGAATCGTCATCCATTTACACTATTTAAAGACTAAACGACATCCCAAGGGATGTCGTTTGTGCGTTATCACTCTGAAGAAGTGAGGAATAGTGTAACAATATGGATATTCTTTACTATTCTTTTAGTTTTGGATCAAGTACATCTCGAAGTCCATCTCCTAAAAGATTTAAAGATAAGATTGTAATCATAATGGCTAAACCAGGATAGGTTGTAAGATGAGGATGATCACGAATAAAGTGTCGTCCTGCATTAAGCATCGATCCCCATTCAGGATTTGGAGGCTGAATTCCTAATCCAATGAATCCTAACCCTGCAGCTGATAATATAGCTCCTGCAACACCAATGGTTGATTGAACAATGACTGGAGCGAGAGTATTTGGAATGACATGTTTAAGAATAATTCTAAAGTTTGTACTTCCCATTGCTCTTGCAGCTTCAATGTATTGCATTTGCTTAATTGACATCACGTTTGCACGTACAATTCGCGCATAAGAAGGAACACTACTAACACCTACCGCAATCATAAGATTTGTAATTCCTGGTCCAAGTACGGCAACAATTGAGATTGCTAGTAGTATTGTAGGCACCGCAAGCATGACATCCACAAGTCGCATAAATAGAATATCAAATATTCCACCAAAATAGCCTGATACTGCTCCAATAAAACCCCCAATTAATAATGCAATACCTACCGCGATGAATCCAATCTGAAGAGAAATACGAGACCCATAGACAACTCTTGAGAATATATCGCGCCCAAAATTATCAGTTCCAAACCAATGAGTTGCGTTTGGTTTTACAAATACGGCATTTAAATTTTGTGTTCTAAAGTCAAACGGTGCAATCACATCCGCAAAAATTGCCACAAAGAGTAGGAACACTAAGATGACTAATCCTAGAACTGCAGCTTTGTTTTTACGTAGTCGATGCCACGATTCTAACCATAGACTTTGTCTTTTTTCGCTATATACAGTCATAATGTTCCTTTCTATTTGTATTGTGCACGAATCTTAGGATCTAGGAATGCATACATAATATCAACAAATAAGTTAATTAAACTAAAAGTAAATGCGATTACAAGAACACCACCTTGAACAATCAACATATCCCTTTGTCTTATCGCATCGACCATTAAACGACCCACACCTGGAATTGAAAAGATTGTTTCAGTAACAATAGCACCACCTAGTAAAAATCCAAACTGTAAACCAATAATAGTCACTACTGGAATGAGTGTGTTTCTAAGAGCATGACGTACAACTACAGTGAACTCTCCTAAGCCCTTTGAGCGTGCTGTTCGGATGTAATCTTGACGATATACTTCCAACATACTTGAGCGTGTCATCCTTGCTACAATCGCTGCAGAACCTGTTCCTAAAGTAAGCGCAGGTAGTATCATCTGCTGCCATGTGTTAAATCCAGAGGAAGGCAGTATCCTCAATGTTACGGAGAAGAGAATAATGAGTAGAATACCTTGCCAGAATATTGGCATCGAAACTCCAATTAGAGCAAAGAACATGGCCACATTATCAATCCATGTATATTGTTTTACTGCTGAAATAATACCTAATGGTATACCTATGGAAATTGAAACAAGTACTCCAAGTAAAGCTAATTTTAAAGTGTTAGGATAACGCGAGATTATCTCACTTGCAACTGGTCGATTCGTAACATACGAACGACCTAAATCTTGATCAACCACAATATTTCTTACGTAAGTAAAATACTGAACAAGAAAAGGATCATTGAGACCAAGTTCTTCACGAAGTTGATCAATGCTTTCTTGTGATGCTGTTTCACCTAAAATGGTAATCACAGGATCACCTGGCGTAAAGTGAATCATGGTAAACACAAGAAATGACACACCAATCATGACAGGTATTACTAATAAGATTCGTCTAAATATGTATTTGATCATAAATCACCATCCTATTAATGAGAAACTCAAGGGCCATACGACTATGACCCTTGAGAATAAATTAAATATTTGAAATACTAATCGTTAAATGAAACTTTATCTAAACGGTGATGTCCAGCAGGATGTTGTAGGAATCCTGTAACTGAACTATGTGTACCACTAATATTTTCACCAGTCCATGTGAACACCCAAGGTGCTTCATTACGAATGATTTCTTGTGCTTCTTTGTATGCAGCAAGACGTGCAGCTTGATCAGTCGTAGTACGTCCTAAGTCAAGGAGTTCATCAACTCGTGCATTGCCATAGAATGTACGGTTTCCAGGGGTTCCTTTTGCGGAAGAATGGAATAATGCATACAGACCATAATCAGCATCAGCTGTAACTGTTGTCCAACCAAGAATAAACATATCATGTAAACCAGCAGCTGTGTCAGCTAAATACTTCGTCCACTCAACTTCAACGATTTCAACAGTAATACCGACATCTGCCAATTGGTTTTGAACAATTTCAGCAATCTGTACACGTTGTAAGTTATCATTAGTCCAAAGTGTTGTGGTGAAACCATCAGCAAATCCTGCGTCAGCTAATAAAGCTTTTGCAGCATCAACGTCACGATCCCAACCATCTAAATCCATGTTAGCTCCAAAGACGTTTGGTCCAAGAGGACCTTTTGCTGGAGAACCAACACCTGCATATACAGTATTCACAACAGCTTCCATATCAATAGCTAAGTTGATCGCTTGGCGAACTCTTACATCATTAAATGGAGCTTTTTCAACATTAAATCCAATATAAGTCACGGATAAGTTAGCATCACGTACAAGTGTTAATGTAGGCTCAGCATCTACACGACTAACGTCAGCTGGTTGAATATCAAAGATGATATCTGCTCCACCAGTTTCAAGTTCAATCGTACGTACTGTGTTATCAGGAATAATTCTAAATACGATTTCACGCAGTAATGCTTTTGCATCATGGTAATCATCAAAACGTTCTAAGGTAACTTTTTCATCAAAATCCCATGAAACGAATTTGAATGGGCCTGTTCCAACTGGATTAACTCCATAGTCTTCTCCGCCTTCTGTGACTGCTTTTTCATTAAGAATCGCCATTGCAGGGTGTGCAAGATGCGTTAGTAATGGAGCAAATGGACGAGTTGTCGCAAAACGAATCGTTAAATCATCGACAACAGTAATTGATTCTTTATCAATTGGACCTACGATGTGTCCAATGAATGCTGATGCTAAAGCACGCTCAAGCGTAAACTTCACATCACTTGCTGTAAGTGGTTCACCATTATGGAAAGTTACTCCAGCTTTCAATTTAAACTCAAACGTCAATTCATCAATTTGAGTCCATGAAGTCGCTAATGCAGGCACTAGGTCTAAACTCTCTG
The DNA here is from genome assembly GCA_002422065.1 of Erysipelotrichaceae bacterium UBA6182. Taxonomy (GTDB): domain Bacteria; phylum Bacillota_I; class Bacilli_A; order Erysipelotrichales; family Erysipelotrichaceae; genus UBA6182. Next base: position 24,034 of record DITO01000229.1, on the reverse strand, counting down.
TTTGATAAATCAATGTCTCATAAATCTGACGATGCACTCGACTAGAGGCTTGGTCATTTGATCCATGTGGATCTAAGGTGACAGGATTTCCACCCATCGCTACCACTAGAGAATCTCTTCCAGGTTGTGGCGTAGATGGAGCACATCCAGCAACCAGTAACCCAAAGATGATTCCCAGAGATAGTAATATCACTGATTTTTTCTTCATCATTGTCCTCCTATGTAACAAGTTTCCTAAATTATAAGGATGTTACATTCACATGTCAAGAAAATTCTTACATTACTTGCATTGTTTTACATTATTGATTAATGAAAGAATTTACATTAGACGGTATTTAAAAACCCTTGAATTATCAAGGGCTATCGAATGAATTGTAATATGGCTTCTTTTTTAGATTCTGTATCTTGATACCCTAAATCATAAAGTGCTTTAAGTTGATCATAATCTCCAGAGAATCGCTTAACACCTAAATCTTTACTCGGTCTTAAGAATATTGCTTCTTGACGTTTTTCAAGTTCTTCTACTTTAGCTTTTTCTTCATAATAAATTCCGGTACGAAGTCTAAATTGACGACGCATGATAGGAAACCTTGCATACATTAAATCTAATACAAATTGCAGAAATGGTGAGTTTTGCTTTCTTACAAAATCCTTATCCTTAGTTGTAATAACAATGTGTCGATCACATCCATTGGCTAATGAACGATCAATAGCAATCATACTGGTAAGACCGGCATCTAAATAACGTTTCTTTCCAATGTTTACAGCACGACCTGCAATTGGTAAGACACATGATGCATGAACAAACTTCCATTCTTTATCTAAATCCTTGTTTTTAAGCCATAATGTTTTTTGATCATACAAGTCATAAACACCAATCTCTAACGGAATCGGTGATTGGATGACTTTGTTCATATCAAGTTTTAACGTTTTTTGGACTATTTCTTTAAATAAGAAATTATATCCCACCGGAGCTAACTCTTTAAGCATTGGAGTCCATCCAACATTTTCCTTCTTTGACGCATAATCAACAGCTAGTAATTCTAAAGCATCATCTTCATCAGTCACAAAGATTGTAGCAAGCAGTGCTCCTGAAGAGACACCAACTACAAAATCAACAGAGACTTGATTATCCTTAAACCAACGCAGAACCCCTGCAGTATAGGCAGCTCTTAGTCCACCACCTTCTAACACTAAACCTAATTTACTCATAACTCTCCTTATAGCATGGTTGCAAAGACTCTTAATAAAGCTCTAAATACTCTTAAAATCAAAGAGGTTTGTTCAACATTTGATTTTGTGATTATAACACATTCTTTCATTGTCTTATCAAAATCATCACTCATGACTTGAATAATTGCACTTTTATAAACCATTACACCACATTCAAAATGTAGGTAATAGGAGCGATAATCCATATTAGTTGTTCCTAAAGTGGCTACTTCATCATCGATAATCATCATCTTAGCATGAACAAATCCAGGTGTGTATTCTGCAATAGTGACTCCCGCATTGATTAAAGATTCATAATACGAGCGCGTTACTTCGAAGACAAGTCGTTTATCAGGAACATGAGGAACCATAATCTCAATTTTAACACCACTTTTTGCGGCAACAATTAAAGCATTCTTCATGATATGAGAAAGAATAAGATAAGGGGTTTGTATCTTAATACTCTTGTTCGCCTGATTAATAAGGTGCAAATGAACACTTTCCCCTACCGCTTCTTCATCCGTTGGTGAATCAGAAAAAGGTTGAATATACCCATCATCTTCTGCTTTGTTTTCGATCAAGTAGGATTTAATATCTACTGGTTGTTTAATGATGTATTGATACATGGTTAAAAACATAATGGTGAGTGAACTCACTGCTTCACCTTCTAACATAATTGCATTATCTTTCCAGTGACCAAAGCGTTCAATAACATTGATATACTCATCACCAATATTAATACCCCCAACAAATCCAATTCGATTATCTACAACACAAATCTTACGATGATCACGATTATTCATGAATATGGCAAGTGAAGGTTTTAAAGGATTAAAGAATACAAGTTTTACTCCAGCATTTTTCAATGTTTGTGTCATATAAGTCGATAATTCTGAAGAACCAAAATCATCTACTATAAATAATACTTCAACCCCTTCTTGAACTTTACTTAATAAAATCTTAGAAATACTTTCAAGCATTTTCCCATCTTTAACAATAAAGTACTCTAAAAGTATAAAATGTTTTGCTTGTTTAAGAGCTTCACACATCATAACAAACTTATCTTCTCCCAAAGGTAAGTACATACTTTGTGTCTTCGCAAATAATGGAAAATACGTTTGTGTTCTAAGATATGTGATAAGTTTCTTCCATCGCTCTAGTGATTCTGGTAAATCTTCAATGAGTTTGGAGTCATTCACCTCAAGATATGGCTTTGTAGAATCCATCAGCATCATTTCTTTCTGAAGTGCTTTTGGAATTTTCTTTCCACCAAATAAAATATAGAGCAACCCTCCAAATAAAGGAATAAACAAAATCACAATCGTCCAAATAAGTTGATACGAAGGATTATCATCACGATTTAATACAACAATGACCGTAATATAACTTAGTAGTACAAAAAAAGTGTACAACCCAAACAAATGCTGTGAGAGTTGATACACGATTGATAACAGTAAAGCAAGCTGCAGAAAAAAGGCAACCGATATGATTAATGGTTTAGAGATTAATTTTTGTCGAATTACCTTGCGTTTCATAGTTTTTTATTGTTGGTTATATTTTAAGATGTAGTCTATTACATCATCAACCTTACTTACTTCATAATTTGCTTGAGCTCTCACTTTAGCATCACCATGATCCATTGCAAAACTATGAGGTGTTACTTTAAACATTGAAATATCATTGTATGAGTCCCCAACCACTGCAATTTCATCAAGATTTAGGTTTAATACCTTTGCTAGATGTAAGACCCCTGTTCCCTTGTTAACATTCTTACTCATAATTTCAATATACTGTGGTGATGAATAAAACCAGTCATACGAATAATCAGATAGATATTCCACCATTTCTTGGGTAAAGGAATCACGTTCTTCTTCAGTATTGCATGTTATGACGGCTTTTACAAATGGATGCTTATCCATTTCACGATACTGTTCAAGTCCATTTTCATACAAGTGGGTTATTTCTTTACGATTTAACATTGTTTTAAAGAGATCATACATCCATCCTGATGGTCTGACAAAGACATGGTGTCCTCTATCATCAATAAATAAGATATTAATATCATGCTTTGTCATCTGATGCAAAGTACATAATGCTGTCACTAGTGCTTCATCGATTGGGAATGAAACAAGCACTTCATTATCAATCATGACTACTCCACCATTTTGACCAATGCCATCCACTTTCACATTAAGCTTTGATTCCAAATAATGAGCCGTCAAATGATCACGCCCACTGGCCATCACAAATCGAACACCTGAGCGTGTCAACTCTTGAATACGTTGAATTGTGTTACTTTCAATAATTCCTGTAGGTGGATCAAGATCTAAAAATAAAGTTCCATCCACATCACTAACGAGACATTTAATCATAAAATCCTCTTTCTTTGACTTTAATACGATAGATACACTTAATACTCTCTCCTTGATCATGAAGTTCATGACCGATTGGAACATCTTCAACCCCAATAAGTTCTCCACCAATTCGCTCAATTGTTTTTATGGAAGGAATATTGTCAGGATTGCAAGTAATAATAACTTCATCCATACTCTCTTTTGCTAAAGTAAGTAATAAACTCGTAGCCTGAGAAGCATAGTAATGACCCCTATAAGGAGGATAAATTGTATATCCTATGTTACCCATATATTTCATATATGGATTCATACCAAATCGAATATCGCAACGACCAACAACTTTTCCGGTTCTTTTTTCTTCAATATCAAAAACCATACTCGGTAGCCAATGTGCTTCATTGGGTCTTGTAATATGATGAATGAGCAATAATCGTATTTGCTCATTTTCAAGCACTAACGAGGGATTCCACCATGTTTTAATCTTATCAATAATAGGTTTAAGCATAGACTTATTATACCAAAAAACCAGTCACTTAGGGACATGAAAAAAGCCAACTCACGTTGACTTTTAAGGACGAAGCCATAGTCCTAACCCAATAAAGATGACAGACATGACCATGAGTAAGATTTTGTAGTTACGCTTACCCATCCACTTAATCATCATTCTTGTCTTTGGATTCCCTTCATAGAATAATCCTATCTCTACAAAAGCAGCTACTCCATACAAGACTCCTAACAAAAATAATACGACTGATAAAATCATAAGTTCCTCCTTTTTAGCTTAGCACTTTACGAATAAATAAACGAATCGTTAATGATAAATATAGAAGCATAACTGCTAATCCTGCCAATAGAAATCCCCAATAGTTTAAGCCTAAATTTACAACATTTGCATCAATCAAAGGTTTTAGAAGGATAGCTTGAATTGCTTTCGCCGGCCAAAATGCAGGAGCAATCGCAAAGACCCATTGCACTTCATTCACAAAGAAGAAAGCAGCTACAGGAAATATAAGTAAGAAACCACTTGCTTTCATAACTACAAATCCTTCAACTTTGTTGCTCGCAAAACTATTTATAAGAAGACCGTGAAGTGGTACTTGAAGAGATGAAAGTAATGCAACTAGAAGAAGATATGGCCATTCTACGGATGTGATTCCAGCCACAACGACGACAAGTAAAGATGAAATAATACTTAAAACTGTGATAAATCCAAGTTTGATCATGATGTATGCTTTTAATGGCATAGGTGATATTGAAATTGAAGTAAAGACATGATCATCACGATCATCCAGTAATGAAAACCCTGCTAAAGCTCCAAAGATAAAACCAGAAATGATGAGTGATACGATGACTAGTAAATCAACTGCTTGGGCATCCATACTTGGATCATTCATGATTAAACGTGCTACAACACCAATAATAAACGGATACAAGACAAACATGACCATGAGTTTATCTCGCATAATATTCTTAACTTCAAATAAAACAAGTTTCAGTTTCATATTACACTCCTAAATGTTCGCTTGCGAACGATTTAAATCGTGGTATTAAGATAAAACGATACATAAGTAAAGTCGCAACTAAGGTAATACCTATATCAATGAAAGCTTGTGTCCAATCAATTTCACCTAAAGATAAACTCATGAGTCTTAAACTAATTTCACTAGGAATATATTGTGTATAACTTATTAATGATTCTGGTAATAAACCTGCAAGAATTAAAATACTTGGAATAAGAAATAGAATCATCATAATCATATAGTTCACAAGAAGTGATGTGAAATCCTTGGAAAAATAGGATAGAAGTAGTCCTAAACCAACATAGAAACTTGCAACAAAGATAGTTCCTAAGAGTAAGGCAAAGACATTCAAGCGAATATCAAATGTAAAGATAAAACCTACAATCATAATCGCAAAGATAAGCAATGTATTAAGTCCATGAGCAATAACTTTTGAAATCATATAATCTAAGGTACTCATTGGAGATATCAACATGGATGATATCGTATGTTCCTTCTTCTCATAATACATCTCAGCACCAATAAGTAGCGCTGTCATGGCAGTAGCTTCAATAAGAAAGATTGTTGGTAAGAACAGTATTAACTCTTCATAAGTAAGAAAAGCAGAAGCAATAATCCAGATAAATGAAACAAAAAGTGATGCAATCAAAAGATTGTATTTAATTAGACGTAACCATTCATGTTTAACTAAGTGTTTAATCATGTTCATGAAGCTTCACTCCAGTAACCTTAATAAAGATATCTTCTAGTGTCGTTTCCATTGAATGAATGGTTTCAATCGTATTCGATTGACAAAGTTCAATAAAGCGCGGACTACTTAATTCATTAAAATCAAAGACATGCTTCTCTAAATGATGATTGACTTGGGTTTCAACCATGACTTTCTTTTGACCATGTTCAATCTTTAACTGACGCGGTGAATCTTTCGCAACGATGACTCCATTTGCAATAAATGCTACTTCATCACATAACTCATCAATATCACTCATAATATGGGAAGTAATGAATACAGTTCCTCCCTTTTCTTTAAACTCTTTTATCATATCTTTTAAAATACGTGCATTCATTGGATCAAGTCCATTGGTTGGTTCATCTAGAAACAACATCTTAGGATCATTAAGTAACGCTCTTATAAAGTTAAGACGGATCTTCATTCCTTTAGAGTATTCACTCACAAGTTTATTACGATCATCCCAAAGCCCCATCCGTTTAAGTAAAGGTTCCACATCCACTTGATTCTTATAAAGGTTTGCAAAGAATTGCAAGTTTTCTAAACCCGTTAACTTAGAAAAAGAAATCGGCATTTCAAAACATACTCCAATATCTTCATAAAATGAATCATCAAGTGATTTTAATGATTTACCATCATAAGTAATCTCTCCTTGATAATGATCTAGAAGTTTAACAAGGATCTTTTGAGTCGTGCTCTTCCCTGCTCCACTAGGACCTAAAAAACCAAAAATAGTGCCCTTAGGAATCTCAAAGGATAAACCTTGTAAGGTCTCCTCTTTATTCTTTGGGTAGGCGAATCGTAAATTTTCTACTTTAAACATGGACTTGTACTCCTTTTTTAATGATATGTAGTCGGGTAAGAAAGATCTTTTCCATTTCTTCAAAATCAGATGAGCGATATGCTTTTAGTAATGCAGACTTGCTCACTTCTGTAATCATATCGACTAAGTCACTTGGATTCACAGTAGGATCAATAAGCTTGTGAGATTGATCTGCACGTATCATATCTTCTAAAAACATAAGGCGAACTTTAGTTGCTTCTTTCAACTTGACGATAAGCTCATCATAATCATAATCAATTAATACACCTATTTGAAAATAATCAGGCTTTAGTTTAATCCACTCCATCGTGTTATGAAAAAACTGTTCCATAACATCAAAGAAATGATTTTTCAATGATGGTGGTGGTAATAATGACATTTTCTCCTGAGCGATACGACCCATCATCATTCCATAAGCATCCCATTTATCTTCAAAATACTGATAAAACGACCCTCTTGAAATCCCTGCATTCTTAATAATTTGATTAATTGAAGCTTGAGAGAATGGATATGTTGAAAATTCCTTAATGCATGCATTAAAGATCACATTCTGCTTTTCAATTGGTAAATTATTAAATGTTTCTTTTGGCATATGACAACCCTGTCATATATACTATATCTAAAATTAAAGATGATGTCAATGTATGATTTTTAAAGGTTTGTTCATGTATAATAAATGTACACGGAGGAATTTATGAAACATTATCTTGTGACATCATCACAATACAACCCATACATTAATCTTGCCTATGAAGACTACCAATTGCATCATCTTAAAGAGGACGAATGCTTGTTTTACTTATGGCAAAATCATCATACTGTGGTTATTGGAAAGAATCAAAATGCATTTAAAGAATGCAAAGTTGATGAACTTACAGAAAGTGGTGGTTACTTAGCACGACGATCTTCTGGGGGCGGAGCAGTTTATCATGACCACGGAAATCTTAACTTTACATTCATTGCACCTAAAACTAGTTATGATCTTGAAAAGAACCTTCAAGTCATCATTGATGCCTTAAAACACTTTGGAATTAATGCTTCTTTTTCAGGACGTAATGATATTGAAGTTGAAGGCTTTAAAGTAAGTGGGAATGCCTTTGCAAATACAAGTACACACTCACTACATCATGGAACCTTATTATTCGATGTTAAGATGGAAGACTTAGGTAAATACCTGAATGTCTCTTCAGTCAAACTAGCTTCAAAAGGTGTTGAAAGTGTAAGAAAACGTGTTAAGAACTTAAAAGAATTTAATCCTGAACTTACCTTAGAAACTTTATCCTTATCACTCACGCAAGCGTATGAATCTGTCTTCAATACTAAACTTAAAACTATTCCAATGGATACATCAACATGCCATGATTTAATAGAACATTATAGTTCCGCTTCATTTAGACTTGAACCAATCCCAAGTTTTGAAGCATCTCTTCATAAGAAATTTGGCTTTGGTGAAGTTATCTTATTCATAACAACACATCAAAATATTGTTCAAAGTGTCCAAGTATTTACCGATAGTCTCATTATTGATTTAAAAGAAACACTTGAATCCTTCTTTCTAAATCAACCATTTAGAAAAGATGCTCTTTTACTCAAAGTCATTGATCATCCTCATGAAGAATATTTAATTGAAATTATTCATGAAATTTTTATGTCCTAATCATTCACAGGTGTGAGTGATATTTAGTATAATGATAGAAAAGGAGCACGAATGAAAACTACGGCCCTCAAACCATGGCATGAATCACATCATGCTAAAATGATTGATTTTTATAATACTTTACTCCCTGTTCATTATGAAACAGGCATTATCCTAGAACATGAAGCAGTTCGCACCCAAGCCGGGATTTTTGATGTATCCCATATGGGGCAACTGTTTTTTAAAGGAGAAAGAGCACTTAATCAAGCTCGTCAAGTCTTATCCATGGACATTGATGCTTTAAACATCAATCAGGTCAAGTATGGTTTTGTTTTAAGAAAAGATGGAACTTTGGTTGATGATGTCTTATGTATGAAGACATGTCCTGATGAAGTTTTGATTATTGTGAATGGAGCAAATAAAGACAAGGTAGTGGAATATCTAAGTGAGACATTCAAAGATGAGTCACTTGTGGAAGATGAAAGTGATCTTTATAGTGTAATCGCTTTTCAAGGGCCCCTCACACAAACACTTATCCAACAACTTATCCCAGAACCATTAGACTACTATACCTTTAAACATGGCACATTCAATGGATTCGAAATGTTTATCTCTCGTACTGGCTATACTGGTGAACACGGGTATGAGTTCATTGTAGCAAACAAAGATGCTGAAAAGCTTTGGACCTATCTACTTAGTTTAAGTGATCAAGTACTTCCCTGTGGACTTGGAGCACGTGATAGTTTAAGACTTGAAGCTGGTATGCCCCTCTATGGTCATGAGTTAAATGATCATCTTACACCCCTTGATGTGGGATTAGGCATGTTTATGCCAAAGACACGTCGTCATTTGTTTGGATTAGAAGATTATGTTCCTCATACTAAGCGTATTGGTTTTATCCTTAATGAAAAGGTTATTCCACGTGAAGGTTATGAAATCACTCAAGATGGACAAGTGGTTGGTGTTGTCAGTAGTGGTACATTCTCCCCTTCTTTAAAACGTGGTATCGCAATGGCTCTTATAAAAGCCGATTGTGACTTAAACACAGATTTTAATTGTATCATTCGCAGTAAACCGTATCGACTCGAGATTATTAAATTACCATTTATAAAAAAATAGGAGGTCACTATGAACAGTGTACAAGAAGGTTATTTTTATTTAAAGACTCATGAATGGGTCAAACCCGTGGATGAAACCACATTTTTAGTGGGCATTTCTGATTTTGCTCAACATGCGTTAGGCGACATTGTCTATGTTGCGCTTCCAGAAGTCGGTGATGCTGTCAAATTCAATGAACGTTTCTGTGATGTTGAATCAGTAAAAGCAGTTTCTGATGTTTATTCTCCAATCAGTGGCTCAATCATTGAAATCAATAGTGCACTCGAAGATTCACCAGAACTATTGAACCAAGATCCTTACGCAACATGGATTATTAAAGTTGAAGGAAGTTTTGATGTCAGTGGTCTATTAAATGCGCAGGATTACACTAAGTTTCTAGAAGATCTACAGTAAAGGAGGTTATTATGGGAACCTATATTCCTCATACTAAAGAAGATCAAGCTCAAATGCTTTCCTCCATTGCTCAAACTTGGGATTCACTTTTAAGTACGATACCTGATAATGTTCGATTAAAACGTGAACTTAATTTGCCTGATGGACTAAGTGAGTTTGAAGTTTTTCAAATCATGAAAAACTATGCATCACAAAATGTAGTATTCAATACTATTCTAAGAGGTGCTGGTGCGTATGATCACTATGTTCCTTCTGTGGTTAAGCACCTATCAGCTCGTGAAGAATTCGTAACAGCTTATACTCCTTACCAATCTGAATTATCCCAAGGGATATTACAATCGATTTTTGAATTTCAATCCATGATTGCATCACTTACAGGGATGGATGCTGCTAATGCTTCTGTCTATGATGGTGCTACCGCAGCTGCGGAAGCTATCTCAATGAGTTATGAGCGTGGTAGAAGAACCGTCTTATTATCAAATGCGCTTCACCCAGAGACCATTGAAGTCATTAGAACTTATGTCCAAGAACTTGATGTCACGATCAAGATGATTGAACTCAATGACGGACAAACATCTTTGGATTCTTTGAAGGAGCAACTTGATGAGTCTGTATGTGCAGTCTTGGTGCAACATCCTAATTACTTTGGAATCCTTGAGGATGTGTCTTCAATTCGCCAAAGCATTACTGATTCAAAAGTTAAATTTATCGTTTCCGTAAATCCTATGACTTTAGGTCGACTTGCCAATCCAGGATCATATGGAGCAGATATTGTGGTTGGTGAAGCTCAACCTTTTGGATTAAATCTTGCCTTTGGAGGACCTTATCTTGGCTTTATGTGTACGAGTGATAAGTATGTGCGTCGCTTGCCGGGTCGAATTGTTGGACAAACACTAGATTCTGAAGGACAAAGAGCATTTACACTCACATTACAAGCACGTGAACAACATATTCGACGTGAAAAAGCAACAAGTAGTATTTGCTCAAACCAAGCTCATTGTGCTTTGACCGCAGCGATGTATCTATCTTCTATTGGACCTGTCGGTTTAAAAGAAGTAGCAACACAATGTGCTAACAAAGCCCATACTTTAGCTCGCAAACTTGAGTCCATTGGATATAAACTTACCTATCCTCATGAGTTCTTTCATGAATTTGTAACAACAACTCCAGTTTCAACTTCACTGATTGAATCCTCTTTAGCAAAACATGGTATCTTAAGTGGTTTAATTCTTGATGACAAACATATGTTATGGTGCGTCAGTGAAACAACAAGTGATCAAAAACTTGATGACATTGTGACCATGCTAGCGGAGGTGAACCATGGCTAAACTTATTTTTGAACTTAGTGCTACTGGACATCGTGCAGTAACGTTTCCTTCATCTTCATGTCAAGATGTAGATTTCAAGGATTTTGAAGCTCAATCGCTCCCTGATCTTCCTGAAATTGCAGAAATCGATTTAGTTCGCCATTATATTGGTTTATCAAGAATGGCTCATGGTGTTGATACAGGTTTCTATCCTTTAGGATCTTGTACAATGAAATATAATCCTAAACTCAATGAAGATGTCGCAAGTCTTGAAGGTTTTGCGAAGACTCATCCATATCAACCATCATGGAGTGTCCAAGGTAATCTCAAAGCAATGAGACACCTGCAAGATGCTTTAAGTGAGATATGTGGCATGGATGAGTTCACACTTCAACCTGCTGCAGGAGCTCATGGTGAGTTTACAGGTATGCTTATTATTGCTGCTTATCATCGTGCTAATAATGATGCAAAACGTACTAAAGTCATAGTTCCTGATGCTGCTCATGGTACGAATCCAGCAAGTGCTGTTATGGCTGGATTTGATGTTGTTACGGTGAAGTCTGATGCTAATGGCGGTGTTGATTTTGAAGCATTAAAATCTCTTGTGGATGAGACCACAGCAGCCCTCATGTTAACTAATCCAAATACATTAGGACTCTTTGATCCTAACATTAAAGCGATTGCTGATTTAGTTCATGATGCAGGTGGTTTACTCTATTATGATGGAGCTAACTTAAATGCTATCATGGGACTATCACGTCCTGGAGATATGGGATTTGATGTAGTCCATTTAAATCTACATAAAACATTCTCTACCCCACATGGTGGTGGTGGTCCTGGTTCAGGACCAGTCGGAGTCAAAAAGTTCCTAACTCCATTCTTACCAAAAGGTTCTTACTTAAGAGAACAACCTGATTCATTATCCTTTGCTCCAACACATAGTATTGGACGGATGCGCTCATTTCACGGTAATTTCTTAACAACGATGCGTGCCCTTACTTACATCTTATTCAATGGAAAAGGACTTACTGAAGTATCAAAAGTAGCAATTCTTAATGCTAACTATATGATGCATCATCTCAGTGATATATTTACTGTTGCTTATCCTCAGATTTGCATGCATGAATTTGTACTTACTCTTGAAAAAGAAAAAGATATCTATCATGTGAGTGCTAAAGATTTATCAAAAGCAATGCTTGATTTCAATATGCATCCACCAACCATGTATTTCCCTCAAATAGTTCATGAAGCATTAATGATTGAACCAAATGAAACAGAAAGCAAGTCAACTTTAGACGAAGCCATTGCACTCTTTAAAATGCTTTACCAGAAGATGATAGAAGATCCTAGTTATCTTCAAAATGCACCTTACACAACTCCTGTGAAACGTGTTGATGATGTATTAGCCGCTCGTGTACCCATTGTTAAATACCAAAAGGAATCTAAGTAGATAAGATCAATATTAAAGCATGGAATTAACCATGCTTTTTTATTGGATGATTTGGATAAAACTTGGATGGGATGATGCCCACACCTTTAGTGTACGTGAAATTGATTTATGGTTATTATTAGTTATCTCGCTTTTATGTTTTCCATTTCATCATATCAATCCTTTTAGTTTTGGTATCATTACACTATTTTTAGTGGTTTGTGTCCTTACAGAAATAATGGGTTCTGCTGATCGTGACGTTTTGTTGATTATGTTGCTAACAAGATCTTTTCATGAATGGTGTTTTATACTATTGATTGCATCTTCTCTTGCACTAATTCATGCTCTTTTTAACCAAAGAACTATGATTCCTTTTCTCTTCTTTCTTAGTTTGGGACATTTCTTGAATTTTTATCTCAAAACGCTTTAAAGTGATTCCATAGAGTGATACAATAAGACAGGTCAAAGATATGAAACATTTCACTGGAGTAGCAGCAATCTTTATTCACAACCAAAAAGTAGGAGCATTTCGTCGTAATCATGGCAAATATGCAGGCTTCTACGAGTTTGTGGGTGGGAAAATTGAAGCCAATGAAAGTCATGCTCAAGCACTCATTCGTGAATGCCAAGAGGAAATATCAGTGACGGTTGATTTGATATCGTATGTAGATACTATTCGCTATGCTTATGATGATTTTGTCATTACTTTGCATGCGTATCATTGTAATGTCAATGAATACGATATCAGTTTAAGCGTCCATGATGATGTATTATGGCTCAGTGAAGCAGAGCTTACATCCATCCCTTGGCTTGAAGCTGACTATTTACTCTTTGATCAAGTCAAGTCACTACTAAGGAGAAACCATTGATGAAGATTATTATTATAGGCGGTGTCGCTGGAGGCGCAACCGCTGCAGCTCGACTACGTCGTCTAAATGAAGATGCACAAATTATTATGTTTGAAAAAGATGAATACATTTCATTTGCGAATTGTGGACTTCCCTATCATATTTCAGGAGTTATAGAAGATCGCAGTGATTTATTAGTACAAACCAAAGAAGGATTAGGACAACGATTTAATCTAGATATTAGAAA